>DBQD01000031.1:1556-11865 GCA_002305715.1 Proteiniphilum sp. UBA1403 | reverse complement strand
ATCTACTTGCTGAACAATAACTGCTAGGGTATTTACAACTTCGCTATTTTTTTGCATGGAAAATGATAAAAAAGATATTTCACTACTCTTACTTAAATCAATTAGAGATTCTCTTAAAGTCAAGATTCAGTGTGTAAACAATACTTTTATGGTCGATTTTTTTATTGATATACATGATTCAATGAATTGAGATATAGATTAATAAATATTAAACATGCTGCTTTTGCAATATAAAAATAAATTCGAATAAATAAATATCGTTTGAAAAATAAAACTTTAAAGCATGTGTCTTAAATGCATTATAATCAAGCGAGTATAATATATCTGTTTGGTTTTCCTTACATGGTGAAAATTTATAAATATGCGTATAGGTTGATAATTATACAATATTGTTCTTCTGTAAATCAAAAATATTTTTATTCCTTTGTTGTTATTTGTCTTTTTTTAGGATAACTATCGCATAAAGCTTGTAAGGTTTATAGAGCAGGCTAAATTTATATAATATTTTAATATATTTGAAGTAATCTGTGGTAGAGCCTTTTAGAGAAATTGTTTTGTATTGAAAACCATGATTATTGTTAAATCATATCAATTGTAACACAAATAATAATTAATACCATTATAGCATTACCTTCCTGAAGGGGTTACAATGCTATAATCTTTTAATATAATTATCACAATGAAAAGAACAAAAACAAACAATTCGGAAACACATTCATCACCATCTGTAACATTGCGCAAAGCTCGTATGCATTTTCGTAGTATGTTCATAGTGTTGGTCCTGTTTATTACATTAATTCAATCATCTTTCCTATTTTGTGTAGCACAGTCTTCCGATAAAAATGCATTTAAAGAAGACCAAATAAAGTCGTTGATGTTGAAAGTAACCAATTGGCAATTGCAAAACCCGAAGCATAATACAAAGGATTGGACGAACGGAGCTTTTTATGCTGGAGTCTTTGCAGCATGGGAAACTACACAATCGCCCGACATTTATGATGCATTGCTAAGAATGGGGAACACCGCAGGATGGAGTCCAAACAAACGGTTCTATCATGCCGATGATATAGCTATTTCTCAGACATATATCGATCTCTATCGCTTTGAAAAGAGGGAAGAGATGATTCGTCCCACAATCGATACTGTAAACCTTTTTATTGAACGACCATATCCTACCCGTGGAAAGGTTGATGTCATTAAATGGTGGTGGTGCGACGCACTTTTTATGGCACCTCCCACTTTGGTCAAATTAGGAGCAACGCTAAATGATCATACCTATTTTACCGTGAACGACAAATACTTTAAAGAATGTTATGATCTGCTTTACAATAAAGAAGAGAAGCTTTTTGCTCGCGATCTAAACTATGTGATTAAGAATGATGGTAAAGATCGTTACGAAAAGAATGGTCAGCGCATTTTCTGGTCACGTGGTAATGGTTGGGTAATGGGTGGTCTGGTTCGTATTCTAAAAGAGTTGCCAGCCGATTATCCGGAGCGACCTTTTTATGAACAACTGTATAAGGAGATGGCAAAAAGGGTGTTAGATCTTCAGCAAGAAGATGGTTTATGGAGAGCCAGTTTGCTCGATCCAGAATCCTATCCCGGAGGAGAAGTTAGCGGTTCAGGTTTCTTCTGTTATGCATTAGCCTGGGGGATTAACAACAAGTTGCTCGATAAGAAGACCTATCTGCCAGCTGTTCGGAAAACTTGGGTGGCATTAACCCACTGTGTAAATGAAGAAGGACGGGTAGGATGGGTACAGCCAATTGGTGCTGATCCACAGAAAAACTTTTCTCCCGATAGTTGGGAAGTATACGGTACAGGTGCTTTCCTTCTTGCAGGTAGTGAGGTGATTAAATTGCCAAGAAAATAGTAACCTTTTTTTAATTTATAAAATCAAAGATAATGAGAAAGACTATCATGTTATTTGTGTTTTGTATCTTTTCTCTCTCGTTAATTGCGCAACAATTAACAATAAGAGGAAAGGTGCTTGATGCTGATGGTAATGCCTTGCCTGGGGTTACCATTATAGTAGTTGGAACCACTACCGGTACAACAACCGATATGGATGGTGATTATGTACTTAGTAACGTACCAGAGAAAAGCACGGTTCGTTTCAGTTTTATGGGCTTTGTTTCTCAAGACTTCACAGCAGAAGCCGATAAGCCGGTCATAAATGTGATCATGCTTGAGGAAACAAGTTTGTTGGATGAAGTAACGGTTGTTGCTTTCGGTACACAGAAAAAAGAAAGTGTGGTTGCGTCAATTTCTACGGTATCTCCTTCTGACCTGAAAATGCCGACAAGTAATCTTACCACCTCTTTCGCTGGACAAATTGCCGGTATGATCTCATACCAGTCTTCGGGTGAACCGGGTGCCGACAACTCTGACTTCTTTATTCGAGGTGTAACAACATTCGGTTACAATGTTGATCCCCTAATACTCGTGGATAACATTGAGATCTCAAAAACAGAATTAGCTCGTATCCAACCAGATGATATTGAGAGTTTCTCTATTATGAAGGATGCGGCTGCGACAGCTCTTTACGGAGCCCGTGGTGCCAATGGTGTTATTCTTATTCGAACTAAAGAAGGTAGGGTAGGTCGAGCACAATTGAATGTCAGAATTGAAAACAACATTTCGCAACCTACTCAAAAAATTAAATTAGCAGATCCCATCACCTATATGAAAATGCACAACGAGGCATTTATCACCCGTGATCCAAAGGCTCCACTTTTGTACTCTGACGACAAAATTGAGAATACCGAGAGAGGTCTGTACCCTCTTTTATATCCAGTTACCGACTGGCAGTCGGAGTTGATGAAGGACTATTCGCTCAGTCAACGTGTCAATCTAAATATCCGTGGTGGGGGTAACATTGCTCGTTATTATGTAGCAGCAGCTTATACGAAAGATGGTGGTATCTTGAATGTAGATTCTCGTAATAATTTTAACAATAACATCAACTTGGATATCTATACATTGCGTTCGAATGTGAATATCGATCTTTCCAAGACAACCGAACTAAAGGTTAGTCTCGATGGAACATTTGAAGACTATTCAGGACCATTGAACAGCGGTTCTTCCATGTATGGCCTAATTATGAAGAGTAATCCTGTTTTATTCCCGGCATACTATCCAATTGATGAAGATCACAAATATGTATCGCATACACTCTTCGGAAACGCTGAAGATGGACAATATCTAAATCCATACGCCCAAATGGTGCGTGGTTATCGTGAGTATAATAAATCTATTATGGGTGCGCAAATGGAGTTAAATCAAGATATGAGTTTTCTCATTGATGGACTGAAAATAAGAGCATTATTTAATACCAAGCGCGAAGCCCTCAGCGCAATTTCACGCTCTTATTCTCCATACTATTATAAACTCACAGATCACAATTATTTAACAGGAGATTACCGTGTTGACATAATCAATCCGGATGCTAGTGGAGAAAGTTTGCAGTCTAATGTTGAGATACCTACGGTGGTAAATACTACCTATTTTGAGTCGTCTGCCATGTATTCTAAAAATTTTGACGATACACACGACTTAAATACGCAATTGGTATTTACCATGCGGAACAGAACTGTTCCCGCTAGTAATAACGATATTTTCACGGTATTAGGGTCACTTCCTTACCGAAATGTGGGACTTGCCGGTAGGGCATCCTATGCATATATGAGCAAGTATTTCGTTGAGGCGAACTTCGGATACAATGGTTCTGAGCGTTTCTCCAAACAACACCGCTGGGGTTTCTTCCCTTCAATCAGTGCGGGATGGATGGTTTCAAACGAAAGTTTCTTTGAACCGCTGAAGGATAAAATTACCCAGTTGAAATTAAGAGGTTCTTATGGTATGGCTGGTAATGACAATATCAGTGATCAGCGTTTCTTGTATCTCTCGGATGTTAGTTTGACCGGAGGAAGTGGTTACACGTTCGGTTATGAAATTGATGGATATAGCCGTCCCGGTATGACCATTCGAAGATATGCCGACCCTGAAATATCGTGGGAAGTTTCTTACAAGACAAACATGGCCGTTGAATTGACCCTCTTTGATGATTTCAATGTCATTTGGGAGTATTTTACTGAAAAACGCAAAAGTATATTGCAAGAACGCCGTACAATCCCTTATTCAATGGGTTTATGGGTAAATCCAAACGCAAACCTGGGTGAGGCATTAGGAAAAGGTACCGATTTGTCTATTACCCACAATTATGCAAAAGGTAGATCATTCTGGATTCAGTCACGCGTGAACTTTACGTATGCAGTGAGTGAATACACCAAATACGAAGACTACGACTATGATACAGAGTGGTGGAAACTGCGTATTGGTAATCCAACTACACAACAGTATGGTTATATTGCAGAAAGATTGTTTATTGATGATGCCGATGTGCGGAATTCACCCACTCAATTTGGAAGCACTCAGGTGATGGCCGGTGATATTAAATTCCGTGATTTGAATGGCGATGGAATAATAAATGACCGCGACATGGCTCCTATTGGATACCCAACAACACCGGAAATTCAGTATGGTTTTGGTTCATCTATCGGTATTAAATCGTTCGATTTCTCGTTCTTCTTCAACGGAGTACATAGGAGATCATTCTGGATTGACTACAATACAACATCTCCTTTCTTCAATACTACAGGCTCCAACAATACACCGGGTAGCCTTGTTGGAAACAACGCTCTGATGCAATTTATTGCAGATAGTTATTGGAGTGAAACAAATCGCGATCCGTATGCAACATGGCCACGTTTGGCAACAGCATTAAGTCAAGTAAGTCATAATAACCAACGCAGTACTTGGTTTATGCGTGATGGTGCATTCCTTCGTTTAAAATCGGTTGAATTTGGTTACACACTTCCTGAAAAAATGATGTCGAAAGCCAAAATTAACAACCTTCGTATCTATCTTTCTAGTTCCAATGTTTTCTCCATTAGTAAGTTCAAACTGTGGGATGTGGAAATGGCAGGTAATGGTTTAGGTTATCCCATTCAACGTACATTTAATGTGGGACTCAATTTATCATTTTAATAATTATGGTTATGAATAAATTAAAATATCCCTTTCTCATTTTCTTATTTAGCGTTCTAACGGCCTGCAACAACTACCTTGATGTTGTACCGGATATGATTGCTACAATCGAAGACAATGCCTTTTCGATGCGTTCGCAAGCTGAGAAATTTTTCTTCATGTGTTATTCCTATATTCCAAACGCAGGTTCATATAATGATGATCCCGCATTACTTGGAGGTGATGAAATCTGGGTGTCAACACAATACTCCGATGCAAATAACGCTAAAAACTTAGCATTAGGTGGTCAACGTTCCAATAGTCCTCTTTTCGATTTCTGGAGAGGCATTAACGGAGGTAAACATCTTTATCGAGGTATCAGTGATTGCAACATTTTCCTTGCAAACATCGATAGAGTACCCGATATTACCGAAGAAGAACGCAATCGTTGGAAAGCCGAGGTGGAAGTGATAAAGGCTTGGTTGCATTTCTATCTTATTCGAATGTACGGACCCATCCCTATTAAGGATGTGAATCTAAGTGTGCAGGACGATACAGATGTTACCCATGTTTATCGTAATACAATGGATGAATGCGTTGAATATTGCGTGTCAAAAATGGATGATATTCTTTCTAGAAATCACCTGATGATTGTTGTAAACGACCAAGCCACTGAATTGGGTAGAATCACCAAAGGTGTTGCCTTGACAATGAAAGCCAAAATGTTGGTGACATTTGCAAGTCCGTTGTTTAATGGAAATACAGATTATGCAGGACTCAAAGATCGTAGAGGTATTGAGATTTTCAATCCTAACAAAACGGAAGAACAAAAAATAGCCCTTTGGGTAAAAGCTGTAGAAGCATGCAAAGATGCAATTGACTTTTTTAATGAGATTGAAAAGAATAAATTGTACACCTTCACTGGTACGCAATTTGGAAATATCTCTGAACAAACACGCCTTAAGCTGAGCATCAGAGGTTCACTGGTTGAACGTTGGAACGACGATGTAATATGGGCCGATTCACGAAGCTGGCCACAACAGTACCAAATTCAGGCATACCCACGTGACTTTACTGCTGCTCAGGCGAGTGGTCAGACCACCAATAGAAACAATTTTGGAGTACCTTTAAAAATTGTTGATCAATTCTATACCAAGAATGGAGTTCCCATGAAAGAGGACAAAACTTGGAACTATACCGGTCGCTTCACCCCAAGAATTGTCGGCACAGATCAATTGTATTACTTGCAGGTTGGTGAAACAACTGCTGGTATGTTTTTCGATCGTGAACCTAGACTTTATGCAAGTATTGGATTCGACCGTGGAATATGGTTTGGACATGGAAATACAAGCGAAACAGGGCAAGCTCCACATGCACGTTCCGGTGAATATTCTCAGAACTCAATTGCTCACTCTTGGAACATGACCGGTATGTGGCCAAAGAAAATATTGCACTGGCTCACTGTATGTTCAGGTAGTACTACCGTTACATACACCCGTTATCCATTCCCATACTTCAGACTTCCTGAACTTTACTTGATGTATGCTGAGGCATTGAACGAAGCATTTAATACGCAAGAAGCAAGAGACCAAGCAATTTCTTATGTTGATATTGTTCGTGAAAGAGCTGGTCTTCAGGGTGTAAAAGAGTCCTGGGGAAATTTCTCAAACGATCCAACCAAGTTCCAGAGACAGGCCGGATTAAGAGATATAGTACGCCAAGAGAAACTGATTGAATTTGTCTTTGAAGGACATCGTTTCTGGGATCTTAGACGCTGGAAAATGGCAATGGATGAATACAATAAGCCAATTACCGGTTGGAATATGGAAGCAGCTGATCCTGCTCTTTATTATAGAGAGACGTGGGTATATACTCGAAATTTTACACCAAGAGACTATTTCTGGCCTATATCAGATGAAGAAATCTTGAGAAACAAGAACACGCTGCAAAATTATGGTTGGTAATAATTTAAAATTACAGAAAATGAAACCGATTAAAATAGCATTTTTTATTGCCCTGATGCTCTTATATGCTTGTGGAGTAGATCAGCTCAATAATCCAATAGGGAGCACCGAGGTTCCAAAGCAAGTTACAGTAAAAGAGGTGGTTAATATAAGTGGAGCATCCATTATTTATTATGATCGCCCAAATGATGCGAATCTTCAATATGTGAAAGCTGTTTGGACAACAGATGATGGAATTGAATACAACCAAACGGCATCATTTTATACCGATTCAGTGGTGGTTGATGGATTTGGTTCAGAAGGAAGCTTTAAAGTTAAACTCTATTCGGTAAGTCATGGGCAGACTTTCTCTGCACCGGTAGAAGTAACTGTGAATCCTCTACGTCCACCCTACCTGATGGCGTATGATAACCTGCAAATTAATCCTACTTTCATGGGTATTCGTGTTACAACGGAAAATGAAACAGGGGCTAAACTTGCTTTCCGGACATTTAAGCAGGATTTAGTGACCAACGAATGGGTTGAAGTTGGAACACACTATACGGTTGCTCCAAGTGTGGAATATTTTAACAGGGAACATGAACCCGATATCGACCAGAATTTCCGTGTTCAAATACGCGATAAATGGGGACATTGGTCTCCTCCTAAAGATGTGGTTTGTGCACCTTGGTTCGAAATGCAGTTGCCGAAAAATCTATTCAAAGAGGTTGCTCTATGTAATTTGGACGGAGATGGTTCTTATGTTCCGGATCAAACGGGTTATGCATTGCCATCTAATTTCTGGGGTCATAAGATGCACTCATGGTCTGGCTCCAATGTGCAGTTTACTCGTCTATTTGATGGTGTAGTGGGCTCCAGCTCTGAATGTTACCATACCAAGCCATTAGCTCCGTTCCCTCATCATTTCACGATTGACTTAGGTGATGCATATAACCTTAGCCGCTTTATTTTGTGGCCTCGTAATGACCCGTCCAACCAATTCCGTGGAGGACATCCTCAAATTATTCAGGTATATGGGGCTACCTATACCGGTAGTAATCCTAGCGAATTGGTTGATGATATTTACGACACCAATGCATGGTTAAACTTGGGTCTCTTCTATTTGTCTAGAGCAGATGGTTCGTTTGACCCTTATCCTGGGACTAATGATCGTACCGCTGAAGACAATCTGATTATCCAGAATGGACATGAGATGACGATGAAGTCACTTGACCAACCCGTTCGTTATGTACGTGTGCAAATTATCAAAACATTTGCAACAAGTGTTCATGCAGGTTCGACTCAAATTGGCGAAATAAGCTTTTTCGGATCACGTTAAACTACGCAAAATAGGAAAGAATAATGAAAAATATAATCACATTTTTTATCGTTTCGGCCTTCTTGGTACTTTATTCATGTTCTCCCATGGATTACAAGTACAGTGACTTTATTAAGGATGGCCCCATTACGTACCTCACCAAATTGGATGACTCAGAAGTGAAAGGTATTGGAGGACGTAATCGTATACGTATAGTTATTCCTGAATTGGAAGACCCTCGTGCTACGAAGGTCGAATTATACTGGTTTAACAAGCAAGAGCATCTAGTTGCCCCAATTAGTACATCTGGTGAGACCAGTGTCTATATCGAGAACTTGGTAGAAGCATCCTACATATTTGAGCTTTCAATTCTGGATGAAAAAGGCAATAAATCAATACCGGTTGCCATTACCGCAACATCTTACGGTGAAATATGGGAATCGCTACTGCAAAACCGTCTTATTTCATCGAAAGGAAGAGAAGGAGCCAATTACAAGGTCACATATGCTGAGAATATGGATCAACGTTTGCAGGCTACTGAATTTGAATGGAAATCGGATGATGGCTTAACTTCAAAATTGGTTGTTAACCCAACAGAGACTGTCGGATACTTGGAAAATTTTGAGTCAAACTCTTTTCGATATCGTTCTGTTTATCGTCCTGAACCCGAAAGCGAAGATTTGTTTTACTCACCATGGGAATATTATTTGGAAGTTCCCAGTGCCGATTTGGTTATTTTCGATAAAGAGCATACAAGTTTCACAATGCCGGAGTTAAACGATGGCTATTGGGGTGGTTATGAGTTTATATGGATAGATAAATCAACAGGGGAGCAAAAATCACAGATAACTGAGACGAACACCATTACATTGCAAAACTATAATGGAATGTCTGTTAGATACAGGGCTTTATATGATTTTGAAGGTGTTTCTCTATATTCTGACGCAATTGAATACTCTACTGTCCGTTACGTTGATTTAGACAGAAGCAAATGGTATGCTGCTCCGGAAACTCGTATCTCTGATGGTAGCCCCCTAGCAAACAATAGTTTCGTTCAGGTAACAGAGAAGAATAAATCTCCCTATCTCTCACATCCACTATTCTATGCTGCATCTGGTACAGATGCACAAATGCATCCGATGGTACACTTCGATGGAAATGTAGAAACATACCTATCGATGGTGAAAGGATATGGTGAAACTTATTTGGATAATCGTAATAAAACCGGTACTGTTCACTCATATGGTGGTGTATCAAGTGATGGAAATGACATCTATTTTATCATTGATCTTGGCAGTGTATCATCGTTCAACTATTTTAGAATAGCCTATCGAACTGCACAAGCAAATGGAAACTTAAAACCACAAAAAATAAGTTTATACGGCAGCAACGATCCCGATTGTATCATTGACATGACCAAGTGGTCAACAATTCAAGATACCCTTGATCTGCCGGGTAATAGTTTAGCTTCGAATACAGGAGATGCGAATCATCCAGGCAAGGTAACAGGTAATGTAGTTATACCCGAAAGCAATTATCGTTACATTATGTTGCGATATGATGCATGGACAGCTTCTTCAAATTCAATGGCAATAGCTGAATTTTATTTAGGATTGTATTACTAAGTTTGAAATATATTAGTTGACTGATAATCTGCTGTCACTAAAGTGTTTCAAAAGAACTTGAAGAGATCGCCCCATGCTGGAGCGGTCTCTTCTCTTTTAATAGATAAGAATTGCTGAAAATTAAGCACGTAAACAGAAAAAATATTTTAAAGTATTATATTTGCAATTGCAAAACACACATTTTTCACACGGAAATTTGTATACTATGAGGAAAATAGTTTTTCTTCTCTTTATTCTCTTTGCAACAATGCGTATCCAGTCACAGGAAAATACGGTACTATTGTTCCCCAATGGTGCACCAGGTGAAACAGGGAAGATGAAGCAGGTGGACGACCTGGGTGGCAACAAGGTGGCCGGTTGTCCCGTGCTGCGCATCAGCAATGTGAGTGAACCCA
>DBQD01000031.1:1304-1428 GCA_002305715.1 Proteiniphilum sp. UBA1403 | reverse complement strand
CTGCAGCGTGCCATCGCCTATACCCGCGCCCATGCAGCGGAATGGAATATCGATGCAAACAAGATTGGCGTGATGGGCTTTTCGGCCGGAGCACATCTTTCGGCTGTCGCCAGCACAAACTACG
>DBQD01000031.1:0-1294 GCA_002305715.1 Proteiniphilum sp. UBA1403 | reverse complement strand
ATTTCACCATCCTGGTCTACCCGGCCTATCTCTCCGGAGAGCATTTCACCATTGCTCCCGAGCTGAAGGTCGATCAAAACACACCGCCCACCATCCTGATCCAGACGCAGGACGACAAGAATTACATCGATAGCAGTATCTTCTACTATTATGCGCTGAAGGAAGCAAAGGTGCCGGCAGCCTTGCATCTCTATCCCTCCGGCGGCCATGGTTACGGGCTTCGCAACACCGGCCACACGGTGAACGAATGGCCCTTCCGGGTGCTCTCCTGGTTGCGGGACATCGGGATGATTGAAAAGTGAAGCGGGAAAACCGTCATGTGAACGGATTCCAGGTTACAGTAACCATGGTTACGGGGTATACCCAACAACTGTTTCTTTAAATTTTTGTAGCCAAATATATTGAAATTTATTGTGGTGTTACTCCGACGGTTATATCAAAAGAACTCCATTATCGATATTGCCGATGATCGCTTCATCACAATCCAGGTTGACAATCTCCACCTCCTTTATTAAATCAATATCATGAATACTTTAACCTGTGGTTGCCAGGAGTGCGAGGGCAAACATCCCGGATAAAACATTCTTTTTCATTCTTTTGGAGATACTTCAACAAGCGGCTGACATCTTCCTGTGTCTTGAGTCCTTTCAGGACTCCACTTTTTTCAATAATTTTCTTGTATTCTTTTTTGAATACTGCCAATATGTTTGTAGTACCGCTTTCCTTAATGTTTGATTTTATAAAAAACCAATACTGGATTTGAATCAAAAGATATTGACGGTAGGATCTTTTTTAATCCATCTATTTCTTGATCCATTAAACCAGCTGGATTAATGGCATAAACCAATTCATTTTTATTGGTTACGTATAATAGACGATTTAAACCAGGAGAGCCTTCGGTATTTTTATACCCATTGTAAACGCTTGCTTCTCCATTTGCATCGAAGTCATAGTATATAACATTGAATTCTATGTACTCTGAAGGTCCGCTGCCTTTTTCGCCTATTTTCCTAATGAACTTTCCTTTTTCATCAAATAAAAGTATATTCTTGTTTTTCTATCAAATATGATTATTGAATCATCCTTGACATACAATTTGCTAATTGATGTGATTAAAGATTGATTATTCGTCTCAAGTGGAATATACTTAGCCGAATCCGCAATATTTTTAATATCAAAGATTTTTAAATTTGCCACATCCATATTTACATACACCCTATCATCTTTTTTTATTTTTGTTTTGTTGTTTTCTATGCATGATGATAGGAATAAAAGGGGCTGTCTCAAAAGATTG
>DBQD01000054.1 GCA_002305715.1 Proteiniphilum sp. UBA1403 | reverse complement strand
TTATACGATACTTTCTGGGCAGAACCACAACCGGCAATAAAAGGGAGAATGCCGATAAGCAGAAAAATGACCTTTGTTGTTTTCATACGATTAAATTTATAAAGTTCGACGCCCAAACCCTCTACAATAATAATACATTTTCAGAAGATTTTCAGCATAAATATTGGATATTATTAAAATTCCGAAAAAGAGTTGCTAATGATTGTCTTTTAGGGTGAAAACCGTTAATTTTGCCGTCAATCGGAAATACAGAGAAAGAATGAAAGAAAATTTTAAAGAGCGCACACCTCAGCTTATTGCTATTATTGGCGTGCTAGCGGTGGTATTGGTGATTGTAATAGGTTTTCTCATCTCAAAAAATGCTAGAATTGATGAAATGCAACAACAGTTCACTGTCGAAAAACAGGAGCTGGAAGATGAGTATGAGGCTATTTCATTGCAATATGAGGGATTCAAGTTCAGTGTACAGAACGACTCTCTACTCTTTAAACTCGAAAATGAACAGGCCAAGGTTCTGCGCCTGCAGGAAGAACTGCGCATGACCAAAGCTACCGATCAGGCAGAAATAAAACGCTTGAAAGATGAGCTGGCAACCTTGCGGAAAATACTTCGGAACTATATTCAACAGATCGATTCGTTGAACAGGCTCAACGAGGAATTGCGAGCCGAAAACAGGCAAATTACACAACGATACCAACAAACTACTCAGACCCTCAACCAGGTGTCGCAAGAGAAAGAGAAGCTCTCGGAAAAAGTCTCACTAGCGGCACAATTGGTTGCGACCAACATAGGCGCTAAGGCGGTGAACGACAGAGGTAAAGAACAAACACGATTAAGCAAGAGCACCCAAATTGTCGTCACCTTCACCATTGCTCGCAATATCACTACAGAGCCTGGTGAACGGGAGGTGTTTGTACGCATCATGTCTCCAGATGGGGGTGTTCTTTCCAAGAATCCTTCACATACCTTTCCTTACGAAAACGGGAATATCAGGTATTCAATGAAACGTATTGTTGAATATGGAGGGGAAGAGATTCCTGTAACCATGTACTGGGATATTCAAGAGTTCTTGATGCCCGGAACATACAAAATAGACATTTTTGCAGACGGACACCATATTGGTTCTCACAGTTTCTCTATGCAGGAATAAAAGATGGAGCTTTCTGTAATACTGGTTCTCTCAATCATCCTTCTTGCCGTCTTTTTCTTCATATGGGGAAAAGTACGATCAGATATAGTTGCTCTCTCTGTGGTCATTTTGTTGGTTGTAACTGGCATTTTGTCACCGAGTGAAGGATTATCGGGCTTCTCCAATTCCGTAGTCATTATGATGGCCTCCCTCTTTATTGTGGGTGGCGGTATATTTCAAACCGGACTAGCCAAGATGATCAGTGCACGCATTCTGCGTGTAGCCGGAAAAAGTGAGTTCAAGCTATATTTTCTGGTGATGCTAGTCACTGGATTTATTGGAGGGTTGATCAGCAATACAGGAACAGTCGCCGTCATGCTCCCGATCGTCATGAGCCTTGCCGCAGAGGCCCAGACCAGTTCACGCCGTTTTCTGATGCCGATGGCTTTTGCCAGCAGCTTGGGGCTATTCACACTCATCAGTACCCCACCCAACTTAATCATCAACGATGCCCTTATAAGCGGCGGTTTCACAGAACTCTCCTTTTTTTCCTTCCTGCCGGTAGGTTTAATTACACTTGGATTGGGCATTCTATTGCTATGGCCACTAAGCAAACTGCTCATTTCTGGAAAAGAGAATGAGGAATTATCGGAACAAAAATCCAAATCATTGAATCAGATTGTCTCCGAATATCAGATTGCGGACAACCTCTATCGAGTAAATATCGGAAAGGAGTCGCCATTCATTGGTAAGTCGCTTCAAGAACTGAATATCACAAGCAAATACAACGTAAGCATATTAGAAATCAGAAGAATTGAAGGACGGAAACGCTTTCACAAGTCGGTAGACATGAAGGTTGCCGGTCCTTCGAGCACCCTACAAGAGGATGACCTACTTTATGTATTCGGCCATATAAAGGATATCGACGTCTTTGTTAAGGAAAACAACCTAATGATGGCCGATATTCATGAGAGCGAAGATGGGAAAAGCACTTTATCTGTATCTCAGACCGGAGGGATGAAATTCAGTAAGATTGGTGTCGCCGAAGTTGTTCTAATGTCAGACTCAAAGTTAATCAACAAGCAGGTCAAAGAGTCGAATTTCCGTCAACTCTACAATGTAAACATTCTCGGTCTCCGGCGAAAAGGTGATTACATTCTGCAAAACATAAAGGATGTGAAGCTTCAACCGGGCGACCTACTTCTGGTACAAGGTAAATGGAAAGATATTGAGCAGTTGACATTCGAAACGTCAGAGTGGGTGGTTGTGGGTCAGCCCATGGAGAATGCCCTGAAAGTGCCACGTGACCACAAAGCCCCTACAGCTGCATTGATTATGATTCTCATGATTCTTGCAATGGTATTCAACATAGTCCCCACGGTTATCTCAGCCATGATTGCCGCTATTCTGATGATCTTGTCTGGTTGTTTTCGGAATGTTGAGGCGGCCTATAAGTCAATCAACTGGCAGAGTATTTTCCTTTTTGCGGGGATGTTCTCATTGGGAGTAGCCATGGAAAAGACCGGAGCTTCCGATCTAATCGCAAAAGGTATTGCAGGAAGTTTGAGTCAGCATGGCCCTGGTATAGTACTTGCTGGCATTTATATTGCCACCTCCATACTCACCCTCTTCATTAGCAATACCGCTACAGCGGTACTTTTTGCTCCAATTGCGTTCCAGACGGCCTTATCTATTGGAGCTAGCCCCTATCCCTTTCTGTTTGCTGTGGCTGTGGCAGCAAGTATGTGCTTTGCCAGTCCCTTTTCCACTCCCCCCAATGCGTTAGTGATGTCTGCTGGTCGCTATAAATTTAGCGACTATATGAAAGTGGGACTTCCCTTACAAGTTATAGTCGGCGTTGTAATGGTTATTTTATTACCAATCCTGTTTCCTTATTAATACAGTATTGTACCCGTTTAAGCATACCCTCATTCTCTTTGTAACTTAATTTTTTAACATTTGTGTATGCCCTTTGTTCCCCACTTAAAAAATTCCAATTTTCGAGTTCTAACAAACCTCTCCCCATTTAAATAATTTGTAGAGGAATTGACCGGTGTTAGTCAATGACAGCTTCACGCTTACCCTAGCATTTCCAGGAATGACAGCTCATCGATAATCTTTACACCCAACTTTTCGGCTTTCTCCAGTTTTGCGGGGCCCATATTATCGCCAGCCAAGACGAAGTCAGTGTTCTTCGATACTGATCCACTGTTCCTACCACCATGCTGCTGGATCATTGCCTTATATTCATCTCGAGAATGTAGGTTGAAGGTGCCACTAATCACAAAGGTCAGTCCTTTCAGCTTGTCGCTCTGCGCCGCCAGCATCTCCTCATTCAGTGTAAACTGCAATCCGCTCTTTCGCAGACGATCTACAAAATCGACATACTTAGGATTCCGAAAGTAATCGATTACACTTTTTGCGATACGCTCCCCAATTTCTTCCACCAACATCAGTTCATCTGTTGTGGCAACTGCAAGAGCATCGATTGAAGGAAACGCATGGGCCAGTTTTTGTGCGACTGTCTCGCCCACAAAACGAATACCCAACGCAAAGAGCACCCGTTCGTAGGGAACCGACTTTGATTTCTCGATGCTAGTAAGCAGGTTGCGTGCACTTGTTTCTGCCCAGCGTTCGAGGCCAATGAGGTCTTCAAAGCGCAAACTATACAGATCGGCGGCATCATGGATAAGACCCTTATCGTACAACAAGGAGATGGTTTCAGGTCCAATGGTAATATCCATTGCCTTGCGGGTCACAAAATGCTCAATGCGCCCTTTAATTTGCGGAGGGCATCCCTCTGAGTTGGGACAATAATGTACCGCCTCATCATCGTTCCGCACCAGCGGAGTCCGACAGTCGGGACAAGTTTTGGTAAATACAACCTTGTCGCCTATCATGAAACGCGCCTCTTTGTCCACACCCGTAATTTTTGGGATAATCTCACCCCCTTTTTCCACATAAACCATGTCACCGATATGCAGATCGAGTGCATTGATGGCATCTTCGTTATAGAGTGACGCCCTTTTTACGGTGGTGCCGGAGAGCAAAACCGGTTCCAAGTTTGCCACAGGAGTAACGGCACCGGTACGGCCCACTTGCCACGACACCGACTCAAGCCTTGTTAGCGCCTGCTCTGCATTGAACTTATATGCGATAGCCCATCGGGGGAATTTGGATGTACTTCCTAAGCTTCGTTGTTGTCTGAGTGAATCCACCTTCAGCACCACCCCATCGGTGGTTACCGGCAATGTCTTTCGCTCCACATCCCATTGTCGCAGGAAAGCGAAGATCTCCTCAAGGCTTTTACATTTCCGCATTGTTCGAGACACATTGAATCCCCATTCGCGAGCAATAGACAGATTATGATAATGGCTGTCAGTAGGCAACTCCTCTCCCAACATAATATAAATATAGGACTCCAGCTTGCGTGAAGCGACCACACGTGAATCCTGCATCTTCAGAGTACCTGAGGCCGCATTTCGCGGGTTAGCAAAGAGAATCTCCTCCTGCTCCTCCCTCTCTCTATTTAGTGCCTCAAAAGAGCTCCAAGGCATAACAATTTCGCCACGCAGCTCCACAGATTCAGGTATATTATCACCTTTCAGCATCAACGGTATATTGCGTATGGTACGCACGTTTGTCGTCACGTCGTCACCCTTCTTGCTATCGCCTCGGGTAACAGCACGACTCAACTGCCCATTTTCATAGTGTAGTGAGATGGATGTGCCGTCGTATTTTAACTCACACACAATCTCAAACTCCTCGTTCAACGCCCGTTTCACTCTATTGTAGAAATCAGCAACCTCCCCTTCGGAGTAGGTATTTTGCAGCGACAGCATCGGATAGCGGTGCACCACTTGGGTAAAGCCCTTGTTGATATCACTCCCCACACGTTGGGTTGGTGAGTTAGGATCATGAAATTCTGGATGTTGCGTCTCCAAATCAATTAACTCCTGCATCAACTGGTCGAACTCCCTATCTGAAATGAGGGGTTGCGACAACACATAATAATGGTAGTTATAGTCGTGAAGCTGTTGCCGCAGCAATTCTATTCTTTGTTGAGTTGAGTCCATATGCTTGCTATATTGTTTACTCTATTTATTCAAAAAGCTTCATCCATGGATAGCGGACAGCTTTCTTTTTATTTTTGGAAAAGTTATCGATGGAGAGTGACAGATTGAGTGTTTGTTGAAGAAATAGATTCCCCTCCGACAGGTGGAAATTACAATTAATACGAGCTGAAACACGCTCTGACTCCATCAGTTTCACATACCACTTGCTTTGCAGGTAAGTGGCCCCCTGTAGAAAGGGATTACCCCAATACAACTCCGTTCCATACTCCGGAAATAACCCCATTCGTTGATTGCCCTTGTAAAAAGTATTCTCTGTGCCGATACCCCATAACTCGGCATTGGCACGAGCCACAAAACCCATTGGGTTGTAACAAATCTCAGCCTTTCTGTCGCGTTCCTTAGCAATAAGAAATCCAGCCGACAGCATTCCTTTCAGGCTATTCTTCAAATCATATAGAACACCTACTGAAGCCATATGTTGCAAATGTTCACTCACCCCCCACCCTGAAGTAGCCGGTAACGTATTGGCATAATGAAAAAGATACGACTGATAATCTGCAAAAAAGCGACCTCTCGTTATTTTTCCCGATGAACCCAGAAAGAAACTCTCACGCTGTTTGGGTGAACCATAACCGGTCCAGTCCATCCAGAGATTAAAAAAGTCCATCTCCCCTCCTATCTGCCAGAAGAGTCCTTGCATAAGTGGTTTGAAGTGACGAACCGAATCAGAGAAAAAGAAGTCGTTATAATTATGCAATGCCTCGTTGCTCGAAAACGAACCAGCCCTGAAAATCACACGGTCTGTCTCGTATTGGTAATAAAGAACCAGCTCTGCCTTGTCGACCACTTCGCTGGTACCGGGCATCTTAAGCAAGTTTATACCACCATAGAGCGTATGGTTTTTGTCCCACGAAATACCACCAACAGGTTGCAACCAAACCCCTTGCATGGTCTGAGGTTTGGTAAAAGATGATTTCTTGTATTCTGTGTTATCGAAAAAATAATCAAAGCCCAGCTTCCATTTATACTCCTGCGCCTCAAGGGAAAAAATGGAACATAGAGCTATTATCAGGTAACCAACTTTGATTTGCATAACCGGTACGATTTAGGGAAGTAAAGATACATCAAAAATCCTAAATCTTTCGGTCTTTCCACTTACCACTTCGAAGATACATTAAAGAGAGGATGATCAAAAACAGCCAATAGACATGCTCGGTGGTCCATGCAGCAGCAACGGAGGCACGAAGATGAATAATGATGAGCCACATGTAGAATAGATAAAACGCGAGTGTAAAGATCTCGAATTTGAGCGCAGTACGTGTATTACCCGTTCCGGATACAGCACTAAAGAGTACGGTACCAACACTATATAACGGTAACGACGAGATAAGCACATAGAGCGGAAGCACGGTATCCTGAATCAGTGTAGGGTCGTCTGTATAAATATGAATCATGAGACGAGGAAACGCCGAAATGATGATGATTACCGCGGTCATCACTCCCAAACTAATAAGGGAGAGTCGCATAATAAGTCTGTTCACCTCCTCAGTCTTTCCAGCCCCAATTGTATTACTCACCATGGTGCTGGTGGTGGAACCGATGGCATGAGACGGAATGGTGAATATTGTGTAGAAACTGCGTACGATGTTGGTGATTGCCAACGATCGCTCACCCATATAGTTCTCGATGAATAGGAAAAAGAGCATCCAGGTACCGATGGAAAACAGATACTGCAGCATCATGAAAACAGATACATCAAGCACCTTTTTAACAACCACCCATTGAAAACGGATCTTTGTGAAACCATATTTGAATGTATCGACTCTCTTTTTGGTGAAAAGGAGGAAGAAAAGAGTAGATGCAATCTCCGCTATTACCGAGGCAATGGCTGCACCTGCCATACCCAACTCCGGCATACCCAGTTTCCCGAAAATCAATCCATAGTCGAACACTACATTCACGAGTGCCATCACCACAGCATTGACGGTAAGCACCTTTGTTCGAGCAATACCAATATAGAAGGCCCGAAACATTAAATTTACGAATGCGAAGACAAGTCCGAACACACGCCACTCCAGATACGCAGAGACGGCTCCTGCCACATTGGCTGATTCAAATATGGAGGGCAACCAAGCTACAGCACCATAGCGCAAAACAGGAATAAGTAGCAACGCCAGTACAACCAGGAAGAAAGATCCCTGTATAACAATATCGCCAATTTTGTTATAGTTGGCCTCTCCGTTGCGGCGTCCAATCAGTATCTGGCTTCCCATACTGAATCCGAACCCCAATGTATACAAGGCAATATAGATGATCCCGGCAAGAGCAGACGCACCCAATTCCACTTCCCCCACACGTCCGAGAAAAGCGGTGTCAATTACCTGTATCAGGTTCTGCGCAAGCAGACTCAACAGGATTGGCGCACTTATTTTTACAATGTTCCGATTGGAATACACATTCTTGTGCAATAAACCGTCGTTCATGAAATCGAGCGGCGGTTTGACGATTTAATTGTTTGGTTATTTTTTTATACGATTTGTTTCATCCTTGATATTAACAATCGTAGGCTCAAATACCTTGGCCTCTTCAAATGGCATAACAGCGTAACTCATGATGATGACCACATCACCCTTTTGTACTTTTCGTGCGGCAGCTCCATTCAGACAAATTATGCCCGATCCACGCTCACCACGAATAACGTAAGTTTCGAAGCGTTCACCGTTGTTGTTGTTCACAATAGCCACCTTTTCGTGAACAATTAAATTGGCAGCCTCCATCAGCTCCTCATCAATGGTTATACTTCCTTCGTAATTAAGGTTTGCATCGGTTACCGTAGCCCGGTGTATTTTAGATTTTAATATTTCTATCCACATAAAATTATTTGTATCTGATGTTATCTATCAAACGCACTGACCCACAAAAAACAGCAATGCAACCTACCACGCTTTCTGCAACACCCCATGATAGAATAGGTTGAAGTGATTCGCCGTCAACTATTTCAAAATATTCCACCTCTAACTCCTCCACCTCACTAATTCGATCAACAACCCAACGAATTACTTCAGCCGGGGTAGAAGATTCCACTGACAATTTGCTCTCGCTTAGCACCCGATAGATATTTGCAGCTTCGCTACGCTGTTGCTCAGAAAGAAGTTGATTGCGGCTGCTCATTGCCAAACCGCTTGGTTCTCGCACAATGGGAACCGGTACAATTTGAAGAGGTAGCTGCAACTGCTTCACCATTGCTTGTATGATGGCCAGTTGTTGAAAATCCTTCTCTCCAAAGTAAGCTCTGTCTGGCTTGGTGTATGCAAATAATTTGCTCACCACCTGGGCAACACCATTGAAGTGTCCGGGACGGAAATGACCCTCCATCACCTTATCGAGCAGACCGAAATCGAAAATACGGTTGTCAGGCTCCGGATAGACCTCCTCAACAGAGGGAGCAAACAGCACATCGGCATCAGCTTTAAGCAGCAATTCGCTGTCTGCGTCCAAAGTACGAGGGTAACGCTGCAAATCCTCCTTGTTGTTGAATTGTGTGGGGTTCACAAAAATGCTGACCACACACACATCGTTTTCAGAAGCACATAATTCTACCAGCCTTTGGTGTCCTGTATGTAGGGCGCCCATTGTGGGTACAAACCCAATTGTTTTACCTTCCCCGCGATATTGTTGTAATAACGCTTCTAATTGGGATACTGTTTGAATGATCTTCATTTGACTCTTTTAGACTGCAAAGCAACAAAATAATTGGCACATAGAGAAACCATTTTGCATTATTTCACGCAAATAAAACTACTCAAAAGCCATCTCGAGGCTGGTTTTCAACACTTTATAAAATACAAACCTTTTTATTTTGTAATTATCCGGTTTTTTTTTATTATCTTTGTGCTCAAATCAAGATAATTAGCTTCATGTCTCAGAAAAAAATTTTGTACATCTCTCAAGAGATCTATCCTTATCTCGACGAAACTCCTATTTCGAATACTTCACGTTTTCTACCTCAAGCAATCCAAGATAAAGGTAGAGAAATTCGCGCGTTCATGCCTAAATATGGCAATATAAACGAGCGCCGCAATCAACTGCATGAGGTAATTCGCCTATCTGGAATGAATCTTATCATCGATGACTCCGATCACTCGTTAATCATTAAAGTCGCGTCTATTCAAGCTGCACGTATGCAGGTATATTTCATTGACAACGAAGATTTTTTTCAAAACCGCGAAACGCTAATTGATAAAAACGGTGTAGAATATGACGACAACGACGAACGAAGCATTTTCTTTGTACGTGGTGTGATGGAAACCATCAAGAAACTGCGCTGGGTGCCCGATGTAATTCATTGCCACGGCTGGTTTACCGCCTTGGCACCACTATACATCAAGCGTGGTTATGCCGACGACCCATGTTTCAAGAATGCGAAGGTGATATTTTCCCTTTTCGATGAATCATTTCAAAAACCGTTCAACCTTCATACAGCCGACAAGCTCCGCTTTGAAGGCATTGGTGATGCAGAAATTGAAAAAGTAAAGAGTAGGGGCACAATGGATTATGTGAACCTGATGAAGTTGGCGATTGATTATTCCGACGGTGTTGTACAGGGAAGCCAGCATATTGATCCGGAAGTGGAAAAATATGTAAAAGAGCAGAATGTGCCATTTCTACCCTATATAGCCGATTTCGACGAAAGTGCGGATGCAATCAATTCGCTCTATGATCAAGTTGATGCATAAACAGCAAACACTACACATGTTTCCCTATTTTCACTGTCGATAAACCCAAATATCATTAAAAAAGAAAAGAAAGCATTTCAACATCTTTCTTATGAATATTTTTTTTTGGATATTTGCGGGTCTAAATCAAACTACTTGCAACGAATGAAGAGCAAATCCTTAATAAACGGGCTAATCCTGATCTTTGCAGCGATGCTCACCTTCTCCTGTAACGATACGCTCGATCAGGTTGGTTTTACTATCCAACCCGGCAAGGATCGCCTGGGAGTGGGAGTAGACACGCTTAACCTGCGAGCACGTACTGTGCAGGTTGATTCTGTTTACAACCGTACCAAATACCCGGTATTGGGCGAATACAAGGATCCCACGTTCGGTTCCATCCGTGCCTCCTATATGGGTGAGTTCTACTTCCCCGAGGGAGCAGGTTTTAAGGAGGGTGCAGAAATTGACTCTGTGCGTATAATTGCTTCTTACACCACCATGATGGGCGACTCGCTTGCTCCCATGGAGTTGTCGGTCTATGAGATCACCAAATCGCTTAAGGGTACGGCTAATTACACGCACATCGATCCGTCAGACTATGTTGATCTCTCCTCTCCAATTGGATCACAAGTATTTACAGGTAAAAACTCCACCTATAGGACAGGATCCTACACCGGATCGGATTATTCTACGATCAATTACAAGATTTACGACATCATTGTTCGACTTCCAAATGAACTAGGTGAACGTTTTCTCAATGAATATAAGAAGCCGGGACATGGAAAGTTGGTGGATGTGGATACCTTCCGAGAATTTTTCAAGGGATTGTATTTTACTCCCACCTTCGGAAATAGCACCATCGTGAGTATTGACGGTACATTCTTGAATGTGCATTATCATTACCTTGATCCAAAGGGTTCTTCTACACAACAGGACACCATACGTACCGATGTTCTCTCGTTGAGAATCACACCGGAGGTGAGCCAGATTAACTATATCCAAAACAACAACCAACAGTTGTTGAGTGAGAACGACAATCGCACATTTGTGAAAAGCCCGGCCGGTGTAAATACAGAAATTACTTTTCCATTCTCGGAATTGCATGATAAGATTAAATCTCAAGCATTGAACTTGGCCAACTTCACCATATATGCAATGCCAGAGGCAGAAGAAAATCCATTGGTGAAGATTGCTCCTCCCGACTATCTGTTATTGATTAACAAAGACTCCTTGAATGGCTTCTTTGAACAGCGAAAGCTTATTGATAATGTGACCAGTTTCATTTCATCGAAGTTCGACACCAACACCTATTCCTATCGGTTCAGTAACATCTCAACAATGATCAACCACTACAACCAGGAATTTAATGGCGAAGCATTCGATTTGGTCTATTATCTCATTCCTGTAAGTGCAACGTACACTACGTACCAACAAAGCTATTACTCACAGGCAAGCAGTGTACTCACAGCACTTCACAACCAGATGTGGCCCAATGCTGCGATACTCGATAAACGGGAAGGTAACATGAAACTGGAGCTTATATTCAGTAATTTTTAATGTAGGGATTCATTGTTTGTTCAAAATTGAATCTACATATTGAGGGTCTTCATAACGTAACCTCAAAAAAAATGTCCAGTATTACAATATCATAAGGGGCTGTCTCATAAGGGCAGCTCCTTTTTTATGTATAGACAGCTGTTTCTTGTTATCGCGCAATTATGATGCGATTTACGCGGAACTTTCTTCGCTTCAACTTTATTCCAGCCTCATTCAAACTTCATTGTAACCCTATGTTTTTATAAGGATAACATAGGGAGCAAATAAAGAAGATATGAACCCTTTGCCTCCAAAGATCCATACATTATCAATAAAAGAAGTTATTTCAAATTAAATGGAAAAATATCCAATGTAGAAAAAATAGGTGTTTTTATATCTGAATGAAAAAATAAATCACAAAATTATATTGCAACCTATTTATTTTTTCTACTTTCGCACAGCAAAAAAGAAAAATACGCTACACAACGCTTTCATCGAGGAAGAGGCTCATCAAAAGGAGCCTACTATAAAGACTGCAACCAATGCGCAATCTTATAAACGCATTCTTACAGGTAAGATGAAGTTGCCTAGCAGGGATAACGATCCCAACAAAAACAACAAACTACATTCTTTCTATATACATTCTATACGAGGAAGTACACGTATAAAAAAATGGTCGAAACTAAATGGAACTATTTCTATAGGATTGCTATTATTTCGGATTGCCATTATCGACAATACCAATTAAAGCGCTCAATATCTTTTCATGCATTTACCATGTTTCATGTAAACAGATTAATATATGACAGAATCATCGTTTTTTCTTGTCGTTCTTCTCACTGGAATAATACTTGTTGTGCTCGGTTTGGGCGTTGCCTTGTTGATTTCTCCGAAATCTCTCAACTTCCAGAAAGAAGAACCGTATGAGTGCGGGCTACCCACGCACGGTACATCGTGGATGCAGTTCAGGGTGGGTTATTACTTGTATGCCATCCTGTTTCTGATGTTCGATGTGGAAATCATCTTCCTATATCCCTGGGCTACCGTTGTTCGTAATCTTGGAATTACAGGGTTTGTAAGTATTGTATTATTTATCGTAATTCTGAGCTTAGGTTTAGCCTATGCATGGAAGAAAGGAGTATTGGAATGGAAGTCAACGACGTCAGAATAAATGAATTTCCGCCCGAGGAGTTCAAAGACAACGATACCCTGCAACGCTATATAGATGAACTGAAAGCAGCGGGGGGTAGTGTAATTGTGGGAAAACTTGACCAGTTAATTAACTGGGGTCGCTCCAATTCTCTTTGGCCAATAGCTTTTGCTACCAGCTGCTGTGGAATTGAATTTATGGCGGCAGCAGCGGCGCATTA
Source organism: Proteiniphilum sp. UBA1403 (assembly GCA_002305715.1). Lineage (GTDB taxonomy): Bacteria > Bacteroidota > Bacteroidia > Bacteroidales > Dysgonomonadaceae > Proteiniphilum. Next base: position 88,495 of record DBQD01000054.1, on the reverse strand, counting down.
CGACCTTGCCCGCTTTGGTATGGAGGTCACGCGAAACAGTCCTCGGCAGGCCGATGTAATGGTAGTGGCCGGCACCATTGTGAATAAAATGGCTCCGCTGCTCCGAAGGGTGTACGACCAGATGGCTGAGCCAAAGTATGTGGTAGCCATGGGTGCCTGTGCTATTTCGGGTGGTCCTTTTTTGAATTCCTACAATGTGGTTCAGGGTGTGGATCGGATTGTTCCGGTAGATGTATACATCCCGGGATGTCCACCGCGACCGGAATCGTTGTTCTACGGGTTGCTGCAGCTACAGCGAAAAGTAAAAATTGAGCGTTTCTTTGGCAACAAACGAATCAGACGGAGCTATCGTCCGGAGACGTTGATTGACAGGGAGACAGGAAGAGCGATTGATCCGATGATTGGATTCGACAAAAAATAACCGGATAGCAGCCGACACAACAATGAAGGAGATCATACAATTCATACAAAAAATAGCACCTGAGGCACAGATAGAACAGCGTAAAAGGCTGACTGTCACTGTGAGGCCAGAAGAAGTACATCTCGTAATGAAGATGCTTCGCAAGAATGAAGTTCTCTGCTTCGACTATCTGATCAGCCTGATTGGAATGGATTGGGGAGATCGATTGGGAGTGATCTACCAACTCTCCGTATCGACCGACCTCACTAAAGAGCTGGTACTTATAACAGCTACTACCGATCGAGATAATCCACTCCTCTATTCGGTAACTGATCTTTACGAGACTGCCCATCTGAACGAGCGGGAGATATATGCTCTTTTTGGCATACGTTTCATCAACAATCCCGATATGCGTCGTTTCCTGCTGAACGATGAATGGAAAGGTTTTCCATTTAGGAAGGACTATCTGCACGACCCCAAGCTGAATCCAGAGACTGTAGTCAGCAGTGAGATCAGCGACATCGCTCCCCGTATTGTAGAAAAAGAGAACGGTGAGTTGATTGAAGAGCAGGTGCCCCTCTTCGACGAGGAGGATTATATTGTGAACATCGGTCCCCAACATCCCTCCACACACGGAGTGATGCACTTCAGAACAGCACTCGATGGAGAGATTGTCAAAAAAATTGATGTCCACAGTGGATATATTCACCGAGGTATTGAGAAGTTGTGCGAAAGCATGACCTATCCGCAGATGCTGCATCTGACCGATCGCCTCGATTACCTCTCGGCCAATATCAATCGCCACGCACTATGCATGTGTATTGAGAAAGGTGCAGAGATTGAGGTCCCCGAGCGGGCTCAGTATATTCGCACCATCATGGATGAACTACAACGCATCAGCTCGCACCTGCTCGCCTGGGCTACACACTGTAACGATCTGGGCGCTACCACTGCCTTCATCTATGGCATGCGCGAAAGAGAGCATGTACTCGATATATTCGACAAAACCTGCGGTGGTCGACTCATCATCAACCAAAATGTGGTGGGTGGGGTTATGTTTGATATATACCCAGACTTTCAAAAGGATGTCAAGGCATTCATTCCTTATATGCGCGAGAAGTTGAAGGAGTACGACCATTTCTTTTCTCACAATGCCATTGCATTGGGACGAATGGTGCATATAGGTCACCTGTGCCGCGAAGATGCCATTAGCTATGGCGTAACAGGTCCTGCAGGAAGAGCCTCAGGCTGGTCGTGCGATGTGCGCAAGCATAAACCCTATGCACTTTATGACCGTGTGGCATTCAAAGAGATTGTACGCACTGAAGGGGATTCCTATGCCCGCTATTTGAATAGACTCGACGAGATTGCGGAGTCGCTGCATATCATAGAACAGCTGATCGACAATATTCCCTCCGGTGCGATATGTGCCAAGCTGAAACCCATCATCCGTATTCCGGTGGGTCAATATTTTCAGAGCGTAGAGACAGGTAAAGGTGAGTTTGGTGTGTTCATTGAGAGCACAGGAGAGAAAAACCCCTATCGTGTGAAGTTCCGCTCCCCCTCTTTGTCGGCTGTATCGGTAGTACCCCTAATAAGTCGGGGGGCATTTCTTTCAGATCTCATTGGTATCACCGGCTCTTTGGACTTTGTGATCCCCGATATTGACCGGTAAAGCATTTAACAACAATAACATAAAGGAAATTATATCGATTGAGAACGATGCTGATCTATTCACAACCTCTGGAGCTGACTAAATTTCTCGCGGCAATTGACAATTTCTTACACAGTAACTTTGCCCCAGGATGGGCCATTGTGGTAGAAGGAATATTGGTGGGTGCAATGATCCTCGTGATGTATGCTCTTATTGCCCTTGTAATGATTTACATTGAACGTAAAATAGCCGCATTCTTTCAGGCACGTCTGGGGCCTAACAGAGTGGGGAAATATGGTATTTTTCAATCTCTTGCTGACATGATTAAGATCCTCATCAAGGAGGTGATTCACATAAAGAAAGCAGATAAGTTTCTTTTCTTTGTCGCACCTTTTTTTGTGATCGTGTCATCCGTTCTGGCATTTGGAGAACTACCCTTTGGAATAAACCTGCATGCCCTCGACTTCAACATCGGAGTCTTTTATCTACTGTCGGTATCCTCGTTGGGAATCATTGGCATATTACTGGCCGGATGGTCGAGCAACAACAAGTACTCCATGATTGGTGCTATGCGTAGCGGTGCTCAGTTTATCAGTTACGAGCTCTCTGCCGGGTTTGCCCTGATGACAATTGTGGTACTGAGCGGCAGCATGCAATTCTCGGAGATCATTGAGGGGCAACGATACTGCTGGAATCTCTTCAATGGACATTTACCGGCGTTAATCGCGTTTATCATCTACCTGATTTCGGGTCATGCCGAGACCAACCGCGGTCCTTTCGATCTCCCGGAAGCTGAGTCAGAACTCACTGCAGGCTATCACACCGAATATTCCGGATTGCAGTTCGGCTTTTTCTATCTGTCGGAATATCTCAACATGTTCATCGTGGCCGCAGTAGCCGCTACCCTCTTTTTGGGAGGATGGATGCCCATACAGATAAAAGGTTGGGAGGCATTCAACCAAGTCATGTGGTACATTCCCTCCTGGGTTTGGTTCATTGGTAAAGCCGGGATTTTGATGTTCATCAGTCTATGGGTACGCTGGTCTTTCCCACGATTGCGTATTGATTTGCTGCTTAATCTGGAATGGAAATACCTGCTCCCTATCAATCTGGTAAATATGCTGGTAATGGTGATGATTGTACTGTCGGGCTTCACATTGACAGATCTCTTCCCTGCCCTGTTTGGCAACTAATGTATTGATCCAAAAGCGTATCACACAATTAATCATATGAAATTTTTCAACTATATCGAGGGTATCTTCACAGCACTGAGGTCGCTCGCAGGAGGAATGATTGTCACATGGAAAGAGCTCTTTACTCCCAAGGTGACAATGCAATACCCGGAGAACAGAAAAACGTTGACCATCTCCAACCGTTGGCGTTCGGAACTGATCATGCCCCACGACGAAAACAACGAACATGCCTGTACGGCGTGTGGCATCTGCATGATGAACTGTCCAAACGGTTCTATTGAGGTGCTCTCCACAACGATAGAGACCGAAGATGGGAAAAAGAAGAAGATTCTGAATAAGCACCTCTGGAATTACGGAAGTTGCACCTTCTGCAATCTGTGCGTGATTACCTGCCCATCGGATGCCATTATCTTCAACAACGAATTTGAGGGTGCTGTATTCGACAAAAGCAAGCTATTACACCGACTCAATCGTGAGGACTCAAAACTGCGTGAGAGAAAGAAAGATACAGCACCAGCTACTACCAACACAACAATCAAAAAAGAAAATAAAGAAGCATGACGGAACATATTATATTTTATCTGCTTGCGTTTGTTATCACAGCCTTTTCCATTCTGACTGTGACGAGCAAAAGAATTGTCCGTTCGGCCACCTACCTGCTGTTTGTGCTGTTGGCCACTGCCGGACTTTACATGATGCTGGGTTACTATTTCCTATTTGCCGTACAGATATCAGTTTATGCCGGTGGCATCATGGTGCTGTTTATCATGGCCATATTTCTAACCCACAAGCCGGGGAAGAGAGTCCCTATCAGACAGGGATGGAAGTTGGGCTCATGCATACTCCTATCGGTTGCAGGGGTGCTACTTTGCGGTGATATCATTCTGAACAATGTTGTTGGGGTTGTTCAGTATATCGAGAAAAAGGAGCTGACCATGCAAGAGATCGGCACCACCATGCTGGGAACAGGAAAACAGCAGTACCTACTTTCTTTTGAGATGATGAGTATACTGCTGCTGGCTTGCATTGTGGGGGCTATCCTAATTGCCCGAAAGACGAAGACAGTGAAGAATGTACCAAACGAGACGGAGTTATAATTATGGGAGAATTATTGATCAATAATGCGGGTGTGTCCCTGCTTGTATTTCAACTTGTGAGCCTGGTGATGTTTTTTGCAGGTATCTATGGCTTCTTCACAAGGCGGAATTTAATGATGATGCTAATTTCAGTGGAGTTGATACTGAATGCGTCCGATATCAATTTTGTGATATTCAACCGGTATCTTTTTCCGGAGATGATGGATGGGATGTTTTTTGCTCTATTCACCATTGCCATTGCAGCTTGTGAGACGGCTGTCGCCATCGCCATCATCATCAACCTGTACCGCAATTTTGGTAATGCAGATGTGGATAACCTCAAAAACATGAAAGGATAAACGCATGGAATATACACTCTTCATACTACTGCTGCCATTGACATCCTTCATCTTGCTGGGTCTGTTTGGCATTAAATTGAGTCACAAGATATCGGGATTAATCGGGACAGGAAGTCTCCTGATAATGGCGCAGCTCTCCTATGTTGCAGCTTTCAGCTACTTTACAACACAACGCATCGATGCTGTTTTTCAAACAGTGATTCCAATAAATGTGCTCTGGCTAAAAATGGGTACGAACCTGCATATCGATATGGGAATTCTGCTCGATCCTATTTCGGTGATGATGCTGGTCGTTATTTCTACTGTTTCGTTGATGGTGCATATCTACAGCTTGGGCTACATGAAGGGGGAAAAGGGGTTTCAACGTTATTATGCCTTCCTCTCTCTATTTACCTTTTCGATGATGGGGTTGGTGCTATCGACCAACATCTTTCAGATGTACATCTTTTGGGAACTGGTGGGGGTCTCCTCCTACTTGCTCATTGGGTTCTACTATACAAAACCGTCTGCTGTGGCTGCAGCCAAGAAAGCTTTTATTGTGACCCGCTTTGCCGATATGTTTTTCCTTATCGGCATCCTGGTGCTTTCCTATTTCACTCAAACGTTCGATTTTGGAACGCTCACATCGGGCGACAGCTCGATTTTCCAACAGGCAATCTCGGCACAATTCCTGGGTACTTCGGCACTTGTATGGGCTATGGCATTGATCTTTATTGGGGGTACGGGCAAGTCGGCCATGTTCCCACTGCATATTTGGCTACCCGATGCCATGGAGGGTCCCACTCCGGTATCGGCACTGATTCATGCTGCCACAATGGTGGTGGCTGGAGTCTATCTGGTTGCGCGACTGTTCCCGGTGTATGTTCTGTTCACTCCAGAAGTGTTGCAGGGAGTGGCCTATGTGGGAGCCTTCACGTCGATGTTTGCAGCGCTTATTGCGATGGTGCAGACCGACATCAAACGGGTGCTGGCATTCTCCACCATCTCCCAGATTGGGTTTATGATGGTGGCGTTGGGGGTCTCCAAGCTTGAAGGGCATCATGGATTGGGATATATGGCCTCCATGTTTCACCTTTACACCCATGCCATGTTCAAGGCGTTGCTATTCTTGGGTGCAGGGTCTGTTATTCATGCTGTCCATAGCAACGAGATGGAGAACATGGGGGGTCTACGCAAACATATGCCCGTGACCCATCTCACGTTCCTGATTGCGTGCCTTGCCATTGCGGGTATTCCTCCTTTCTCCGGCTTTTTCAGCAAGGATGAGATTCTTTCGGCTACCTATCACTTCAGCACGGGAATGGGTATATGGATGACGGTTGTGGCGGCACTCACTGCGTTCTATATGTTTAGGTTGTACTTCTCCATCTTTTGGGGAAAAGAAAAACAACATGCACATACACCCCATGAGTCGCCCAAGTCCATGACCTTCCCGCTGGTATTTCTGGCAATACCCACCATCTTGGGTGGTTTAATCCCCTTTGGACAGTTTGTTACAGCCAACCGGGCACCATATGCCATACACATGAACTGGATGGTGGCGGGAGTAAGTGTTGTGGTGGCTGTGGTTGCAATTTTCATTGCAAGTCGACTTTATCAGTATCCCAACAAAAGAACGGCTACGGTTCCTACTGCTTTGAGGGGTTTTCACAAAGCTGCGAGTCACCGCTTTTACATGGATGAGGTCTATCTCTTCATTACCAAAAAGATTTTGTTCAATGGAGTTTCGCGTGTTTTTGCTTGGTTCGACCGCCATGTGGTAGATGGGTTTATCAATGGAATTGCCTCGGTAACCGACTGGTTCTCTGTCAGAATCAGAGGTTTTCAGTCGGGAGAAATTCAATGGTACGCCTGGGTATTCCTGTTTGGCACCCTGCTTATTACCGCATTGATCCTGTTTGTTTAAATGACTAAAAAAAATAGAGATATGAATTTTTTATCCCTCTTTGTGCTCCTTCCGCTGCTGATGATCCTCGCCCTGTTTGTGGTACGAAGTAGAAAGCAGATCTTGGGAGTCATGGTGACCGGCAGTTCGTTGCTGGTCCTGTTATCGGCTTATCTTGCCTACCACTATATTGCGGTACGAAACAGTGGCAATACGGATTCGATGCTCTTCACAGCCTCCCTCTCTTGGTTTAAACCACTCAATATTCAGTACGCAGTGGGAGTAGATGGCGTGTCGGTGGTCATGCTCTGCCTCTCATCGGTTATTGTCTTTACCGGTACTTTTGTCTCGTGGAAGATAGCACCGCTAACCAAAGAGTTTTTCTTGTGGTACTGCCTCCTTGCGACCGGTGTATATGGCTTCTTCATCACCCTCGATCTATTTACACTGTTTCTGTTTTACGAAACAGCACTTATTCCGATGTATCTGCTGATTGGTGTTTGGGGTAGCGGACCGAAGGCATATTCGGCTATGAAGCTGACGCTTATGCTGATGGGCTCCTCCATGATCTTGTTGGTAGGTATCTTGGGTATCTATTTCGGTTCGGGAGCTACCTCCATGCACATCTCTGAATTGGTGCATCATCCGATGGCAGCGGAACAGCAATATTTCTTTTTCACCCTCACCTTCTTCGGATTTGGTGTCTTGGGGGCTCTTTTCCCTTTTCATACCTGGTCGCCCGACGGACATGCTTCGGCACCAACCGCTGTTTCTATGCTACATGCCGGTGTGTTGATGAAACTGGGCGGATATGGTTGTTTCCGGATAGCCATCCAGTTAATGCCCATGGCGGCGGAAAGGTTATCCCCTATTTTTCTCCTCCTCACGGGTATTGGCGTGGTATATGGTGCATTTGCCGCCATACGGCAGACCGACCTGAAATATATCAACGCCTATTCTTCGGTAAGTCACTGCAACCTGGTACTGTTTGCCATATTGATGCTCACGCAGACATCGATGACGGGAGCCGTATTGCAGATGCTATCGCACGGACTGATTACCGCACTATTCTTTGCATTGATTGGAATGATATACGGACGCACACACACCCGGTTGATTACCGAAATGGGGGGATTGATGAAAATCATGCCGTTCCTGGGGGTCAGTTTTGTGATTGCCGGTTTCTCCAATATAGGGGTTCCGGGCTTAAGTGGATTCGTTGCGGAGATGACGATTTTTGTAGGCTCCTTTGAAAATGGCGATCTCTTTAGACGTGTTCTGACAATTGCAGCCGTTACATCCATTGTTGTGGGTGCGGTGTACATTCTTCGCAGTATTGGCAGGTTTCTACAGGGTCCTCTGCAGAATGAAGGGCACGGAAAGCTCGATGATGCCCATTGGTATGAGCGGTTGGCCGTAGTTACACTCATTGCTGGTATTCTCTATATCGGCTCCTTCCCAACAGGGGTTGCAGAAATCATCAGCGATAGTTTTGGAAGCTTGCTCCAGGTAGCAAAATAACGAACAAACAACACCTATTTTCATGAGTTATTTCGATAATTTTCTGATCATGTGTAGCGAGGTTTCACTATTGATTGTCCTCCTAATCCTACTGCTCTTCGACATCACTGCCGGCAAGAGAGGGAAACAATATTTTCAACCGGTAGCAATCCTGCTCTTTGCGTTGCATACCCTTCTGAATTTTGTACCGACTGCTGCGGGTGAAGCGTTCGGCGGAATGTATCAATACCAGCCCGTGATGACAATCATTAAGAGCATACTTAATGTGGCAACGTTGATCATATTCCTGCAATCGAAACATTTGTTCGAGAGCATCAAAATGAAGAGCCAACAGGGTGAATACTATTTCCTTACACTAAGTACACTACTAGGAATGTATCTCATGATCTCAAGCGGGCACCTACTCCTGTTCTTCATTGGATTGGAGACTGCGTCTATCCCCTTAGCTACATTGGTTGCATTCAATAAACATTGCAAAAAATCGGCGGAAGGTGGTGCGAAGTTTATTCTCCTTTCGGCATTCTCTTCGGGTATCCTCCTTTTCGGCATATCATATCTTTATGGCACTACCGGCAGTCTCTACTTCTCGGAGATAGCCCCTCGGATGGCGCTCAATGCTTTGCAGATCATGGCGTTTATCTTCTTCCTGTCCGGGTTGTTTTTCAAGGTGTCTTTCGTACCGTTTCATCTGTGGACTGCCGATGTGTATGAGGGTGCACCCTCCAATGTTACCTCCTATCTATCGGTCGTTTCGAAGGGATCGGCGGCATTTGTACTGATGACACTGCTATTCAAGTTGTTTGGAAGTTATGTGCATGAATGGCAGACGCTGCTGTTCTGGATCATTATTGTGACCATCACCCTGGGTAACCTATTTGCACTAAGGCAGCAAAATATCAAACGATTCCTGGCATTTTCATCCATCTCCCAAGCGGGTTATGTAGGGTTGGGAATCATCAGTGGTTCAACATTGGGTATGACTACCGTAATTTACTACATCCTGGTCTATCTCTTTTCCAACCTGGCTGCTTTTGGTGTGATTTCAGCCATAGAGAACCGGACTGGGAAAATAGAGATTGCCGACTACAACGGTCTTTATCAGTCAAACCCTAAGCTTAGCTTCGTGATGATGTTGGCCATGTTCTCTTTGGCCGGTGTAGCTCCCTTTGCCGGTTTTATGAGTAAGTTTTTCATCTTCTCCTCTGCCGCACAACAGGGTTTTTATCTCTTGGTAATTGTAGCCGTGGTCAACACTATTATCTCACTTTATTATTACCTGAGAGTGGTGAAAGCCATGTTCATTAATCAGAATGAGCAGCCGATAGAAACAATTAATACGGATAATTGGAATAAAGTCAGCCTTGTCATCTGTACAGGAGCAATCATCCTAGTGGGACTGCTTGGTTTTGTACTTGATATAATTGAAAAGCAAAGCTTTGGATTATAAAGTGGTTCATGCGCATTGAGAGAATAATCCGCTTGTAAGGTTATCGTTTTAGCATAGTAAAAGAAAATGGTGGCTTCTCGTTTGTACTGAGAAGTCTCCATTCAATTGGGGAAAGAATGTATGTTCAGATAAAAGTAAACAGAGATTCAATCCTCTTCTTCCTTCGATTTATTTTTTAGGTAGTTTTATCACCTCACTGCCAGCAAGTAAGAATGCACCCGTACCATAAACTTCCCAGCTATCTTCTGAGAAATTTCTTTGTGGATCCCCTCCAATAGGTTGAACCTAGCCCACGCGACCTTCTTCATTTACGCAACGACTAAGGCTGATCCATGCTTTTTTTACCACAGGCAGATATTCTTTTTTATCTAACAGTTTGTTGTTGATACCCCATGCGAGGGCATAACAATTAAATCCAGAACCGCTTACTTCACCACCGGGATAAGCATCGGGATCGAGAAGGCTGGCCCTCCAAAGACCATCCTCGGGCTGAAGTTCAGCAATTCTGCCTGCCATCTCTTTAAACAGATTCTCATAGAAAGGTCGCTGGGGATAATCAGCCGGGAGATCCTGTAGGACACGCACAAGTCCCCCCATCACCCAACCGTTTCCACGTGACCAGAAAATGGGCTGACCATTTGCTTCTTTTCGACCGGTGCCATCCTCATTGAATATATACCGATTATCACGAGCAAAAAGACGTTCTTTTTTATTGTATAACAAGTCGTAACTCTCCTTGAAATATTCATCGTTGCGTGTTAGATATTCCATATTGCCTGTGGCTTTATACAGTTTTGTCATAACCGGGGGAGCCATAAACAACGCATCGCACCACCACCATTTTATGATTTCAACACTCCCTTTCACGGGGTAAGGGTTGTCGATAAATCGCCTGATCGTGTCGATAGTAGGACGGATGATCTCCTGCTTCTTCTCCACCTGATAAATATCGAGATAGGTCTGACTGATAGCGACATCGTCTGCAAGGTAATACCGATGGTAGGGTTGCCACTGCGTTTTATCACCCAGATCCATTAAGGCACTGTAAATATCGTTCGATTTTGTGGTTTCCCATGTGGCAAATACTCCTGCATAAAATGCGCCATTGGTCCAATCCTTGATATTGTGTTTTGGGTTTTCCAGCTGCCATTTCGCAGCTTTCAACATGGTTGACTGGATGTAGTCTTTATTGAAAAAATGGTCCTCAGCTTGGCTGGTAGAGTTTTTTTTCATACTACAAGCCGACAAGAGCGTTAATAAACAGGTCAAGTGTAGAAACAAATTGTAATTCTTCTTCATGATTGGTGTGTTTAAGTTTTATTGAATTAATATAGAATAGCTACGCTATGTTTGGACGAGGGAGATGTAGGAATGTAGCAACTTTAGATAACGCGATACCAATGATAATAAACGAAAGATACAATATGGAAAAATCAGAACAGGCGACCCTGTTCCTCTGTTTTTCTTCTCCCTAAATGACGGTAGGCTAACTCTGTGGCCTCTCTACCACGGGGTGTGCGCTTAATGAAACCCTCTTTAATAAGGAAGGGTTCGTACACTTCTTCAATCGTACCGGAGTCATCACCAACAGCTGTGGCAATGGTTGTAATACCAACCGGGCCTCCTTTAAATTTGTCGATGATGGTGAGCAAGATCTTATTGTCGATCTCATCGAGACCATAACGGTCAATATTCAACGCTTCCAAAGCATACGAAGAGATGGCTTTGTCTATTTTTCCGTTTCCTTTTACTTGCGCAAAATCGCGCACACGACGCAGCAATGCATTGGCTATACGGGGTGTACCTCGACTGCGTGAGGCAATTTCATGGGCTGCATCGGTTGCACAAGAGATCTTTAGAATATCGGCCGATCGGAGTACAATGCGAGTAAGCGTTTCCAAATCGTAATACTCCAGGTGCATATTGATTCCAAAGCGGGCACGCAAGGGGCTTGTCAGCAACCCGCTACGGGTAGTAGCTCCCACAAGGGTAAACGGATTCAGATCGATTTGAATGGAGCGGGCACTGGGTCCCTTGTCAATCAGGATGTCGATGCGATAATCCTCCATGGCACTGTAAAGGTATTCTTCCACCACGGGCGACAAGCGGTGTATCTCATCGATAAAGAGTACGTCGTTCGACTCAAGTGATGTGAGAATACCTGCAAGGTCACCCGGTTTGTCGAGTACCGGACCGGAAGTGACTTTGAAGCCAACTCCCAGTTCATTGGCAATGATGTTCGAAAGTGTGGTCTTTCCCAACCCCGGAGGGCCGTGAAGAAGCACGTGATCGAGCGACTCACCACGCATACGGGCAGCACTGACAAAGATCTTCAGATTTTCTGTGACCTTCTCCTGTCCACTGAATCCCCCAAAGGTAAGAGGACGCAGAGTATTTTCATATTCACGTTCGCTGTCCTGCAGGTGGTGGTTGCCGTGTATGTCGAATGTTTCTTCCATCATTTATTGAGACAAAAATAGCTATTTCCTTCGAGTTATGGAAATGGCATTCACATTCCGTTTCAATCCTGTGTATTTCGCCCTTTTTACAGCTGAGTGTCTGAAGATTTCCCGGTACTCCTCCTCATTCATTTTCTCTAGTTTATCGAAGGTGAGTGATAGAAACTGTTCTGAAGGCATAAACTCCGGAGTGGCATGTGGCAGGGCAGCGCGGTTCCAAGGGCATACCTTCTGACAGATATCACAACCATATACACTATTGCGCAGTTTCGGTACAATTTCGGGAGCAATCTCTCCCTTATTTTCGATTGTTTGATAGGAAATACACTTGTTGGCATTTACCCGGTAGGGGCTTTCTATGGCACCGGTGGGACAGGATGTAAGGCAGCGGCGACAGTCGCCACAGTTCTCCGTAATAGGTTTATCGTACTCCAACTCCAGATCGATAATCAGTTCACCCAGAAAAAAATAGGACCCCTTACCTGGAATAATCAGTAGCGTATTTTTTCCCACAAACCCAATGCCGGCTTGAGCTGCCCAAAAGCGTTCCAAAACGGGAGCGGAGTCTGAAAAGCATCGTCCCGTTGTGTCGGGGAAACGGCTTTTAATCCAGTCGAATAGCCTACCCAGTTTCTCTCGCATCACCTCGTGGTAATCTTTTCCGTAGGCATAATAAGCAAACTGAGGCTCTTTTCCAGGCAGTTTCACTGGGGGATAGTAGTTCAGCGCTACCGAGATGATTGAACGAGCGTCCTCCACTAACAGACGAGGGTCAATTCGCTTCTCAATATTGCGTTCCAGATAGTCCATGCCTGCTTGGCAATGGTCTCTTATCCACTCCATATATCGAGCCTCTTCACCACTGTTTGTGGCACGGCAAATACCACAAGCATCGAATCCCAACGCTAGTGCCTGTTGCTTGATTTCTTCAGAGAAAGATATACCGTTATGCATGATGATTCAAACGTACGAAAAAAAACTCTTTCAGACAATATTTTCTACATCCCAACGGGAAGCTGTTGCTCGACAATCTCTTCAATTAAAAGAATAAATAATTGGATTAAGTTACGTACTTTTGTGTGAATAAACAGCTACAAACATGTGTTGATGGCAGACCCCACGTTAAAACATACCACGACTGTTTCTCTTTTCTGGAGCTTTCTCGATAAATTTGGGCAACAGATAGTGAATCTGGCAACCGGAATTATATTGATGCGAATTCTGGATCCGTCAGAGTATGGATTAATTGGTGCGTTAACAATCTTCATTGCCTTCTCGGGTATCCTCATCGATAGTGGTTTCACCCGTGCTTTACTGAACAGGAAAGTCATCTCTTCGGAAGAATACAGCACGGTGTTCTTTTTCAACGTGGGATTAGCGCTTTTTCTCTATTTGATATTCTATACTGCGGCACCATTGCTGGCAGTCATGTTTCATGAACCGATGATCACATCGGTATCTCGCCTACTTTTTATTTCACTGATATTCAATTCTGTAGGAATTATCCAACAGACGCTGCTCATTCGAAAGGCCGACTTCAGAGGGATGACAAAAATTAATATTTCGGCACTCTTCATTGCCGGTATTGTGGCCATAGTTATGGCTGTCACCGGTTATGGTGTGTGGGCACTGGTAATGCAAACTTTGGTATATTCATTTTTCCGTTCGTTGTTCCTGTGGATATATTCAAAATGGACTCCGGTCAGCATCTTCAGTTTCAAACTGCTCCGATCATTTTCCGGGCTCAGCAATAAGTTGTTGTTAACATCGCTCATAAATGCTTTTTTCAATAACATCTACCCCTCCATCATTGCATTTTTTTATCCTAATTCCATGAAACAGGTAGGGTATTACAGCCAGGCCAACAAATATCAAGATATCCCCTTTGCGGTACTTTCCAATACCTACCGACAGGTATCTATGTTAGTACTCCCGGAAATCAACGAACAAACAGAGCGGTTAAAGCGCGTTGTCAGCAAGATGGTCAAATCGCTCGCATTTCTCGCTTTTCCAATTGGATGTCTGATGATTTTGGTTGCCGAGCCTGGGTTTCAGTTCCTTTTCAAAGATAAATGGCTACCGGCAGTACCCTATTTTAAGGTGCTTTGCATTGCCGGCATGGTCTCTCCTTTTGCATTTGTCCTAAACGAGCTATTTATAGCGCGTGAGAAAGCCGACTACTTCTTGGGAGTTGAAATAATTAGGAGAGTGATTTTATTACTCCTCATTGCCATGTTGTTTCATTATGGCATCATGGGGCTCGCGGGCAGCTGGGTCATTTATACCTGGATAACGCTGCTTATTTCTCTCTTTCTTTCCCAAAAGCTTATCGACTATTCACCTGTCGTTTTTCTAAAAGATGCCTCTCCATATGCACTATTGGCAATTGCGAGTTCGGCAGTATTTTATTTTATCACGCTGGGAATCAGCAACAATCTACATTTTCTCCTTACCAACACATTCGGGGTTCCCCTACTCTATCTGTTATTGTGCCGGTTGTTCAAACTTGAAATGACCCGCGAGATCGGAGATTGGTTCTCTGCAAAGAAAGAATCGAATGTGAATAAGAATCAGCAACAAGTTTAATCAACCCCATCGAACTGTATGAATGAATCGTTCTCTTCGCAACCATCAGTGTGCGTTATCATCGTCTCCTACAATTTCATGCCCTGGATTCATCGCTGTTTACCCTCTGTGCAAGCATCGATACTACCGGCAACCATCATGGTGATCGATAATAACTCCTCCGATGAGACTTGCCAGACTATCAAGGAATATTATCCCGATGTGGAGTTGATTGAGAACAGAGAGAACCTAGGATTTGGGAGAGCAAACAATATCGGTATGCAGCAAGCAATGGAAAGAGGGTTCGATTATCTTTTTCTCCTCAACCAAGATGCATGGATTGAAGCCGACACCTTGGGAAATTTAGTCGATGCCGCAGAAAAGGGAAATAGCTATGGTATCTTTTCTCCCGTACATATGAATGGAAGAGGAGACGCAACTGATTACGGATTCTCGGATTATACTGGAATAAAAAAGAGGGAAGAGGCAATGTTAATCCCGGAAGACGTTACTCCCTTCCCCTTTATTAACGCTGCAATGTGGTTGATTCCTGTCGGTATAATCAAGGAAATTGGTGTTTTTGCCCCCCTATTCGCCCATTATGGAGAAGACCGCAACTGGGTACTTCGGATGCAAAAGAGAGGCTACAAGCTGGGACTGGTAAAGTCTGCATTTGGATACCACGACAGGGCAGCACGTCCAGTTAGTCGCGAAAAATATTACTATAGCGAATATGTTTACTATTTAACGGAAGCTGTTAATCCTTTCTACAAACTACCCAAGGCGATGGCCTACAGCATATTGGCAGCATTAAAGAAAGCTATTAAAGCGTTGATTGCTAGAAAATTTGCAGATTGCGCAGCATACATCGGTGTAATGTGGAAGCTGTGCGGGAAATGCAGGGCTATCCTGCATACCCGCCGCGATACCTATATTATGCAAAGATGAAATCGAGTTGCTTCCGTTCAAGATTAACCCGTGCCACCTGAATAGTTACAGGTTGTCCCAATCGGTATTCCCGCTTTCTCCGTCTCCCTACTAGACGATAATTCTTTTCATCCAACTCATAAAAGTCATCATCCAACTCTCGGATGGGGATCATACCTTCACACTTGTTTTCGTTAATTTCCACGTAGATACCCCACTCTGTCACACCGGATATGACACCGTCGAAGACCTTACCAATCTTATCTGCCATAAACTCTACCTGCTTATATTTGATGGAGTCACGCTCAGCATTGGCAGCCACCTGCTCCATTTCGGAGCAGTGTTTGCATTCACTCTCCAATGAAGCTTGATCCACGCTTCTACCACCATTGAGGTAACGCTCTAACAAGCGATGAACCATCATATCTGGATAGCGTCGTATGGGAGAGGTAAAGTGGGTATAATAATCGAATGCCAGGCCATAATGACCTACATTCTTCGTTGAGTAGACTGCCTTCGACATGGTGCGTATGGCAATTGTCTCCACCAAGTTCTCCTCAGGGCGTCCTTGCACTTTATCCAATAACGAATTGATACTTTTGGCAACATCTACTTTGGAACCATCCGTCTTAATTTTATGACCAAATCGAAGAATGAATGTGTTTAATGTATCGAGTTTCTCCGGATCGGGGACATCGTGGATACGATACACAAATGTTTTGGGCTTCTTGCTCTTGGCTACTTTTCCAATAGCTTCGGCAACTGCCTTGTTCGCCAACAACATAAACTCTTCGATAAGGTGGTTAGCCTCTTTCGATTCTTTAAAATAAACACCAAGTGGCTTTCCCTTTTCATCGAGATTGAACTTCACCTCATACCGTTCAAAGTTAATCGCACCATTGGCAAATCTTCGTTCTCGTAGTTGTTTTGCCAGATTATTCAATTGCAGTATTTCATTCGTGAATTCGCCTGTACCTGTTTCAATTACAGCCTGTGCATCTTCGTATGTGAAGCGCCTGTCAGATTTGATGACAGTACGTACAATTCGCGAATTCAGGATTTCAGCCTTTTCATTCAGTTCAAATATAACTGAAAAACATAGCTTCTCCTCTTGTGGCCGCAAGGAGCAAAGTCCGTTACTCAACCGTTCCGGCAACATGGGGATAGTTCTGTCTACCAGATAAATAGAAGTAGCTCTGTTCTCTGCTTCCTTATCCACCAAATCGCCCGGCTTCACATAATGTGTCACATCTGCAATATGAACCCCAACCTCCCATGTAGTGGGTGAGAGTTTTCGGAGTGAAAGAGCATCATCAAAATCCTTCGCATCTTTCGGGTCGATGGTGATGGTGAAGACATTCCGGAAGTCTTCTCTCTTTGCAATCTCCTGTTCGTCAATTTTGTCAGAAATTTTCGATGCATATTTTTCTGCTTCTTCCGGATATTTATACGGTAAATCGTATTGAGCGAGGATGGCATGCATCTCGGTATTGTTATCTCCCGGTTTACCGAGAATATCGATCACTTTTCCGACCGGATTGTTTGCTTTCTCGGGCCATTCAACAATCTCCACCACTACTTTATCGCCATTAACGGCACCATGGAGGTCTTCCTTTGGTATGAAGATGTCGTTCGCCAGATATTTGTTGTCCATTACCAAGAAGGCGAAATGCTTTTGAACCTCCAACACTCCCACAAAACGACTTTGCGTATGTTCGAGAATTTCTACAACTGTTCCTTCTGTTTCGGCACGTTTTCGCTTGGCTAGTAACTGGACACGTACGCGGTCGCCGTTCATGGCATGTTTGCTATTACGTTCCGGAATATATATGATATTTGCATCATCGTCTGGGACAAAGAAGTTCTTCCCATTGCTCCTCCGTTCAAAACGGCCCTCCAGAATTAATCCTCTGTTGTTGATCTTATAACGACCAATGGATGTCTCCAGCAACAACTCATCGTCACGTAGTTTGTCTAGTACTTTAATCAATACGCGACGACCATCTTCACCTTTTATTCCCAAGGCTGCAGCGATTTGTTTGTAATTAAACTGTTTGTCGCTATTCTCTGTCAGGTAATGGATTATAGACGCCGATAGGTCTTTCTTTCTCGGCTTAGCGGCAGAAGATGCCGCTTTTACTTTCTTACTCATATGCTGTTTGTTTCTAACTAAAACAAAAAAATGGCGTTTTAGTTATCGCAAAGTAATAAAAAAAAATGATATTTCCTGAAGTTATCCTTATTTTTGCCCACAGTTTGAGATGATAGTGTATGAACGGAAAAAAAGTATTGATTACCGGAGCCAGTGGATTTATTGGCAGTACCGCCGTGGATAAAGCACTGGAGTTAGGATATGAAACTTGGGCGGGCATACGCGCAAGCAGCAGTCGCCAATATCTGCAGGACTCGCGTCTTCATTTCATAGATCTTCCCTATGAGGACAAAGAAAAGTTGAAGATGCAACTCCTTCAATTCAAAGATGAGCATGGCAGTTTCGATCATGTGATCCATATTGCCGGACTGACAAAAGCTTTGCACAAATCGGACTTCGATCGGATAAATTATACATATACACTCAACTTGATTGAGGCATTCAGGGAAACAAATTCATTGAACGACTCATTTGTATTGATGAGTTCACTTAGTGTCATGGGTGTAGGCGACGAAACAGGCTATACGCCTCTCACTGCGGATCATGAGCCCAACCCAAATACGGCGTACGGTCTGAGTAAGCTGAAGGCTGAAAAGTATCTGCAGGGACTTACCGACTTTCCCTGGTTGATTATTCGGCCGACCGGTGTGTATGGTCCTCGCGATAATGACTACCTAATCTTGATGAAAGCTGTAAAAAAGGGATTGAACGTCAGTGCCGGTTTCAAGAAGCAACTGCTGTCGTTCATCTATAGCGAGGACCTTGTACAGATCATCTTCACCCTCATTGAGAAAGGTATTCGGAAAAAAGCCTACAATGTGAGCGATGGCAATTCCTATACCGACAAGGAGTTTAATGCTATCGTGCAACGAGAACTACACAAGAAACATGTAGTAAAAGTGAGCATTCCCCTCTTCCTTGTCAAACCGGCAGCTTACATCAGTGAGAAAATGGCATCATTGCTGGGAAAGGCAACCACATTTAACACCGACAAGTACCGGATCATGAAACAGCGTAATTGGTCGTGCGACATCACACCCTTACGCACTGACATTGATTTCCATCCTAAATATCCGCTTGAAAAAGGAGTAAAGAAGACAATAGCTTGGTATCGTATGCAAGGCTGGCTTTGAAAGATGACCTAAATACATTGTACAACTAGGAAGGAAAGTGAGTGATTTTACCTTAGGTATAGCGTAAATCAAGCAATTTTTGTACTTTTGCTTACAATTGAAATAACAGTAAGTATCAATTTTATTCAACGATGCACAGACAAGTGCATATAACTAGATTCAGAGAAATAAACATATGAAGATAGCACTGATCGGTTACGGTAAGATGGGGCGTGAAATTGAGAAGATTGCCCTTGAAAGAGGACATGAAGTGGTTTGTATCATCGATATGCATGAAGAGGAGAAATTTGAGTCTTCCGCTTTTCGTAGTGCCGATGTAGCCATTGAGTTTACAACACCGGACAGCGCCTTTCAAAACTATCGGCGTGCTTTCACTGCCGGCGTGCCAGTTGTTTCAGGCACCACAGGATGGCTGGAACATCTACCCGAAATAAAGGACGCCTGTGCAAAAGAAGGCAAAACATTCTTCTACGCTTCAAACTTTAGCTTGGGTGTAAATATCTTCTTTGCGTTGAACAACTATTTGGCCAAGATAATGAACCAATTTCCGGATTACGACGTACGGATGGAAGAAACACACCACATTCACAAACTTGATGCCCCCAGCGGAACAGCTATCACGCTGGCTGAAGGAATCTTGTCACAACTTGACAGAAAAGAAAAATGGGTATTAGGAGAAGAAGGTAGTAAAGAAGAGCTCCCCATTACATCCATTCGCAAAGGCGAGGTCCCGGGAATTCACAGTGTGACCTATGAATCGGAAGATGACATCCTCCATATTTCTCACGAAATAAAGAGCAGAAGAACACTTGCAATGGGTGCCGTTTTGGCTGCAGAGTATACCAAAGGTAAACAAGGCTTTCTTGAGATGAAAGACATGCTCGGTATTTTGTAAAAAACAAAAAGGAAAATAATAATGCAACTCAAACAACGATTTTCTAACGCTACGAGCCGCCAATGGATTTGGTTTGCCGTATGGGTGGTACTCACCATCCTATTCGCTTTCTGGGCAGGTTCTCCCTGGATCATGCTCTTTATCTTCCTTTTTCTTGACATCTACATCACCAAGTTTGTACCTTGGGGATTTTGGAAGAACTCAAAGAACGAAGCTTTCCGCAAGACCATGGAATGGGTAGATGCAATTGTCTTTGCATTGATTGCTGTCTACTTTATCAACACCTTCTTCTTTCAGAATTATCAGATACCGACATCATCGCTTGAGAAGTCGCTTCTCGTGGGAGATTTTCTGGCAGTGAGTAAGCTGAGCTATGGACCACGTGCACCTATTACACCGCTATCGTTTCCCTTGGCGCAACACACAATGCCCATTGTAGGCGGCAAATCCTATATCGATAAACCACAGTGGAAATACAAGCGACTGAAAGGTTTTGGCAAAGTAGAAAGGAATGACATTGTGGTATTTAATTTCCCTACCGGAGACACTGTAGCTCTCAATCAGCAGGGGGTCGACTTTTACTCGTTGGCAAAACACAATGCCAATGGTAGTGCAGGGGTGCGTGCCGATAGACGTACCTACGGTGAAATTGTTTACCGACCAGTAGATCGTCGTGAAAACTATGTGAAAAGGTGCATTGGCCTTCCCGGCGAGACCATATCACTTAGAAATGACAGCCTGTTTATCGACGGGAACCTAATCCCTAATCCCCGCTACTCGCAGCACAACTACCTGATTCATACAGATGGGACTCAGATCTCTACCGAGTTATTCGAGGAGTTGGGCGTTAGCAAAGTTGATTATTATATGCAAGATGCGTATGGACAGACCATCTCACGCTCCCAAGATTTAACGGGTGTAGACAGCCTTAGTTTGTCACTCTTTGGCCTACAGCAACGAAATGGGAACAATGGTAGAATTTACTACAGTATACCCCTTACCGATGAGATGATTGCCATATTGAAGTCGAAACCCTTCGTCTGGGATGTGATTAAAGAAAAAGAACAACCGGGTATGAGCTACTACTATCCGTTGAATTACGAAACAGGATGGACTCGCGATACCTTTGGCCCTCTTTGGATTCCGAAGAAGGGAGCGACCCTTACATTCGATACGGATGTGGATTTCAAAGTAGCTGCATATGAACGTTGCATCAAAAACTACGAAGGAAACGACTTTGCATATCACGATGGCAAAGTGTATATCAACGGCGTTTTAGCTGACACCTATACGTTCAAGTTCGATTATTATTTCATGATGGGCGACAACCGTCACAACTCTGCAGATTCACGCGTTTGGGGTTTCGTTCCGGAGGATCATATCGTAGGTAGCCCGATGCTCATTTGGCTTTCGTTGGACAAAGATAAAGGATGGTTCAACGGAAAGATCCGATGGAAAAGATTGTTCCACAGCGCAAAGATACCTGCATAAGATTTGATGGAAAGTTCGCCGAATTGATGAGATGATGTAGCCCATGATGGAACAATCGAAAACGGTTCTTCTTTCTTCTCTTTACCTTGCACCGATAGAGTATTATGCTGCGCTAAATCATGCGGAGAGTGCTGTACTTGAAGTAAACGATCATTATCAGAAGCAGTCTTACCGAAACCGGTGCCATATAGGTGGCGCCAATGGTCTGCTTTCGTTGAGCATACCGGTGGAAAAGCCTATTTCCGGAAAAGGCAAAATGAAAGATATCCGCATTGCCGATCATGGAAATTGGCAGCATCTACATTGGAATGCCATTGTTTCGGCATACAACTCCACACCCTTCTTTGAATACTACGAAGATGATTTTCGCCCATTTTACCAGAAGCGATTCGAATATCTTCACGACTTCAATGAGGAACTTCGACATCTTATCTGCCGTTTAATCGGAATTGAAGCAGCCGTATCGTATACACAAGAGTATATTGAAACCAATCCAAGTGACTATTATGACCTGCGTGAGGCAATCCATCCTAAGAAGGATGCCATAGGTGTTACTCCCCGTTACTATCAAGTATTTGCCGATAAAAACGGCTTTATACCAAATCTAAGCATCATTGACCTCCTCTACAATATGGGAAATGAAAGCATCCTATTTCTGACTTGAGTCCCTCACCATGTCAGCTATAAATGTTTTTCATTCTATCTACTTGTAAATGCAGGGTTTTTCATGTACTTTTGCAATTTGTAATGTCGGTCCATTTTCGCAAACAAGACAACCTGTTCTCTCTACTGAACGTACCATTTGCGATGAAGACCGTTAAAAATATAGATATCAGATGCAACAAAAGACAAGAGTCCGTTTTGCTCCCAGTCCCACTGGCCCACTACATATTGGTGGGGTTCGTACAGCACTCTACAACTACCTCTATGCAAAACAAACAGGCGGTGATTTCATTCTCCGCATTGAGGATACCGACACCACCCGTTTTGTTCCGGGTGCCGAAGAATATATCCAGGAAACCTTCAACTGGATGGGCCTTTCTTTCGACGAGAGCCCCTCAAAAGGAGGTAAATATGGCCCATATAGGCAGTCGCAGCGAAAAGAAATCTATAAAAAGTATGTACAGGAACTCTTAGAAAAAGGTGCTGCTTACATCGCTTTTGATACACCCGAGGAATTGGAAAAAGCCCGCACGGAGATACCGAACTTTCAGTATGATGCTTCCACTAGGCACCACATGCGTAATTCACTGACATTAAGTTCAGAGGAAACTGAGTCTCTACTTGCAGCAGGAGCCCAATATGTGGTACGTATAAAGGTAGAACCCGGGCACGAAATCGTTGTACATGATATGATTCGTGGCGACGTATCGATCAACTCATCGGTACTTGACGACAAGGTTATTTACAAATCGGCAGATGAACTACCAACCTATCACTTGGCCAACATAGTAGATGATCATCTGATGGAGATCACCCATGTAATCCGTGGTGAAGAATGGCTCCCTTCGGCTCCGTTGCATGTATGGCTTTATCGGAGTCTTGGATGGGAAGAAACCATGCCTTGCTTTGCCCACTTGCCGCTCTTGCTTAAACCTGAGGGTAATGGAAAGTTGAGCAAACGTGACGGCGACCGTCTCGGATTTCCCGTATTCCCACTGAAATGGAAAGACCCCTCCTCTGGAGATATTTCTTCAGGTTACCGCGAAAGTGGTTACCTCCCAGAGGCCGTGATTAATTTCCTTGCATTCCTAGGATGGAACCCCGGCACCGAGCAGGAGATCTTCTCATTGGAGGAATTAATCGCTGCTTTTTCATTTGAACGATGCAGTAAGAGTGGCGCTAAATTCGATGTAGAAAAGGCCAAGTGGTTCAATCACCAATATATTCTCCGTTTACCCGATAACCAGTTGGCAGCTCTCTTTATGCCAATACTTGAAGAAAAGGAGATTAAAGTCACACCTGAAAAGGTTACCCGTATTGTGTCATTGGTGAAAGACCGTATACATTTTGTGAAAGAATTGTGGGATCAGTCCGCCTATTTCTTTGTTGCACCGGAACGTTACGACGAGAAAACGATGCGCAAACGTTGGAAAAACGATACGACTGAACAGATGCAACAACTTGCAGATCTTCTTCGCGGGATCGAGGATTTCTCAGCAGAGAACCAAGAGCACATTGTGATGGATTGGATTCAGCAAAACCAATTTCATATGGGGAACACCATGAACGCCTTCCGTCTTGCTATTGTGGGAGAAGGCAAGGGTGTCCACATGTTCCACATAACAGAAGTGATTGGTAAGGATGAAACCATTAAACGTCTTGAACGAGCTATTCAGCTCATTCCAACACTCATGGAAAATTTAAACAAACTATAAAATGGCCATCGATTTTGTCATCACATGGGTCGACATGAACGATCCGAAATGGAAAGCCGATTTTGCACAATATTCCGGTAAGATTGACAACAAAAAGAATGAGGTATCTGAAGCTCGTTTCAGGGATCATGGCTTTTTAAAGTACTGGTTCAGAGGAGTAGAAAAATTTGCCCCTTGGGTAAGAAAGGTACACTTTGTTACCTGTGGTCAAAAACCGGATTGGCTCAATCCCAATCACCCGAAACTTTCGTTGATCAACCATACCGATTATATACCCAATGAATTCCTACCGGTGTTCAATTCCTCTCTCATTGAGATTTATCTGCATAAGATACCTGGAATAGCGGATCAGTTTGTCTACTTCAACGATGATTTTTTCATCATCAATGATCTCCCGGAGAGTCGTTTTTATAAAAACGGACTTCCCAATGATATTGCCGCCTTTCGTTACAATTCAGGCATGGGGCTTTGGTCGAAATGTTTGAAAAACAACATCCGAGTCATCAACGAACGATTTGACAAGAAAACGGTTTTACAAAGAGATCATGATAAGTGGTTCCATCCTTCGTATGGTAAGAAAGCCAATTTGACACGACTTCTCAAGCCATACGACAAGTTTGTGACATTGATAACCCCACACAATGCACAACCTTATTTGAAATCGACATTTGAGGAGGTGTGGGATTATGCAGGAGAGCGGCTTACGAAAGTTTCCAAGAATCGCTTTCGCAGTCCTGAAGACTATACACAGGAGCTGTTCAGAGCCTGGCAAATATGCAACTCCCATTTTGAGCCCTACAACACCTATCAGGACACCAAAATGTTCCCACTTATTCTTCGTTCGAAGCAGGCAATTCAGGCCATTAGAAACCAACGTTACAAGTTGATCTGCCTCAACGACAACGCGCACATCAGAAACTATGAGAAGGTGATGCAAGAATTGGAGCTAGCATTTGAATCGATACTACCGGAAAAGTCGGGCTTTGAGCTCTAATTGAGTAGAAATGGAATTTTTAACGAGTAGAATAGAAATTCGAATTGAATAGATTTCGATTTCGAATAGAGAAGAACAATATTATTGCGGGGTGCTATGGCGTTAATTTTGAGCCAAGCACCCTTTCCTTTAACGTTCAAAGGAAGATTTTTCCGGAAAAAGGTTTTCCAGAAAAGGAACCACCCTACCTCTGTCCTCATCCGTAGCATGATGGCTATCGTTCAAACAAAAAAGAGTCGGTTTGTATGTACGAATAAAACCCATGAAGTCGGGTTTATGAATGCGTATCCTACAAGACTCCCTTCGAGAAACATAACGCAGAGTTCCTCTTTTTGCTGCCAACGCATAATATAAATAAACAATACGTTGAATATCGTCCACACTTCTGAGGTGATGCGTAATAGTAGAGCCAATCTCTTGTCGGAAAAGATCAGCTGAGACATATTGATAATCAGACTTCAAATAGGAGTCGATATTGTGATGAGGAGTACCCGAATAGTATTTACCATACTTTTCATCGATTAATAGAGCCGCTCTTTCAATGGTTTTCCGGTATATATTGGTATGTATTTTAAGTCTTCTTCTACATTGGTTAATCCATTTGTGAGTAAAGGATCGTTGTAATCGTACAATGGGAGTACCCTCTTCTGTGAAGAAGAAGCTTGGCTCTACATGCGCATTGAAAAACATATCATCGTTCGCATAGAGAAAGTGCTCCGATAATCCGGGGATTTTATACAAAAAATGCTCAATAATCACTGAATTATAGCAGGGTAGTGCTTCAGCAGGAAGTAGCTTTCTGATGTCAACAATCTCAATCTTCTCATTCTGGAGATTTAGCCATTTTGGGGTCTGTTCATCCGTAACAACGAATATTCGACGAATCCATGGGGCATATTTCTCAGCTGAACGCAACGAATACTTTAGCTCGTCATTATCTGCATTTCGAGCTTTACTGGTAGCCTCGGTATTCAGGTTAATTGATTCACCCAAGAATTGTTTCTTTTTTGCTAGCCACTCTTGATCACTGCCATCTACCCAAAGATAAACCAGGTCAATCTCTAGCGGTTTTGTATAACTCTTCATATTCTTCAAAGTGTTTATCATTTGCAAACGATTTGGCATACACTTTTACCTTATCTGCCAGACTTTCATTTTGATAAAACTGCATCAGTTTCTCATCAATCAGTTGCTTCATCTCCTCCGGATTAAAGTTATTCCAAAAGTAGGCAAATTCTCCACCAATTTCATGTAGGCTTGTTTCGCGTGATGAGAAAACAGGCTTTCCAAACTGCATAGCCTCAATCACAGGCATACCAAAACCCTCCAACAAAGAGGGAAAGAAAAATGCCTCACAGTGCTGATACATCCATATCTTCTCTTTGTGCGACACCGGTCCCCTGAGTGTTACATTATGGATCCGCTCGTTCTCTATTCGTTCCTTCATTAATCTGGCATACCTATTATTTGCAGCATCAGCCTTCATCCCAACAATATATAGATGCTTATCGGGCATTAGCTTCATCAGATCGAGCAATACATGGAAGTTTTTCTTCTTATTGATGACTCCCATTGTAAAGAAAAAAGGCTCCTTAATGGCTTGGTCAGGTTTCTTCGCCAGATTCACATCAAGTAAATTCACCTTGTTGTATATTACTTTACATTTCTTTTCAACCAATTGAAGATTACGCTTTACCTCGTTTTTCGTAAAATGAGAAATACAAACGATCTCATCAGCTCTATCAACTTTCTTTTGTATTCTCTTGAATCTCCGTTCTCTGGCTCCAGCCGTTTTTTCGTACAAAAAGTTCAGGTCGTGCACGGTAAGGATATATTTGGTATCCTTGCTGTTCGGCATAAAACGACTCAGTTGATGAATGGAGTGCCAAATATCGAACTTGGGAAAAAAGAAACGGAGATGCTTTCTAAAAATATTGGTAGAAGAGAGATACTTCACCTCATCCCCAAAGTGTCCAAAGTACCTCTTTGGCAACAGCAATGTCAATTCATAAGGTGCATTATCTTTTCTATAATGTTCTTTAAAATAGGTGCCGTAACTCAACGCAATTTGTCCCAACCCTGAATAGATATTTTTAAGTGAAGAGAGATCAACGAGCAGTCGTTTTTTCATTAATAAACCGAAAATATTTTTAACTTTGCAGAATTCACTTGTTATATAACCGTGTACAAAAGTAGTGCAATAAATTCAATTACGAAAACCGGGTATTATAAATAGAGTCAGATTAGAGTCAGATTANNGATTAGAGTCAGATTAGAGTCAGACAGGATTATTTGCTATTTTCTCCTACAAAAAAAACAATCATCCAGCATCAGTTGTTCAATCAACAACTTAACTGCTAACGCACTAAGATATGAAGGCTAAACGTGCTACATCCAATAAAAAGAAATTTCGGATACGAACAAAGGTGTTTGTCCCTTTGGTATTCATTGCCGCCATTTTACTCATCACCTACATCTTTCCCCGTCAGGGTAGCTTCAAGTATTCTTTCAATGAAGGTAGGCCTTGGCAATACGGACTTCTTACAGCACCTTTTGACTTCCCAATATACAAGCCTGCCGATCAATTAAAAGCAGAGCAAGACAGTATTCTTGAATTTTATGAGCCCTATTTTGAGTTTGACGAGGAAGTGCTTAAAAATGCCCTTGCCGACTTTGATGCAGATGTGAACCTGAATTCCAAAATCTCGAAGCTTCCTGCACCTAATAAGCTATACATCCGCAACAAGTTACAAGAATTGTATACCAGTGGAATAATGCGTTCGGAAGATTATGATCGTATTCTGGATTCAGCGACAGGCTCCTTGCGTATAAAAAAAGGAAATGTTGCCGAGTCACGTAACATATACACATTTTACACCATTCGATCTGCTTATGAAAAGGTGCTGAACGATGTACCTGAAAGTATAGACCTATCCACTATTCAGTCCGCCGACATAAACGAGTACATTCGCGAGAATGTAATGTATGACGCAGTGACCTCAGCAAAGGCGCAGGAAGAATTTATTCAGCAGGTCGATATCAGTCGGGGAATGGTTCAACAGGGCCAACGTATCATCGACCAAGGTGAGATTGTGGATGCAAGAACCTACAACATTCTTTCCTCATTGAAACGAGTTATGGAGGAACGAAGCGGAGGATCCACAAGAAACATCTGGATTGTGCTGGGTCAGTTTACACTGATTACCCTCATGTTCACCTGTTTTTACCTCTATCTTTTGCTATTCAGACCTTTAGAATACCGGGATCGAAAGCATGTATTATTTATGTTGTTGTTGATAGTATTTTTCGTACTACTAACAGCCATCACTATCACATTCGATCTCTTTAGTGTGTATATCATCCCATATGCTATTGTCACCATACTCATTCGTACATTCATTGACTCCCGAACAGCACTTTTTGCAAGTTTGACCTCCATTATTTTGAGTTCGCTTATGGTTCCATTCCCATTTGAATTCATTGTAATTCAAATATCAGTGTCGATGATCTCAATTTTCATGTTGAAAGAGTTGTCGGAGCGATCTCAGCTGATACGTAGTTCGTTTTTTATCCTGCTCACCTATATTCTGAGTTACCTCGGATTAGTCATGTATCAGGAAGGAAGTATCACCGAAGGCGACTGGCTGATGTTGATCTATTTCTTGATCAACTTTATCTTTATCATGTTCTCCTACTCGTTAGTCTACCTGGTAGAGAAATCGTTTGGATTTATTTCAGGTGTAACGCTAGTTGAGCTATCCAACATCAATAAGCCACTGCTAAAAGAACTCTCAGAGAAAGCGCCCGGAACATTCCAACACTCGCTTCAGGTGTCGAATCTGGGTATGGCTGCAGCCGCAAAGATTGGAGCCAACGCATCGTTGATTCGAACAGGTGCGTTGTATCATGATGTGGGAAAGATGATTAATCCTGCATTCTTCACCGAGAACCAGACACCCGGTATGAACCCCCATGCCGGACTACCCTTTGAGGAGAGTGCTCGCATCATCATCAGTCATGTGAAAGATGGTGTTAAGATCGCACAGAAGCACAATGTGCCAAAACAGATTATCGATTTCATTGAAACGCATCATGGCACCAGTATGCCCAAATATTTCTATATTTCATGGAAGAATGCAAACCCCGATAAGGAAGCCAATGAAACCGACTTCCGTTATCCCGGGCCCAATCCTTTTTCAAAAGAAACGGCCATCATGATGATGGCCGATGCGGTAGAAGCATCTTCCCGTAGTCTTCCCGAATACACTGAAGAATCGTTGCGTAAGCTGGTGGATAAGATCATAGACTCACAACTGAACGAAGGTTATTTTAAAATGGCCCCCATCACGTTCCATGATATCCAAGTTGTAAAAGATGTGTTCGTGGATAAGCTAAAAACAGTGTATCATTCACGAATAGCCTATCCCGAATTGAAGACACCTACTCCCACTCAATCGTAGCGGGTGGTTTCGAAGAGATATCATAGACTACTCGGTTCACACCTTTCACTTTATTGATAATCTCATTCGACACCTTTGCCAGAAATTCGTACGGCAAATGTGCCCAGTCGGCCGTCATGGCGTCTGTTGAAGTAACCGCACGCAATGCTATCGTATTCTCATAGGTTCGCTCATCACCCATTACTCCGACCGATTGTACGGGTAACAGTATAGCACCTGCCTGCCACACTTTGTTGTAAAGACCGGCAGCGCGGAGGTGAGAAATAAATATATCGTCTGCTTCCTGCACCACACGTACCTTATCGGGTGTTATGCTTCCCAAGATACGAATACCAAGACCCGGTCCGGGGAAAGGATGTCGATGAATAAGGTGCTCCTGCATACCCAGTTCGAGACCTATTTTTCGAACCTCATCCTTGAAGAGCAGGCGAAGCGGTTCGCACAGTTTCAGGTTCATTTTTTCGGGTAACCCACCTACGTTATGGTGACTTTTGATGGTCACCCCAGTGATTGACAGCGACTCAATGATATCGGGATAGATAGTTCCCTGAGCCAACCACTTAATATCTTTCAGTTTTTTTGCCTCTTGTTCGAAAATATCAATAAAACCTTTTCCAATGATCTTGCGTTTTCTTTCCGGGTCGGTCACACCATCCAGCTCACCATAGAAATGCTGTTTGGCATCAACACCGATTACATTCAGTCCCAGATGTTCATAGTTCTCAAGTACTGATTCGAATTCATTTTTCCGCAACAGTCCGTGATCCACAAAAATACAGGTGAGATTCTTTCCAATGGCTTTATTGAGCAACACCGCCGTTACCGAAGAATCTACCCCTCCCGATAATGCAAGAATCAACTTATCGTCGCCCAGTTGCTCCTTCAACTCCTGCACAGTTGTAGCAATGAAGGATGCCGGCGTCCAGTCTTTCTTCACCCCGGAAATGGTCAGAAAATTATCCAAAATCTTCGTACCCTGTTCGGTATGAAATACCTCCGGATGAAATTGCACCCCCCATGTCTCTTCACCGTCAACCTTGTACGCTGCCAGGTCCACATCCTCGGTAGAGGCAATCACGTTGAAATGTTCGGGCACCTTCACGATGGTATCTCCATGCGACATCCACACCTGACTGTTAGTCGGTAATCCCGTCAGCAGCGGATCATTTGCTTCTCTTATACGCAAATGGGCACGACCATATTCCCTTGAATCGGCCTTATCTACCTCACCACCGGAAACACTTGCCAATAACTGAGCTCCGTAGCAGATCCCCAAGAGAGGGTATTTACCTCGAATCTGTGACAAATCGGCCTTGAACGCATTTTTATCGTTCACCGAAAAAGGGCTACCTGAAAGGATTACCCCTTTCACCGTTTCATCACCAAATGGAAATTTATTGTACGGTACAATTTCGCAGTACGTATTTAATTCTCTCACTCGCCTACCTATGAGCTGTGTTGTTTGTGAGCCAAAATCGAGAATGATAATTTTTTCGTGCATCTGATTGAATTATGAGGGAAAATAATAAGAAGTTGCAAAGATACGAAAAGTATAAAAATATTTGTCATGAATTCTCCTACTACCTACAATACAGAAGGAATTTAAGTATATATACTATTGCGTTTCTTAATTTTTCATATCTTTGATACCAGAATAGATGAGCGATGAACAATAAACATATCCTTTTCACGCTTCTGCTCAGCACCACACTGTTTGCCCTACAGGGACAAACGCTTGACGATGCCAGGAGTTGGTATCTAAATGGACGTTATGCCGACGCCTTACATATCTTTCAAGAGGAATATTCCAAAGATCCTACCAATCCTGCGCTGAATCAATGGCTTGGTGTGAGTTTGCTTAAAACAGGAAAGCTTACAGAAGCAGTTAAATATCTTACATTTGCCGACGAGAAGAAGATCCCGGATGCAACCCTTTATTTGGGTGAGCTTTACAGTAAACTGTACCGTTTCGATGACGCCGAGAAAGCGTATGAAAAATATCAAAAAGTACAGCGGCGCAACAAAGATGCTTTAGCCAGACTCGAGCTTTTCAGGGAAGAGTCAGCACAGCTTCAACGAAGAGTACTTCGCACCGAAGATGTGCAGATTATCGACAGCCTGGTATTACCCAAAAAAGAGTTTTTGGAGGCCTATAATTTAGGCAAGTCGTCCGGTTCTCTGCAAACATTGCAGGAGTTCTTCAAAGACAGCAACATTACCGATCAGACACTTTATATCAACGGACGAGGAGACAAAATTTACTACTCGAAAGGAGATGAGTCAACAGGTATTGATCTCTACACGATGGACAAGTTGCTAGATAGGTTTGGCAACGAGAAGAAGCTCCCCGCATCCATCAACGAGGAGGGCAATCAGGCTTATCCTTTTGTGATGAACGACGGGTTGACAATCTATTTTGCCTCCACCGGACATGGCTCTCTAGGGGGGTACGATCTATTTGTAACTCGTTACAATCTCTCCTCAGACAGTTACCTCACCCCTAACCAACTAAACATGCCATTCAACTCCTTTTTCAACGATTACCTGATGGTAATTGACGAAGAAAAAGGTGTAGGATGGTTCGCATCTGACCGTTTTCAGCCAGCAGACTCAGTCTGTGTCTACACCTTCATTCCCAACACACAGGTGACATTGTTGGAGAATGACGATCTTACCTACATGAGCAACAGAGCACGAATCTCCGCAATAGCCGATACGTGGAGGCCAGGAGTAGACTACAGCTCACTCATTGAGACAGCCAGACAGAAGATTGAATCCTTGGAAAAACCAGATATGGATTTCACGTTTGTCATCAACGACCAATTCACCTATCACACACTCAACGATTTTAAGACGCCGGAAGCCAGACAGACCTTTTCACAAGCATTGACGCTGGAGAATCAATGGGAAGAGTTACAACAAAGCCTGTCCCAAGAAAGGGATCAATTTGCAAAAGATAACAACCAAGAAGCCCTTCGTACATCCATCCTCAGCAAGGAAAAAGAGAGCGACAGACTTTATAGGGAGATACAACGGTTGAAGAGAGCAGCTCGAAACGAAGAAATACGTGCCAATTATTCACAATATTAATCACATATGCCACTCGACCTTATCATTGTAATTGTACTTCTTGCGCTGGGCGTAGTATTTATGCTCATAGAAATTTTCCTACTTCCCGGCATCAGTATCGCCGGTATCGCGGGAGCCATATTCCTCATCGGAGGAATCACCTATGCCTATCTATTTATGGGTACTACAGCCGGAAATATTTCCCTTGCCTCCTCTGCGATAGCACTTGGTGGCTCATTTTTCTGGCTACTTCGTTCAAAATCGTTGCAGAAGATATCGCTTAACACCAACATCGAGAGTACCGTCGACAACAGCTCCTTGCAAAAAATTGCTGTTGGAGATACCGGCACCGCCATTTCCCGATTGAATCCAATTGGTAAAGTGATGGTAAATGATGTTGTGATTGAAGGTAAATCGGTTAATGGTGAATTCATCGACGAAGATAGCGAAATTGAAGTTGTGAAGGTAGAGACCTACAATGTACTTGTTAAGAGAAAACAAATAACCGAAAACTAACGTTCTAAGTGCAAATTTAAACACCAAAAACAAATCATCATGGCTTTTTCATTTCCGTTGATCATTACCATTGGGGTAATCGTCATTTTCTTTCTAATCTTTTTTCATTATGTCCCGTTCTTCCTGTGGATTAACGCATTATCTGCCGGAGTACACATCTCACTGGTTCAGCTCTTTTTGATGCGTCTACGCCGTGTTCCACCTCACACAATCGTCTATGCAATGATTGAGGCCCACAAGGCCGGTCTAAAAGAAGTTTCCCGTGATAATCTGGAAGCTCACTACTTGGCAGGTGGACATGTAGAAAAGGTAGTACATGCACTGGTATCGGCATCTAAGGCAAACATCGATCTTACATTTCAAATGGCAACAGCCATTGACCTGGCAGGTCGCGATGTGCTGGAAGCCGTACGTATGTCTGTAAATCCGAAGGTGATTGATACACCCCCCGTTTCTGCGGTGGCCATCGATGGTATTCAGCTAATCGCCAAAGCACGAGTAACAGTACGTACCAACATCAAACAATTGGTTGGTGGTGCGGGCGAAGAAACCATCCTTGCCCGTGTAGGTGAAGGTATTGTCTCCTCCATCGGTTCGGCGGTATCGCATAAGTCGGTATTAGAAAACCCAGATTCAATCTCTAAGCTGGTACTCAAAAAAGGACTTGATGCAGGCACAGCCTTCGAGATTCTCTCAATTGACATTGCCGATATCGACATAGGTAAAAACATTGGTGCCGTATTGCAAATGGATCAGGCACAAGCAGACAAGAACATTGCCCAAGCACGTGCCGAAGAGCGTCGTGCCATGGCCATCGCCCTCGAGCAGGAGATGAAAGCCAAAGCTCAAGAAGCTCGTGCCAAGGTTATTGAAGCCGAAGCAGAGGTTCCTATTGCAATGGCAGAAGCATTCCGTAATGGCAATTTGGGCATTATGGATTACTACAGAATGGAGAATATCAAGGCCGATACCGACATGAGAGACTCCATTGCCAAACCGCAGAGCGGAGGTGGTAATAAATAATAACAAAAAACGGTATTTATAAACAAAAAACTGACTATGAGAATTATACCCGAGTCGGAGTTGATCATCAATTCCGACGGTAGTGCTTTTCATCTCCACATCAAACCTGAACAACTTTCCGACAAGATTGTTATGATGGGAGATCCAGGTCGTGTAACTATGACGGCTTCGTTTTTCGATGAAATTGAATGCGATGTACAAAGTCGTGAGTTTCACACCATCACCGGTATCTACAAGGGAAAGCGCATTACAGCCCTTTCCCATGGCATTGGTACCGACAACATCGATATTGTATTGACTGAATTGGATGCATTAGCCAATATCGATTTTAGCACACGCATGGTGAAAGAACAATTCAAACAACTAACTATCGTACGCGTAGGAACCTCCGGTGGAATGCAACCTCATTGCCCTGTGGGTTCATACGTGGTGTCTGAGAAGTCAATTGGTTTTGACGGATTACTTCACTATTATGCCGATTCGAGGTCCATCTGTGAAGAGGATTTTGAAGTTGCCTTTCAAAAGCATGTGAACTGGTCTCCATTTCATTGCTCCCCTTATGTGGTGAGTGCCGACGAAGAACTTGTTGACCGCATTGGTTTCGACATGATTCGGGGTGTGACCATCTCTGCCATCGGTTTCTATGGCCCACAAGGTAGACATGTGCGTCTACCATTGGCCGATCCTAATTTGAATGCAAAGATTGAGTCCTTCCGTTTTGGAGAGTATGCGATAACCAACTACGAGATGGAAAGCTCTGCAGTTGCAGGGTTGAGTAAGCTCATGGGTCATAAATCAATGACGGTATGTGCCATCATCGCCAACCGTATTGCTTTGGAATCGAATGCCGATTACAAGGGTTCTACGGAGGAGTTGATTGAGATTGTACTGGATCGTATTTAATCGATTGTAACAGTAAAACAATATTCACAAAAAAGAATCCACTTAATTAAAAAAAATGATATGAGACGAATTTTCTCACTATTGCTTCTGGTAACAAGCTTTGTTGCCTTTGCACAACAAAATCCCCCTCTTCCTGTTGACCCAAACGTGCGAACAGGGAAATTGGAGAATGGACTCACCTATTACATCCGACACAATGGGCTCCCTGAAAACAGGGCAGACTTTTACATTGCTCAGAAAGTCGGCTCAATGCAGGAAGAAGACAACCAAGCCGGTTTGGCGCACTTCCTTGAACACATGGCTTTTAATGGAACAAAGAACTTCCCCGGCAAAACCATGTTGAACTACCTACAAGATAATGGTATTAAATTTGGTACGAACATCAATGCCTATACCTCTTTCGATGAAACTGTTTATTATTTGACCAACATACCCACAACCAACACCAACCTGATGGATTCAGCTTTGTTGGTACTGCATGACTGGTCGAATGCCATCGCTTTGGAAGAAGAGGAGCTGGAAAATGAACGGGGTGTGATCCGCGAGGAGTGGCGTACACGTGGAGGAGCGCAACAGCGACTCTATGACCAGCTGCTTCCCAAGATGTATTACGAAAGCAAATATGCCAACCGCATGCCCATCGGCAGCATCGATGTAATCAACAACTTCAAACCAGAAGAGATCAGGGCTTATTACCACAAATGGTATCGTCCCGACCTGCAAGGTATCATTGTTGTGGGTGATTTTGATGTGGATGAAATGGAGCAAAAAGTGAAAAATCTGTTCTCTCCTATCAAACTTGATGAAAACAGAGCTGAACGTGTTTACTACCCAGTTCCCGACAATAAAGAGCCGATTGTGGCAATTGCTACCGACCCGGAAGCAAGAAGCACCAGCATCATGATGTTCTACAAGCATGACCCATTGCCCGAAGAGTTGAAAAACACACAGTCCGGCTACATCTTGCAGTACATCCTGAATGTTGTCTCCTCAATGATTAACCAACGATTCGACGAGATTGTACTGAAGCCAGATGCACCCTTTACCTCTGCCTATGCATACGATGGGGACTACTTTGTAGCTAAAACCAAAGACGCTTGGACAGTAGTTGCCGGAAGTTCTGAAGATAAAATCAAGGATGCTCTTGCTGCAATGATCCGCGAATCAATTAGAATGGAGAAGTATGGCTTTACAGCTTCAGAGTATGAAATAGCTCGTACCAACCTATTAAAAAGCTACGAAGATGCGTATAACAATCGCGACAAACAACGCAACTCAAGCTATTCACAACAGTATGTAAGTGCATTTGTCGATGGTGAACCCATCCCCGGTATTGAATTTGAGTACCAATTCATGAATGCTGTTGCTCCTAACATTCCAGTTGAAGCCATCAACCAAACCATCAAGCAGCTTATTGGCGACGAGAACATGGTAATCGCCATCACTGGCCCCAAGAAAGAAGGATTGGTTTATCCAACTGAAGAGGAACTACTCGCAGTATTGGCTTCTGTAAAAGCTGAAACCATTGAACCATACGCTGAACAGGTAATCGACGAGCCACTTGTGGCTACACCTCCAGCACCCGGTAAAATCACGAAAGAAGAAAAAGACCAGGCATTGAATGCAACGGTTTGGACATTACAGAATGGGATGAAAGTGATCCTTAAGAACACCGATTTCAAGGATGACGAAATTATCATGACCGCAACCAGCATGGGTGGTTATTCTCAATTTGCTGCAAATGACCCTATTAACAGTAAATTGATGAACGCAATCATGAGAGTGGGTGGTGTAGGCAATTTCAGCGCTACAGACCTTCCCAAGGTGCTTGCAGGAAAGACCGCTTCTGCTCGTCCCGGTATCAGCCTCATTACTCAAAGTTTCAATGGCGCCTCATCGATTAAAGATTTTGAGACCATGCTGCAACTGGTATACCTCTACTTTACAGCTCCGCGTAAAGATACCGATGCATTTCAATCGTATGTGCAGCGTATGGAAACACAGCTTAAAAATCAGGAAGCAGAACCAATGGTTGCATTCAACGATTCAATCACATATGCAATGTATGGCGACAACCCGTTGTCTGCAAGAATAAAGCTTGATGATATAAAGAAGCTCGACTACGACCGTATCATGGAGATGTATAAACAGCAATTTAGCAATCCTGGTAGCTTTGTATTCACCTTTGTCGGCAACATCGATGAAGCGAAAGTACGTCCAGTGATTGAACAATATCTGGCATCATTGCCTGGTAAAGCTGTAAAGGGTGATTTCACCAAGGTACCCATGGATTTCATTGCAGGTGAATCGACCAACATTTTCCAACGCGAAATGCAAAACCCCAAAGCTTCGGTATTCGATGCATATTCTGGAACAATAGAACGCACGTTGAAGAACCAAATATTGATGAGTATGTTCGATCAGATTCTGGATATCGTATATACCGAAAAGATACGTGAAGAAGAGGGTGGCACCTATGGAGTTTCTACAGCCGGAGCCATATCCCGTTATCCGGAAGGACAAACTGTTCTACAGATTTCCTTCGACACCGATCCTGAGAAGATGGCACACCTCAATGGAATCATCCACGAAGTGCTGAAAGATATTGCAGTAAACGGTCCACGTGACGCAGACTTCCAGAAAGTGAAAGAGTACATGAATAAAAGCTATACAGAAAGGCTGAAAGAAAACAGCTACTGGTTGAATGTACTTGACAACCGTTACTTCTATGGAGAAGATACTTATACCAACTATATCAACACGGTAAATGCAATTACTCCTGCTGAAATTCGCGATTTCGTTGCCAACCTGTTGAATCAGGGTAACAAGAAAACGATTGTCATGATGCCGAAAGTGACCGAATAAAGAGATCGGATAAGTGTACTATCAATCGATTATATCAATAGAGCCCGGTACTGCACCGGGCTCTATTTTTTTGTCTAATTCGCTAGTATTTCAAGAATTTCGCATCCTCTGGAATGTTCTATAGTCGCTCTTTGAGCGTTCGACATTCCAACAGTCTCATTGCACCCAAGTCTTAGCCAAGAATTACCCAAGTCTTATTAAAGTCTTATCCAAGTCTTATAGATGTTCGGTTAAACCCCATTTTATACAGAGGGATAACAGAGGGATAACAGAGGGGTAACAGAGGGGTAACGAACATGGTTCAAATGAAAGCTCTCTCAGGTTCTTGTCAGCTCCTGAGAGAGGATACTTGATAGAAATCGTAAAAAAAAAGCCTACTGTACCCTATGGTATACGATCAAGCTTATCCTAACATAATTTTTTGCGCTTTCCCTGTATAGAATACCTTTACTCCTTTAGCATCCGGATTTACACCCTTCTGACTGTTTTTATCGACATAGACAATTTGAAAGGTTCGTTCCTGTAACATCCCATCGAAAGATCCCTCTCTATCGCCTATTTCAAGTGTTTGAGAAGCATCATCATATCGGAAATCGATCGTTGCAAATACCCCTTTCTCGTAATTGTAATTCACACCTTCGTCTTCGTAGAGCGTGAAAGATCCGTTCTTACCGGCAAAGACATAGAGCGTAATCTGCTCCGGTTTCTTCTCATCGGTATATTGAATTTCAGGACCAAAGGGAATGATTGCACCTTCTTTCACAAAAAGAGGCATTCGTTCGTATGGAGCTGCGACTCGTTTTTGTTGTCCACCCTCAATGAAGGCTCCGGTATAGAAATCATACCAACCGGTGGTCGCAGGGAAATAGACCTCCCTTTCGGTCGCCTTATACGTATAGACGGGACAAACCATCAATGCATTTCCAAACATATACTGATCTCCGATATTGTTCACCCGAGAATCTTTTGAAAAATCCATTACCAATGCACGCATAATGGTGTAGTCGTTGAAGTAGGTCATTCCTGCCAATGAATAGATATAGGGCATCAAGCGGTAACGGAGTTTGTAGTAATAGAGCATAGAGTTGTAGGCCGGATGTCCCTCAGGAGCAAGATGAAA
This sequence comes from Proteiniphilum sp. UBA1403, assembly GCA_002305715.1. Taxonomy (GTDB): domain Bacteria; phylum Bacteroidota; class Bacteroidia; order Bacteroidales; family Dysgonomonadaceae; genus Proteiniphilum. The sequence goes on along the minus strand of DBQD01000054.1, from coordinate 50,010 downwards.
GATCTCTCTATAGGGGAATTGACCATGCGACCGGAACAGGGGTACAAATGCACCAAATTGCGTCCAGCGTGTGTTTAATTCTCTCCATTCTTTCAAATCTTCGTTCTCAACTCCTGTGGCTTGAAAGTAATATTGAGCCTGTTCATACCTTTTTTCCACACAGAAGCCTCCAATATCCATTGTCCAATATGGAACACCGGAGAGAGCAAAGTTAAGACCAGCAGAAATCTGCGCTTTCAAATCTTCCCAGCGAGTGCCGATGTCTCCGCTCCACACGGCTGTAGAGTAGCGCTGAATACCGGTAAAGCCTGAACGAGTAAGCAGAAATACCCGGTCGTTTGGGTTCACACCTCGTTGTCCCTCGTAAATTCCTTGCGCATTGACCAACGAATAGGCATTGAAGTATTTTGTGGAGGGCCCAAGTGCGGTGGGTCCACTCAGTTTTTTGCGGTAATCCATGTCGGTATTGTCTCGAATATTTGGTTCAGACGCATCCATCCACCAAGCATCCACACCCAACGGATATAAATGATCTTCGAGTTGCTTCCAAAAAAGTTTGCGTGCTCCCTCAGCATAGGCATCATAAAAGGAGCCAATATAACCCTGACCAATCCAGTCCCGTATGCTGTCTTTTACGGCTTGCTGGTACATCCATCCGTTTTGATCGAACTCCTTGTAATGCTCCGTATTGACATAGAATTTTGGCCAGACAGAGATCATAATACGAGCATTCATGTTGTGTATCTTGTCGACCATCCCTTTTGGATCGGGAAATCGCTCTTTGTCGAACTCGTGACTCCCCCACTCCGGTTCCGGCCAATAACTCCAGTCCTGCACGATGTTGTCAATAGGTATACCTCTTTTTCTGAATTCTGCGAGGGTTTCCACTATTTCATCTTGTGTTTTGTATCGCTCACGGCTTTGCCAGAAGCCCATTGCCCATTTGGGCATAATCTGCGACTTACCGGTCAGTTGCCTATATCCGCTGATGACATCGTCTAAGCAGTTGCCCCCAACAAAATAGTAATCGATACCGTTACCCATTTCACTCCAAAGTGAAAGTTGATTCTGTTCCTCCTCCGAGATGGGGCTCAATGCTTTCAGTGCAATATAGGATATGTCGCCATCGGGCTCCCATTCAATACGTATGGGTACTCTCTCTCCTTTTTGAAGAGGATAATCGAATTTGTAACTGTTCGGATTCCAAGCCGTGCGCCAACGTGTCTCAACAACCTCCTCGTTGTTGATATAGACCCGGGTATATCCGGCATAATGGAGAAAGAAACGATAGACTCCACTCTCCGGGGCTTCAAGTTCACCGCTCCAGACAACGTTTGCGTTATATAAGTTAAAACCTTTGGGGAACTCATCCTGCATCGGCAGAAACTGATAATTTAGTTTGCTCTCTTTGCGTACAATTGTTTGTGAGGAATCATCCTTTCTCGAATAGATAGCTGTGAGACCTCCCTCAACTCCATTGTTGTCGTAAAGATTAAACTGATCGAGTTCGGCATACTCGCGCACATCCCCAAATTTAGTGTAGGAATAATTATCCCATACTATACCATAATTCTTATTGGAAATGACAACAGGTATAGATACCTTGGTATTGTATTGGAAAAGTGATTCGTTCTTACCTTTGTAGTTGAAATCATCAGCTTGATGCTGACCCAAACCCCAAAAGGCTTCGTTGTTAGGTGATTCAAAAATTTGATGCACGGTATAACCTTTCACCCCCTCTATAACTATGGGCGTCAAGCTTTTTCCTCCACCCTTTCTTTCTTGTAGAAGAATCTCTCCTTTCTTGTTTAGAAATGCAATTTCACCAGATGTTGTATGAATAGTCACATCCAACGAATCAGTAGAGAGGATAATCTGTTCCTCCTTCTCCTCCACATTGAATTTATTTGAAAAGATTAAATCAGGCTTGGTAATTAAACTTTTCTCGTTGGAAAAGTCTTTCTGACCTGTGACTGAAACGTGAATAATCTGATTGTTCACAACCTGCAAACGGATAGCCTTCACACCTGAGTTGTTATTCTGTTTCAATCGTACGATAATTCCATTCTCTATCCTCTCTAGTCCTGATGAAGTGCAGGATAAAAATAGGAGGAGACCCAATAGGATATAAACAAAGCGCTTCATGTATTATAATTTTAGTTTAACCATTCATACGTTCACTCTTGGGAGGAAATGAGACTATACAATGCCATCTACAGAGTGCATGCATTGATACTATTTTGAGGTACCGCACACACTCTGCTTATAATTGAGGAGTCAGACGTTAGGCGGCCCGATTATGTTTGTAACGAAACAGGATGGCAAACAAGATTGTAACCAGCAGTGCATAGCCGGCAAAAATAAACCAAACGCTTTGCCAATCGCCCAACATCAATGATTTTGACTGACCTTCTACCAGCACATCCTGCCAACTTGTAAATTGATTTACAACATACTGCGCCCCCAACGTACCGATAGTGGCACCAACGCCGTTAGTCATCAGCATGAACATTCCCTGGGCGCTGGCACGCAGATTGTGCGGGGTCTCCTTGTCCACAAAGAGCGATCCCGAAACGTTGAAGAAATCGAATGCTACCCCATAAACCAACATGGAGAAGATAAGCAACCAGACTCCATTGCCGGGATTTCCCAGTCCAAAGAAGCCGAATCGAAGCACCCATGCAGACATGGCAATCAACATAACATTCTTGATTCCATATCGCTTCAGGAAGAATGGAATCAGCAAGATGCAGAGTGCTTCTGATATTTGTGACAAAGAGATTAGAATATTGGCATGCTGCACACCAAAGGTAGTTGCATATTGAGGCAACGCTTCGAAGCTGGCAATAAAGGGGTTGGCAAAACCGTTGGTGATTTGCAAAGAGACACCCAAAAACATGGAAAAGATGAAAAACAAAGCCATCTTCCGTTGTTTAAACAACTTGAATGCATCGAGACCCAACGCCTCGACAAGTGTTTTGTTTTTTGTTCCGGTACTCACCGGGCAATTGGGAAGTGTAAAGGCATAGGTTCCCAAAACAAGTCCGATTACTGCACTCACGACAAACTGCATGGCTGTGGTTTGAAATCCAATAACATCCACCAACCACATGGTACAGATAAAACCAACGGTACCAAAAACACGAATAGGGGGAAACGCCTTAACTGTATCCATTCCACCCTTTTCCAGAATGGAGTAGGCTACAGAATTGGATAACGCGAGCGTAGGCATATAAAACGCTACACTCAAGGTATATAACGTAAAAAACAGCGAAAAGGAAACATCGGTTCCGGCTTGAAGGCCGTACAACCCGGTGGCTAACATAAACGCTGCAGCTAACAGATGAGAAGCACCCAGTAATTTTTGTGCCGGTACCCATCTGTCAGCAATGATGCCCATAATGGCTGGCATGAAAATCGATACGATTCCCTGCACAGAATAGAAAATTCCAATGTGTGCACCCATACCTGCGGGACCAAGGTAGCGGGACATGGATGTAAGATAAGCCCCCCAAACAGCAAATTGGAGGAAATTCATAACAATCAGGCGAATTTTCAACGACATATATGTATGGTTTTTTAGTTAATCGATGCGTTCATCCTATTCCTAATTCGTTGTAAACGATTAGAGGCTACTTACCGAGCCAGGGAGCTGGATTTAATTTGTTTGTCTTTTGCCACAGCTGGAAATGCATTGTGGAAACATTGGTGTCAGGATCTGTATAAATACGACCCAAATATTCACCTGCTTTCACTTTGTCGCCCTGCTTTACAAACAGATCGAAAATATTGGCATAAAACGTATAGTAGTCGCCATGACGCACTATTACGCAAGTGTTGGAACCGGGGAACGAAAAGACTTTTGATACTTCACCATCAAAGACTGCTCGGATATTGGCTCCCTTCTGTGCTTGGATATCGATCCCGTTACTGTAGGTAGTTACATTCCACTCACTGTGTTTCTTCTCCCCAAAACCTCCCACGATGGATGCAGTTCCGGTCACCGGCATGGGTAATTTTCCTTTGTTGGCCACAAAGTTGTTTGATAGATTAAAGGATTCTTCAGAGGTTCTGTCTCTGTCGACTTCAATGCGTGGTGCAACGGTTGTGCCACTTCTTGCTGACTTTTCTTCAGTGGATGAGGCCTGCTCTTCTGTTTTTTTACTGCTTTCGGAATCTCGCTTAGTATCGGTAGTTTTTTCGGATGCTTTCTTACGACGCGCTGCCTCCTCAGCCAATCTACGTTGCTCAGCTTCACGTTCCTGACGGGCGACCTCTTCAGCAATAAGCTTTTCGATCTGAACGTTTAATTGATTCACCTTTTGCTGCTTCTCTTTCAGTGCTTTTTGGAGCTGTTGCTGTTGTCCTCGTGCCGCAGTCACCTCAGACTGTTTTGTCTTTTCCTCACTTTGAAGTCGCTTTTGTTCCTCTTGTAGTGCTGAGATTGCTTTTTCTTTTTCAACTTTTGCCGTTGCGAGTGATTCCTTTTTAGCGGTAATCTCAGCATTCTGTTTTTTGATATCGTCGGCCTGCGACCTTTGCCATCTGGAGTACTCACGGAGATACTGTAATCTACGAATTGACTCTCCGAATGACTTTCCGGAAAGGACGAAGAATAATTTGTTTTGTTTTACATTGTGCTTTAACATGCCCTGTATGGCCATGGCATAATTGTCCTGCTTCTTCTTCAACTCTTTATTCAGTCGAACAATTTCTGCCTCAAGTCGTGCTTCCTCCTGAGCAAGGGCCTTAATCTCTTCCTGCTGTGTATGAATAAGCTCTTTACGTGCCGATATCTGCTTATTGATCAGATTAATACGATCGAGGATGGAGGTCGTCTGCTTTTTGACATCAAGAAACAACTTGTTTGTGTTTTTTATCTCTTCCTGCAATTGTTGCTGTTGCTTCTGCAATCGTTCAATCTGTTGGTTTTGAGCGAACGAAAAGGAGCTAGCAGCGATAAGAAAAAATATAATAATTAGTCGTTTCATGCGTTTTTTATATTCAAAAGCATCTATAAAACTCAACTTTGAGAAGCGGGTTTATCACGTTGACCTTATTTAGTTTGAGCAAATATTTTCAACATCTCATCCACTGTTGTTCTTGTATAACCGGAAGGTACATCCAACGTGAGCTTCAACATCTCATTGGTAACAATATCTGAAAAGAGGATTTCTGCATTTACTCTACGGGTGGAGGTGGAGAGCGTTACATGCATCTTACTTGGGAAGACAAGATCATTCAACTCAACAAAATTTTGATATCCCCACTCTAGTGTTTGTTTCCTTTCAGGTTGCAACAGTTGAGTTAACGTGATGCGGTCATCCCCATTCACCGTAAAGGAGTAATTAATATCGGACTTCGCATCCTTCGATGCGATATAGTAAAACTGATCGTTTGTTTGTGTATATTTGAATTTTCTGTAGTCGGATGTTTCAACCTGCTTCTTTCCCGGTACAAACAGATTATTGGTAAAGACCGATTGCAGGGTATAAAAATCAAATCCCACCGGATACAATTCTTTCAAGGAAGCAATTGACTCCATTACGTATCGTTTGTTCATTCGATCTAGAACCATCACAGTATCGGGATTCATGTAAAAACGAAACATCTCAACACCAAACAACGGCTGAATCGATATTTGCAATGCTTTGTCCTTAACAATTCGGATGTTTGCCTTGGAGCTCATTGATTTTGTGCCGTTGGTAAGATTCAAATTCAGTTTGGCTGCAAACGTATTATATTGAAATTCACGCGATATGATATCATTAAATAGCTGGTTATTCGCTTTATCTGCCACTGGTGAAGTGGAATAGATAATCCGCTGCCTAGGTTTACAAGCTTGGAACGCCATACCTGTAAGCAGGCAAAGAAGAAGTATCTGTATAAAACGCTTGGTGTTCATGATTTATCACTTATTACAATATATCTTATTCGTTTATCCAATTCGGTTACTCCTCTTTTTCCCGAAGGGAGTGATTATAATTTACCTTTTCGAATTTTCTTTTTCAGTGTTTTTGAGTCTTTATTTAACTCATATGCTTTCTTCCATTGTTCCAGAGCTTTCTCTTTTTCATCCATTCTAAAGAGTATATCGCCATAGTGCTCCAGCACATCGGCCGAGGGACTTTCCTGACTGTATTCAATAGCTTTCTCGATATAAATTTTCGCCATTGTATAGGCTCCTTGTTCATATAATACCCAGCCATAGGTGTCGAGGAAAGTAGGATTCATTGGCTCCGCCTTGATGGTGATACCACTCATTTGTTCAGCCTTATCAAGATTCATCTTCTCCAATGACAGATAATAACTGTAATTGTTTAAAACAGAAAGATTCTGCGGATTCAACTTTAACGCTTTTTCGTAACTCTTGAATGCCACTTCCTTGTTTCCAAGGAAATAGTTTAAATCGCCTATCTGACCATGGAAGTCTGACTCCAACAGCGGATTGATAATAACTGCTTTTTGCACACCCTCTTCAAAAACGCTCAAAGCTTCTTTATATTTTCCCTGTTGATAATATGCTGCTCCAAGATAGTAATAAAATTGAGGCTCCTGCGGAAGATGTTTCAATGCGTTTGTAGTTATCTCCTTGAGTTTCTCCATATCCTCATCAGGCAATACTATCCGAATCATCTGATCATATCCTGCAGGGTCAGAAGGATTATCCTTTACATAGATCTCGAGTTGTTTCATAGCCCCCACTTTGTCTCCCTGCAAGAGCAGCACGTTCCCATAAATCATATTCAACTGGGTATTGTTGGGGTATTGCTCAAAAAGAGTCATAAACAACTGGTTGGCTTGTTTCAGATCTTGCTTCTGTTGCTGTAAAATGCCCAAGTAACGAGTGAGGAGTTGCAGCTTGGTCTCAACATCGAGAGAAGGACCCGTGATTGCTTGCTGAAGTTCTGCCTGTGAAGAAGCCTTGTTGTCTGTTTTTTCGTAATAATTCACCAAGGAAAGGATCAGAGCCGGATAATCCCGGTCAATCTCTTTGGCCTGTTCATAATATTGGATTGCTTTATCTGGTTGATTTTCTTCCAGATAAAGATCTCCCATGAGTACGAGATATCGAGGATTGGTTCGGTTTTTATCGATGACCTGTTGAATTTCCTCAAAAGCTTTCTCCTTCTGATTCATCATTGAATATAGACGGTACTTGTTCAGGGTGATTACGTCGGACAATCCTGTATTCTTCTCCAGTTTATTGAGAGTATCGATGGCCGACTGCAATTCACCGTTGTCTGCAAGCGCACTTGCCAGTTCGAACTGAAGTTCCGGCTTGTCGGGATGCCGATCGACCATTGCACGGTACAGATCCACCACCTCTTGCTTTAACCCTAATTCCTTGCTCAAACTGGCAAGCACCATATTGTAATAGTAATTTGTGGAATCGTAGTGAACAGCCTTCCGAAAGAATGCCAATGCTTCGTTTTTCTGTTGCAAGACATTATAAAATGTACCCATCTCAACAAGCACGTTGGCATTGGTTGAATCCAACGCATAACAGTGACGAATAAGGTCAAACGCCTCATCATAACGACCTTGTGCTTTTGCATTCAAGGCCTCATAGAAAAAATGATCAAATTTTCGTCGCTCCTCTTCGTTCAAAGTCAACGTTGCATTATCCTTTTGTGCCAAAGCTTTACTTGGCACAAATGCAGATAACAGAGAAAACAATAGTAGTGATATAAATATGGGATGTGTCGCTTTTAAATGAGTCATCTGTTCCTTCGGTTATTACTTTTTTCCGGTGTGCCCAAAGCCTCCTGCTCCTCTTTCTGTTTCTGTCAACGAGTCAACTTGTTCCCATTCCACTTTAGCGTGTTGTGCTACAACCATTTGGCAGATACGCTCACCATCATTTATAACAAAATCTTCGTTGGATAAGTTGACTAGGATCACCCGTATTTCTCCTCGGTAATCGGCATCAATTGTGCCTGGGGCATTTACAATACCAATTCCGTGCTTGATGGCTAATCCGCTGCGGGGACGAATTTGTGCTTCAAAACCTATGGGTAACTCAAGATAAATACCCGTAGGCACTAATGCCCGCTGCAACGGTTTTAACACGATTGGCTCATTGATATGAGCGCGAAGGTCCATACCTGCAGAATAAGCAGTGGCATATTCAGGAAGGGGATGTCGTGACAAGTTGACTATCTTAATTTTCATTCGAAGAGTCTTTCGGTTTGATTGTGCGAATTTATACAATTCCGAGGAATAAAGGGCCATATTGATGAAATTTAAGCAAATTAGAGAAGACAACAAATCAAAAACAAAAAATATGCTATCTTTGCGTACATGAGCGGACAAGAAGATCTACTGGCTAAATTGCGGCAGACATTGAACGAGCAGGGAATCGACTCGTTCCATATCCTCGAGGATCTGGTGCCTCTAGAGGAGCAGATGGACTATTTCCGTTATTTTGAAAGACTGAGAAGTGAAAATAATCCCTTCGTGCGCGACGAAGAGATCGCAATTTTATTCTCTCCCGACGAATCAATTGAGCGAAAAAAAAGAAGTCTGAGCCTACTAGCTTCTATCCCCGATGTGGGTGCATACCGCTCGATTGAGACCTACCACAGCAGTCCTTTGGAACCGGAACTATCACACTGGTCATCCATGGCACTTGTCAGCAGCCGCATTATTTTGAGTTCCGAATTGTCGGGACAACAACAGGTTTATATCTCCTCCGGTCTAGGTGGGCATGATAAGAAACTGCGCTTTTTCTCGGCTTTTACCACAACAAATAGAGAGCCTTTCACGGAGTTACAAAAAGAGATTGTGGAACGTGAATTTAATTTTCAACTTCAGAAAGCAGATGTTATTATAGAGAAATTCGAAATAAAAGAGAAATATTTCACAATCATCATGCTCTTTGCATTCGATATAGATGCCAAATCGATTCTTAATGAGGCCGTGGCTGAGTGCAACGAGTATGGCAACTTTCTAGATACAAGGTTTCTTTTTACAAATGTAAAAGTATTGAATGATAAAGAATTGCAATATCTGCTAGTGGATAAATAATTCCTCTTTTTAACCATGCCGAAGAGATAAGTTTTACCGTGTCACATTCATATTGATTGTCTATCTTCACAGATTATATTCTGCCACTATTTTTAATGATTCTTAATAGCAGCATGCTAAAGTTATCATTAATTTTGCAGTGAATTAGAGAAAAGAGCATGAATGATAATAAGAACGAAAGTAAGAATAATGGTCCTTCTACGCTAATGGAAACACTGGGAATAGAGTTTACGCTCCTTTCCCCGGAACGTATTGAAGCAATTATGCCGGTTAGTAGAAGGGTATGTCAACCATTTGGTGTGCTCCATGGGGGAGCAACACTGGCTCTCGCAGAATCAGTGGCCGGACAGGGGTCGTTTCTACTGTGTGAAGCGGATGAGATGCCCGCAGGTATACAGGTAAGCGGCAATCATGTCTCTTCTGCTAAAGAGGGCGATGTAGTGCGGGCAGTGGGCACAATCATTCACAAAGGTCGTACTTCTCATGTATGGAATATTGATATTTTTACCGCTTCCCACAAGTTGGTCTCTTCCGTAAGAGTGGTAAACAGCATTCTGAAAAGGCGATGATAGAACTACCCCAATACCAGATTCTAGATGCGTTGATAGAACAGGATGCCTGCTTCGCAATTTTTCGGTTACCCAATGAAGATAAACCACGATTTGTGATGCAGATGTCAGGCACACCAGCACTATTTGACGACATCGAAGCACTCAATGGTCAACAAGGCTTTGTAATTGCTCCATTCTCCATATCACATGAAAAGCCGGTGATCGTGATTCGGCCCGATTGCCGAGATCTCTCGGAGGTGGAGATTTCATTTGTAAATTCTCAACCGGAAAGGCAAAAAAATGTGCGACACAAGAATATCGATAAAAATGAATATTCACAACTGTTCCAACGGTTTCACAAACCTCTGACCGATGGAACAATCACAAAATTGGTCCTTTCAAGGAGCAAAGATATCCCTCGAAAAAAGGGATTCTCACCGGGTCATGCATTTTTTCAAGCCGAAGAGAAATACCATCGCTCGTGTGTATTCCTGTTTCACACTCCCCAAAGTGGTACATGGCTGGGAAGCACACCCGAAATATTGCTGTCGGGAGCAAATACAAGATGGCATACAATGGCACTTGCCGGCACACGGTATCCTCACTCCGGAACGGTATCGTGGGACGACAAGAACCTGCGTGAACAACATCTGGTTACCTCCTACCTGCTACACCAACTCTCTTCTTTTCAAATAACACCGGAAATAAACGGTCCCTATACCGCCAAAGCAGGTAATCTAGCACATTTGCGAACCGATTTCAACTTTACACTACCCAACGATTCAACAATTGGGACCCTATTAAAATCACTCCATCCAACTCCGGCTGTCTCGGGTCTGCCCAAAGAGGAAGCTTTTCGGTTTATTCTCAAAGAGGAAGGGTACGACAGACGTTATTACACCGGATTCTTCGGTATGCTGGACCCTTCTGGAGAAACAAACCTTTATGTAAACCTGCGAAGCTTGGAAATTGGAAAAAGTTCGCTTACTTTGTTTGCTGGTAGCGGCTTAATCTCCTCGTCTAACTACAAGGATGAATGGAAGGAGACGGAAAAGAAGTTGGAAACAATGGCTAGTATTGTCAATTAAGATTTGAGAATGTATTCAGACAAAAAAAATGTACTACAACTGGTGGCATTGTTGAAAGCTCATGGCATCAGACATATTGTTCTTTCACCAGGGTCACGCAACGCTCCGTTGATTCATTCATTTGCAGGTGACGGTGATTTCACCTGCTACAGTGTGGTTGATGAGCGAAGTGCCGGCTATTTTGCGTTGGGTATTATACAGGCGCTTAATCTTCCGGTTGCTGTATGTTGCACTTCTGGTACGGCTGCACTCAACCTGGGCCCTGCTGTAGCAGAAGCATTTTATCAACAATTGCCGTTGTTGGTTATTACTGCCGACAGACCTATCGCGTGGATGGGTCAGAAGGATGGTCAGACTATCCCACAGACAGGACTCTTTGGAAAGCTGGTACACCATGCGGCGCAATTGCCGGAAATAAATAACCAGGAAGAGGAGTGGTATTGCAACCGACTTATTAATGAAGCCATTCTCAGCCTCTACAACCAAGAAAAAGGACCTGCACATATCAACATCCCATTATCTGAACCGCTATTTGGTTTCAACACCGCATCGCTCCCTGCTGTACGGGTAATTCGCCGCTCGAAGACTGTCACTGCTTTGTTGGATGTGGCTGAATACCGCAAACGTTTCTATTCATACTCCCGACGAATGATTATCGTGGGGCAGCTTCCTCCTGAAAAGGGACTGGCTGATGTTTTAATGAGACTTGCTGTAGACTCCAACACGGTGGTACTTGCCGACAACCTGGCCAATATTCCATTTGGTGAATTTCCTCGCTTCGATGTAGTACTCCGTACTGCTTCTGAAAAAGAGCTTCAAGAATTGACTCCTGACCTGGTGATATCTTTGGGTGGACACATTGTATCGAAGCGCCTTAAACAATTTATACGTAGTGCTTCAACTTGTGAGCAATGGTTTGTTTCTCCCACGGGAGAGGTTGTTGATACGTTTCAACAGGTAACCGAAATAATAAAAACTGATCCAATTACATTCCTGCAAAAATTGAGAGAGGAACCCTCTGATGAAAATGCGGCACTTCGGGATCATCAATCGGCAGGTTCAAACGATCGTTCCTCACTATTTTCAAAAGCATGGAAAAACGCTTGTTCAATGACAACACTGCCGGAGGCAAGCTACTCCGATCTTTACGTCGTGAATAAACTTTTACAGCAATTGCCTGACAACAGTACACTACATCTGGCAAACAGCCAAAGCGTATACCTGTCTCAGCTGTTCTCTATCCCCAATACAGTGTATCGCTTTTGCAACAGGGGGACCAACGGCATTGAGGGGTCAATCTCCACGGCGGTAGGCTATGCTGCAGCATCCGATAGACTCACACTACTCCTGACTGGCGACCTCAGCTTCTTTTATGACATGAACGGTCTCTGGAACCGACAGCTTTCATCTAACCTGCGTATATTGCTGAATAACAACGGCGGAGGGGGAATTTTTAACACGCTGCCCGGTCTCAATCAATCCAACATTTTATCTGGATACATTACAGTCACTCACAACACCAGCGCTAAAGGATGGGCTGAACAATTGGGGTTTACTTATCTTGCTGCACACAATGCAGAAGAGCTGGAAAAGCAAATCCAACTGCTGTTAAACCCTAAAAGTGATTCACCTGTTATACTGGAGGCATTTACATCTATTGAGCAGAACAGCCAGGAAATAAAAAAGTATTATCAACAACAAAAAAATAAGAGATTATGAGCGAAAGAAAATGGACCACCATAAAGGAATATGAAGATATACTCTTCGATTTTTATAATGGAATTGCCCGTATCACCATAAACCGTCCCCGTTACCGCAATGCGTTCACACCCACCACAACCGGTGAAATGAGTGATGCATTGCGCATCTGTCGAGAGATGGAGGAGGTAAGCGTGGTAGTTCTTACCGGAGCTGGAGACAAGGCTTTCTGCTCTGGAGGTGACCAAAACGTGAAGGGCAAAGGAGGTTATATCGGTAAGGATGGTGTACCACGCCTTAACGTGCTGGATGTGCAGAAGCAAATACGCTCTATACCAAAGCCTGTAATTGCGATGGTGAACGGATATGCGATTGGAGGGGGACATGTATTGCATGTTGTGTGCGACCTGAGCATTGCTTCTGAGAATGCAATCTTCGGACAAACGGGTCCTCGTGTAGGTAGTTTCGACGCAGGCTTCGGGTCTTCCTATCTGGCTCGTATAGTAGGTCAGAAGAAAGCGCGTGAGATATGGTTCCTCTGTCGTCAATATAACGCACAGGAAGCACTGGAAATGGGTCTGGTGAACAAGGTTGTTCCCTTCGACCGTCTCGAAGATGAGGTGGTGGAATGGGCTGAAACAATGATGCAACATAGTCCTCTGGCTCTGCGAATGATCAAGGCAGGCCTTAATGCTGAACTGGATGGACAGGCAGGTATTCAGGAGCTGGCAGGCGATGCGACGATGCTTTATTATCTCACCGAAGAGGCTCAGGAAGGGAAACAGGCTTTTCTGGAAAAACGTAAACCGGACTTCAAGAAGTTCCCAAAACTGCCTTAGGTCAGCTTTAACAAATTGTCGCGACAGCGTGGGAACTCTAATCTATTTATGTATGAGATGACTGCAGGTCTCATACATAAATGGTGGATATATCTGTGGTAAATTCGTATTCCAAATAATCATCAATCTCCTTTATGTTTTCGATTAAGATCATCCCCTATACGCTCCTGTTCAAACAACCAGCAGGCACTTCACGTGGTATCTATCGGGAACATCGAATTTGGTATGTACTCTTCCTCGACAAGGAGGATAATACCCATTTCGGTATCGGAGAGTGTGCGCCTTTGCATGACCTCAACTGCGAATATGATGATGGCTATGCCGACCGACTTGCGGCTTTCTGCCGCATAACTGAGAAGTGTCAACAGGTTGACTTCGGACTTTTGCGCGATCATCCTTCCATTCTATTTGGACTTGAGACAGCCTTTCGGCACTATCAACAACGTTCATGGCAACTTTGGGATACTCCATTCAGCAAGGGGGAAGAAGGAATTCCCATCAATGGATTAATTTGGATGGGAGATTTCTCGGAAATGAGACAGCGCATTGAGTCGATTCTTGAAAGAGGATTTCGATGCGTAAAACTGAAGATTGGAGCCATCGATTTTGAAAAAGAGATAGAATTGTTGCGCTTAATTCGCAGACACTATTCAGCAAAAGAAATTGAATTACGGGTGGATGCGAACGGTGGATTCGACAAAAGTGAGGCTTTGGAGAAGCTTCATCGATTGGCTGAACTGGATATTCACTCCATTGAACAACCTATCCGTGCCGGAGATTGGGAGGAGATGGCTCGCTTATGCAAACACACACCACTACCCATTGCTCTGGATGAAGAACTGATTGGCATCCACAAGCCGATTGAAAAGAAAAAACTGCTGGAAACCATCCTTCCTCAATATATCATTTTAAAGCCAACACTGCACGGGGGAATCAGTGGTAGCACCGAGTGGATTTCATTGGCCAATGAACTGGATATAGGCTGGTGGGTTACCTCTGCATTGGAGTCAAACATTGGGTTGAATAGTATTGCGCAATGGTGTGCAACACTAGGCAACTCAATGCCACAAGGACTTGGAACAGGTAGCCTCTACGTGAATAATATCTCTCTTCCGTTGGAGATAAGAATTGATCAGCTTTGGTTGAACCCGACGGGGAACTTCCCTGACTTACATGATTTTTCGGCATGAACAAGATATGCATTTCTGGAAAGGTATTCCATGCAGAAGAGGTTCTATCGGCAGAGCAACATGACTACTTTGCTCAGTCGCCCTTCCATCAACAACTTCTTCATTTTCTGAAAGAATGGTTCTCCCCTGAAACAACTATTCGTCTGCAGACATCGGGCTCTACCGGTACACCTAAACAAATTATCGTACGAAAAGATCAGATGATTCATAGTGCACAGATGACGTGCAACTTCTTTCAATTGCAAAAAAAGGAGAAGGCATTGTTATGCCTACCTCTCGAATACATAGCAGGGAAAATGATGGTGGTACGTGCTGTAGTTTGTGGACTTGATCTCTGGCCTATGGAACCTTCAGGTCACCCATTGGCTGCGACAACAACGACGTTTGATTTTGCAGCATTTGTACCCTTGCAAATGTACAATACCCTTCAATCTCCAAAAGAGACGGAACAATTCTCTCTCATACAAAAAGTAATCATTGGAGGAGGCACCATTGACCCGCAACTGAAGGAGGCGTTAATGAACTTCCCCAACGAGATCTATTCTACTTACGGTATGACCGAGACGGTCTCTCATATTGCTCTTCAAAGACTCAATGGAAGAGAAGCATCCGACTACTATACGCCACTCCCTGGAGTCAACTTGGAACTCTCTGAAGAGCAAACACTGATCATACACGCTCCTCATGTTGCCAATGAGACGTTGTATACAAACGACATTGCTAAGATAAGAGAAAACGGCACTTTCCGAATTTTGGGAAGAAAGGACAATGTCATCAACTCGGGAGGAATCAAGGTACAAGCCGAAGAATTGGAGAAGGTTATACGCCCATTAATAGATGGAAACTTCGCAATTACGGCAGTCCCCCATCCAAAATTGGGAGAAGCTATTGTGCTGGTAATGGAAGAAATGAACAATCCTGATCTGTTGAAACAAAAACTGGAATATCTCTTACCCCGTTATCAACAACCGCTCCATATCATTACGACAGAGTCACTACCACAAACGATGAGTGCGAAGATAGACCGGGCTGCAACAAAAAAACTGGCAATGAAACGCATTCCATTGCCAGATTTTATTGATTGATCAGCGCAACTGTTACGCCAATAACTTATTCCTCTTTTCTGGGACGACGCAAACGGAGTTCCTTTCTCTCAGGAGTACCCGGCTTTTTGTAATCTCCACGTGGAGAACTGCCACGATCCTTGTTCCGGGCATCGAATGAACGTCCCTTCTGTTCTCGGTCTTTATCAGTTCTGAAACCACCTGGTTTACCTCCTCTTTCGTTGCTGTTGCGATCACGCTTGAAGCCATCCTTATTGAAGGCTCTCTCTCTTGTGTTATGACGTTCAGAATCACTGCGTTCTCCTTCTTCTCGTCTTTTTCCAAACGAACGTCGATCAGCAGTAAAGGGTCGTTCGCCTCTACGTTCAGCCCCCTCTTCTCTTCTTGGGCGACCCCTTCCAAAGTCATTCTGTCTCTCCTCTTCTCTATCTGTACGCTTCGAACGGCGGTATCCCTCTTTTGAATTTCGTTCAGCTTGATAATCAGACCCTCTACCTCGTGAGCGATCACTCGCTACAAAAGAGCGTTCTTTACGTTTACCCGAGAAGATCTCATATTCACGCATTTCGCATTCCAAAGCACCGTTATAGAGGAAGAAACGACGAGTATGTTTCAAACCGATAGCATCGAACGATTCTTTCCGATAACTTAAAATATAGGCATTAAAGCCTGTAAAAACATGCTTGAGACGTTCTCCGATCATTGCGTAGAGCCCCTCCAACTCCTCCACTTTCAAGCGCTCACCATAAGGAGGGTTTGTAATTAAAACCCCCTCCGAAGCTGGAGCCTCGGTATATTGCTGAAAAGGTTTTACACTTAACTGGATCTGTTTCTTTAATCCTGCATTTTTGATGTTTTTTTCAGCAACGGCAATTGCCTGAGGAGAGATGTCGGAACCAATGATGGGGTGCTTCAATTCTCGTGCACCGGAATCATCGTTATAAATATTGCTGAAAAGTTCTTCATCGAAGTCTTTCCATTTTTCAAAAGCAAAGTTTGGCCTATGTAATCCCGGAGGTATACCCATGGCAATCATGGCTGCCTCGATCAGTATCGTACCCGATCCACACATCGGATCAATGAATGCGGACTCTCCCTTCCAACCCGACTTAAGGATCATTCCAGCTGCAAGTACTTCACTGAGAGGCGCCTCGGTTTGACCTACACGATACCCTCTTTTATGCAGCGACTCGCCGGAGCTGTCCAACGAGAGGGTGCATTTGTTGTGCGAAACATGGAGATGAAGCACCAAATCGGGATTTGAAACGCTAACTGAAGGACGTTTTTCATACCGCTCTGTAAACCAGTCGGCAATAGCATCTTTCACTTTGTAAGCAACAAACTTCGAGTGCGTAAAGATGTGGGAATAGACCACTGCATCGATTGAGAAGGTGGTGTCTAACGAAAGATAATCATCCCAATTAAGTTGTTTGATCGCTTCATAAACTTCGTCCGCTGTTTCTGCTTTGAAGTTGTATATGGGTTTCAGAATACGCAATGCCGTACGACAATGAAGGTTCGCTTTATACATCAAAGCCGTATCTCCGGTAAATGAAACCATCCGGGTACCGATTTCCACATTATTCGCTCCCAGTGCTATAAGCTCCTCTGCCAGCACATCTTCCAACTCAGCCATGGTCTTGGCTATCATTGGGAATTCTCCCTCTTGCTTTGTTATTTCTACCTCAGGTGCAAAATCCTGCTGGTTTTCCTCCGGAGTACTATCTTCACGGAAGCTTTTGATATCGGTCATCCTTTTTTTACTAAATAAGAGTACAAAGATAGTGTTTTTACGCGTTACAATTTCACCTTTATCTCCTTCGGTTTCGATTCATTGCCAAAAGCATCGAGTGCTGTAACAACATACGTATACTTTTTCTCACCTCCTTCATAGGGCAGGATAATGAAATTGTCGGGTGTCACCTGCAGAATATTCTCCGCCCGGTTAATATCAACCTTCTCATTCTGGGCAAATCGATAAATCACAAACTTTTGTGCTGTTTCAGGATTCAACGGCGTTTTATTATGTTCCCAAGTAAGGAAATGCATGTCCTCCGTAAACACTTCGGTGAGTTTCTTTACTGTGCCGGGGCGTCCGTCATGCATATGGCTATATGCCGGCACTAACGCTTTTGAACGGTGGATATCTGTTTTTAGCATCTCGGCAACACCATCCCAATTATCGAGTATCTGATAACCATACCAGTAACAATTACCATAAACAAATGGCATTTCACGTGTCTGACGAATTTTAACCTGAAGTTCATTTCTGTCGATACTCCGTTTTAGATCTTGTCCAATGTAAAGATGTTGCCCGAAATTATTATTGTTCCACCAATGCAACAAGGTGGGATAATCGGCTGCATTATGCCCTATCTCCCAATAAAGCTGCGGCAAATTGTAATCGATCCATCCCTGTTCAACCCATAGCTTGATGTCAGCATAGAGGTCATCGTAATTCTGTAAGCCATTCGTATCACTTCCATTGGGATCACTTCTCCTGTTCCGATAAATGCCGAAAGGACTAATTCCAAAGCGTACCCAAGGTTTTGTTCCGGCAATGGTGTATTTAATCTGCTGAATCAACAGATTCACATTGTTGCGGCGCCAGTCCCCTCTTTGCGAAGGTGAAAATCCCTGAGCTACAGCATACATACTGAAGCTCCTGTCATCAGGAAAAGGTGTACCGGCAATTGGATATGGGTAAAAATAATCGTCCATATGAATGGCATCCACATCGTATCGGGAAACAATATCACGCACCACCTCACAGATAAATTCTCTATTCTCGGGGAGTCCCGGATCAAAGAATAGCTGATTCCCATATTGCACAAAACGTTCGGGAAAGCGCTCATAGAGATGACCCCTGGCAAGCTGGTTACTCATATTGGTTTTCACGCGGTATGGATTCAACCAGGCATGCAGCTCCATTCCACGTTGATGGCATGCTTCAATTAGAAAAGCGAGTGGGTCGAAATGGGGATCATCGGGGGCCTTACCCTGAATTCCGGTAAGGAAACGACTCCAAGGCTCTAACTCCGATTTATAGAATGCATCTGCTTCGGGGCGAATCTGAAATATAACCGCATTGATACCAGCCTCATCCAGCTTTCTTACCATCTCGGTTAAATAATGCTTCATAGCAGCACTATTCATTTGCTGGTAACGAGTTTGTCCGACTGTTTGAATCCACGCACCTCGAAACTCGTGCTTGGGCATGGAAATGTCTTGTCTTGACAGCCCTCTTTTGGAAGTACCACAGGCTGTTAAAAATAGAATAAATGATACAACAAGAATGGATTGGAAACCTTTGATCATATAAAATAAAAAAGATTTATTCAGGGAACAAAAATAAAATCATCTGTTTCGAGCAACTGCTCGGCAAGCGGTTGTTTGGGATAGACCACGATACGACTGAAATTAGGAAATTTACTCTCTAATCGACCGGGGAGGCTCTCTAGAATTGGGATATGAGAAATATAACCACTATGGGCTGAAATCAGAATGATTAAGTCATCTTTCTTGATTTGGTCTGCACAAGAAAGCGGATTATCCCAATCCTCAAATGGATGTGAGATGAAGTTTCCCATTTTCTTCTGACTAGCAATTATCTTTTGTGTATCGGGATGTCCATAATGCAATACCGGGATTGATAATTCTGTAGAGAGTTTGGATATTTTATTGACCCACATGGCAAAGCCCTCCTCCTTCTCTGCCTGAGGTGGAGAAATAACGACAATTCGCTTATGATTTATCAGACGCTGTTCTACATGACAAACCCACAAGTTCTTATCCACATATCGAATAATCTGTTCAATTCTCTCACCCAGTAACTTATCCCACAAACCAGCTTTACCGGGCCAACCAAGAATGACCAAATCGGTCATGGTCTCACGGGCTATCCTCGTGATTCCGTCTGCAGGATTGTGATCGATGGTTGTAATAATATCTACATTCACCTCCGCTGCTTGGGCGGTTGATACAAACTCCTGCAATTTCTTTCTGAAGTTCACAATATTCTTTTCTGCCTCTTTATTATTGGGTACTACTCCCAATAACGAAATAGGATTGACCGACTTTTTATCTTTCAGCAAAAGAGCAAGTTGCACATGATAGCCGATATTGGTTGGATTCGCAATTGGCACCAAGATCTTCTCTTCTGCAAAATGACCCATTGAGGATGGCGACAAGGGGGCATTTTCTTCGCTCATCGCAATCTTTCGTCCAGCACGCTGTGTATAGACAGATGCAATAATACAGGTGAGCAGGATCAGTATAATGGTTCCGTTGAGTATATATTCATCTAGAATTCCAGCCCTGTATCCAACCAAGATGATAGCAAGTGTTGCTGCAGCATGCGAACTGCTTAATCCAAAGATGAGTGTTCTCTGGGCAGCCGTGTACCGGAACGCTTTCTGGGTAGCTAATGCAGCCAGCCATTTTCCAATGATTGCAGCAATGGTGAGCACTATTGCTACAATGAGGGTGCGTGGTCCGTCGAACACTACAGATATATCGACCAACATGCCGACAGATATCAGAAAAATGGGAATAAAAAGGGCATTCCCAAAAAACTCAATGCGGTTCATCAATGCCGAAGAGTGTGGTATGAGTCTATTTAGTGCGAGCCCCGCAGCAAATGCCCCGATTATGGGTTCTATACCTCCCAACTCTACTAAAAATCCTGCCGAAAAGACAACAAATAATACAAATATAAAATTGGAATATTTTTCAGAATCAGCATTTTGAAAAAACCATCTGGCAATGCGTGGAGTGATGACAAATATTATCACAGAGAATATAATGAGTGATACCACCATTTTGAGTAAAAAGCTCAAATCCAACCCTCCTTCGTTTCCTGAAAGCACCCCTGCAAGAATGAGCAGAACGGCTGTATCGGTGAGAATGGTACCTCCCACAGTAACTGCCACGGCCTGATTGCGGGCAATACCCAGACGACTTACAATGGGGTATGCAACCAGGGTATGAGTTGAAAACATACTGGCCGTAAGAAAACTGGCATTTACATCATAGCCCAATAGGTAATGACAAATTGGATAACCTATAACAAGCGGAATGAAAAATGTAAAAAGTCCGAATGTAAGACTCTTATTGCGGTAATGAACAAACTCTCCTAAATCGAGTTCTAAACCAACAATAAACATGATAAAGAGAAGACCAATGGTAGAAAACATTTCCACACCCCCGTGTGTATTGTCAATCCAGTTTAGTCCATAAGGTCCAATAATCACTCCTGCCACAATCAAGCCAATTATACTTGGCACATTAAAACGTTTCAGGAGGATAGGGGCTAATAGTACAATTAGTAAAAGTATGGTAAAAATCAACACCGGATTTGTAAACGGCACTGAAAATTCATGTTGCAAGTCTGTGATAATATCTGCCATGGGTAAACTTAATTGAATATGTTAAGACCACTGCTGCAGTGATGTTGCTCTCATCCACAAATATAAATAAATATTTTGACTTATTTGGCATCAGCTTCTTTTTTGGGGTCGCTAAAGTAATTATCTTTGTGGGTTATATATTCAGGATATGAGCAATCAAAAGAAGATCGAAATAAAAGGTGCGCGCGTCAACAACCTCAAAAATATCGACGTTGACATCCCCCGAAACAGTTTCTCAGTTATCACCGGCCTTTCCGGATCGGGTAAGTCCTCTTTGGCCTTCGACACTCTTTATGCAGAGGGGCAACGCCGATATGTAGAAAGCCTTTCGGCCTATGCTAGGCAGTTTCTGGGAAGAATGCACAAGCCCGAATGTGACTATATTAGGGGTATCCCTCCAGCTATTGCAATTGAACAAAAAACCACGTCGCGAAACCCTCGCTCCACAGTTGGGACCTCTACCGAGATATATGAATACCTCCGACTTCTATATGCCCGCATTGGTAAAACTATCTCACCCATTTCCGGGAAAGAGGTTAAACGTCATTATGTAAACGATGTGGTGGAGAAAATGAAGGAATACCGAGAAGGCACACGTATGGCCGTTCTTTCTTCGTTACAATTGAGAAACAACCGCACCTTGCGTGAACAGCTCGAGATCCTGCTAAAGGAAGGGTTTACCCGCGTAGATGTTGGGGAGCAATTTTATAGGATCGATGAATTGCTTGAGCAGAAAAACCTTCCGGCAATAGAAGAGGTTTATCTGGTAATCGACCGCCTCTCCTGCTCATCGGAAAAGGCGACAATCAATAGACTGTCCGATTCAGTAGAAACAGCATTTATGGAAGGAAATGGTGAATGCCTGATCCGCTTTTGGACAGAAAATGGTATGGAAACATTTTTCTTTTCAAATCGATTTGAAGCTGATGGTATCACCTTTGAAGAGCCTACAGAAATGATGTTCAACTTCAACAGTCCCGCTGGTGCCTGTCCCAAGTGCGAAGGATTTGGGAAGATAATAGGTATTGACGAGAACCTGGTGATTCCCGATAAAAGCCTCTCCGTACAGGAAGAGTGTGTGCAATGCTGGAAAGGAGAAAAGATGAGCGACTGGAGACGGGATTTTGTGCAAAATGCATACAAAGCAGACTTCCCAATACACCGTGCTTATTTCGATTTGAATGATCAGGAAAAAGATATTCTCTGGAACGGACGTCACGAATTGGGAATATATGGCATAAATGACTTCTTCGATATGCTGGTGAAAAATCTCTATAAGATACAAAATAGAGTGATGAATTCTCGATATCGTGGCAAAACGGAGTGTCCTGTATGTAAAGGCTCACGGTTAAAGCCTGAAGCACGATATGTGAAGATTGCAGGCAAAGCCATTCCCGAACTTGTGATTATGCCTGTAACAGAGTTGAAACAATTTTTCAACGAACTTCAACTCAACAAGAACGACGCAATTGTGGCGGAACGATTGCTTACGGAGATCAACAACCGCTTGCAGTTTCTTACCGATGTGGGACTCGGATATCTGACCCTCAATCGTCTTTCAAATACCCTTTCCGGTGGAGAGAGTCAGCGCATTAACCTGGTCTCTTCCCTGGGAAGTAGCTTGGTGGGGTCACTCTATATTCTCGACGAGCCCAGTATAGGGCTTCATTCACGTGACACCGACCTATTAATAAATGTACTCCGAGAGTTACAAAGCATTGGCAACACTGTGGTGGTGGTAGAACATGACGAAGATATTATCCGTGCAGCCGACTACATCATCGATATTGGTCCCCGAGCAGGACGTCTTGGAGGAGAGGTAATGTATCAGGGAAAAGTGGCAGAGTTGGAAATGAACAGTCAGAGTTACACGGTTAAATACCTCACCGGTGAAGAACAGATAGAAGTACCTGTAAATCGACGTAAATGGAACAACTACATCGAAGTAAAAGGTGCACGCCAGAACAACCTTAAAAACATCGATGTAAAGTTTCCGTTGCATGTAATGACTGTGGTCACTGGTGTTAGCGGTTCCGGCAAATCATCTCTCGTGAATGATGTATTGTTCAATGCTCTGCAACATCATTACAAGGGAACAGCGCTGGAACATGCTGAATTCAACGGCATCACAGGCGATATCAAACTAATGAAGGGGGTTGAATATGTAAACCAAAATCCCATTGGCAAATCATCACGTTCCAACCCTGTAACCTATTTGAAAGCATTTGACGAAATACGGAAACTATATGCTGCACAACCGTTGGCAAAGCAGATGAATTTTTCACCGGCCTATTTCTCATTCAATGTGGAAGGGGGACGATGTGAAGAGTGTAAAGGTGAAGGAACTATCACCGTAGAGATGCAGTTTATGGCCGATATCCAACTGGAGTGTGAATCATGTCACGGTAAAAGGTTTTCTCCTGAGGTGCTGGAGGTAACCTATAAAGAACGCTCAATTTATGATATCCTTGAAATGACAGT
Source organism: Proteiniphilum sp. UBA1403 (assembly GCA_002305715.1). Lineage (GTDB taxonomy): Bacteria > Bacteroidota > Bacteroidia > Bacteroidales > Dysgonomonadaceae > Proteiniphilum. Next base: position 26,661 of record DBQD01000054.1, on the reverse strand, counting down.
GAATGAGGCTATCGAATTCTTCTCAGCACATAAAGGAACAACGGAGAAAAAGATTGTGAAACGTATCCAACCCTTGCAGGATGTTGGATTGGGCTACATTAAACTGGGGCAGGCTTCTTCCACACTCTCGGGTGGTGAAAACCAACGCGTAAAACTGGCCTACTACTTGGGAGAAGAGAAAACACAGCCCACTCTGTTCATATTCGACGAACCCACTACTGGATTACACTTCCACGATATAAAAACGCTCCTCAAGGCATTTAACGCACTAATTGAGCGCGGACATACGGTAATCATCATTGAACATAATATGGAGGTGATAAAATGCGCCGACCATATCATTGACATTGGTCCTGAGGGAGGAAAAGCTGGAGGCTATGTGGTATGCGAAGGAACGCCCGAACAGGTTGCACAATGCGAACAATCGCACACTGGACGTTTTCTGAAAGAGAAATTACAGTGAAAGATAGTTTGTGGCTTACAAGATGTTTCTCAAGATCCAATACCCAATTATTAGGCACAAAACTATAATTGCTGACCATCTTCCGTAAAAGATACTCTCTAGTTGGGGGTGCCGCTGCTTACCCCCGAAGTATTGGAGGTAGATTCCCAAAAAAACATACGGAATAGACAGCAACATGAATACATTTTGCTTGAATGCGGCACCGATGTTGCCATGCAACAGGCTATGAAGAGCTCGCTGTGAACCGCATCCGGGGCACTGGTAACCGGTTATAAGCAAAAAAGGACATCGCGGAAAAAGAGGCTGTGTCTCCGGGTTGAATGTATACAAAAGGGAAAGTGCCGCTACAAGTAAAATACCCATAGCGACACCCAAGCCCAATTTTATTTTTTTATCCACTGGGATATTGAAATAATTCAGAAATTATATCCGCTGGCACTGTTCTCCATAATCTTTTCCATGAAACCAGACATCTCTTCGTTATTGAAAACACTTATCCAGCTGATGATCAAAACAAGTCCAATCAAAAATGCTAAAATTGTCCAGTTCCTAGCCGACCGAGCAACCGCCTCTGCCTCGCTATATTTACCATTATAGTACAACACATCTACCTTAGCTGCATGCACAATGCCTACAATACCCAATGGAACACAGCAGAACAATGTGACAACAATTGACTGCCAAAGCCAATTATTTGGTTTTAAAGGCGGAATCTCTTCCATTTGCTCCGAAGTTTCTCCCGACAACAAAGGAGGGGTATAATATTGTTCTTCCATCATTAAGTGTTTAAGTTGAGATTAAATCACCTAGTCCAGCCAAGGAACCCACTAAAACAAAGAATAAAATGGTAAAAATTGCAACAAGCACCAACCAACCAATAGCAATCCACATGGCTATTTTGGTCCATTTTCCTGCCGAATGCGAAGACTCAGCTGCCGCTACATAGTCGCCTCTGTTATAAAACGATTCAACCTGTGCTGCATATACAATACCGATTATTCCGAGAAGACTCAACACATTGCCACATAATACAAAGGGTAAGATTGTTGCCAAGATAGACTCAATCATCCATGTTTTGGGCATAGGCCGATAACTATCTCCAGCATAGGGAGGTTGCGGATAGGAATCGGCCGCATTGACACCCGCCGACTGATAGGTTGACGAATTGTATGAAAAAATGAACAGTAGTTCTTCTACCTCATCGGCACGCTTCCATTGCTCCATGCCTTGTGTCCACACAAGTGTATCCCTTCTCACACCTTCCTGTTGTAACTCCTGAGGGGAAAAAGTTCCTTTTTGCTTCCCATCCGTATCAATGTAAAAATAGCGATTCATAGCGTATGATTTTGTGTTTCACAAATATAAATTAAATTTTATTCTATTTTAAATTATTGATGATTTATTTTTCTAGTAAACCTGTACGTACCTATCTTTAAAGGAGGTCTGGACAGTGTAGTACCTGAATAGAAGCCCCTTAGATCAAAATTGGCAGAATGTCTCTCGACACTCTGCCAAACATGTTAACCTTAAATCTAATACTATTATGAAAAAACCACGTCACAAATATAAAAAAGAAATCAAAACCCACCAAATTATTTCAATAAAAAAATAAAAAAGATTTATTTAAAACAATTTGATACCAAGATTACACCATTGGTAAACCCATACCGGTTATCTTGCGATACAAATCGAGAGCATAGACATCCGTCATACCTGACACATAATCAATCACCGATTGAATCTTACCATACAAACTGGGTGCATCGGTCTCATATTGCTCGGGAATTCTGTTGAGCAACAACTTAGAGTAGGCATGCTCGGGATTTTGTATGGCTTTTGTGAACACCTCAAGCAAGAAGCCGATAATCCGGTAGCCAGCCAATTCCACATCCAGCACATCTCGTGAGCGATAAATATACTGGTAGGCAAACTGGGAGCACTTCTTGTATGCCACCGCTGGAGTAGTAGAAATATGTTCAATAAGTGGTCCCGAAAATGCACCGGCAAGTATTTCCTCCTCATGTGCAAGGAATATCCGTGCACATTCTTCTACAAGCAGCCCGATCACACCAGAACGTAAATATGCAATTTGCTCATTCACATCGGTCACCATGGCCAGTGTTTGCTCACGCTGAAGTCGAAGCTCTGGCTCAAAAAAAGCGAGCATCAGCTCCTTCGCTTTCTCAGAAGTAATCAGATGAAGTTTATGAGCATCTTCAATATCCATCACTTGATAGCAGATGTCATCGGCAGCCTCAACAAGATAAACCAAGGGATATCGCACATAATGAAGCGGTTGATCACTTAATCTTATAATCCCCAACTCCTCAGCAATATGTTGATAATCCTTTTCTTCTGAAGCAAAGAAGCCAAATTTGTTTCGTCCGCCACTCAATTCCGACGAATAGGGGTATTTTACGATAGATGCCAATGTTGAGTAGGTCATAACAAAACCTCCTTTTCGCCTACCTCGAAATTGATGCATAAGCAAGCGGATTGCGTTGGCATTACCTTCAAAAGAGGTAAAATCGGCCCAGCGACCACCCTCTTGTTCAATTGCTTCTCGCAGATATGACCCAGTACCCTCTGAGAAAAATGTTGAAATGGCTTTCTCTCCAGAGTGGCCGAACGGAGGGTTACCCAGATCATGTGCTAGACAAGCTGCAGAGACAATGGCTCCAATTTCTTCGAAATGAGCACTCGAATCTTTATGTTGCTGGCGCAAGCCACGCCCAACCGTCTCTCCTAGCGAGCGACCAACACTCGCTACCTCCAAGCTATGTGTCAATCTATTATGCACAAATATACTTCCAGGCAATGGAAATACCTGTGTCTTATTCTGCAAACGACGAAAGGGAGAGGAGAAAATCAAACGATCGTAGTCGCGTTGATACTCCGTTCTCTCATGTTTCGTACTTTGGGCATAATGCTCCATTCCAAAACGTCTTGCAGATAATAATTGTGTCCAATTCATTCTTTCAACTTCTTCGTGGAACAAAGATAACACAATTTTTATGAGAAGATATCGGCTGAAAAATAAACGAATCTCCACAAATAAGCGTAAATTTGTGTCTTAATTACAGAAAGGTTTATCAATGACTGACATCATCAAGCACGAGTGCGGAATAGCTGTAATCCGTCTTCTCAAACCCCTTGAATATTATTACAATAAATATGGAACATGGCAGTATGGGCTCGATAAGCTCTACCTCCTCATGGAGAAACAGCACAACCGTGGACAAGAAGGCGCAGGCCTTGCTGCGGTAAAGTTGGAATCACATCCTGGCAACGAGTTCATATTCAGAGAAAGGGCTGTTGGATCGGGAGCTATAACCGAAATATTTTCCAAGGTACACTCTGCGTTTCAAGAATTTACACCCGAACAATTGAATGATATCGAGTTTGTTAAAAAATCGGTACCATATGCTGCAGAGCTATTCCTCGGTCATCTTCGCTACAGTACCACCGGAAAGAGCGGACTCACCTATGTGCACCCTCTGTTACGCCGTAACAACTGGGCTTCGCGAAATCTCGCATTAGCGGGAAACTTCAACATGACTAATGTGGACGAGATGTTTCAGCAACTCATTGAAGAGGGGCAACATCCGCGTGATTTTGCCGACACTTTCGTGATGCTTGAGTCACTAGGTCACTATTTAGACAGAGAGGTACAGTATCAGTATGACCACTTGGAGAATAAAGGAGAGCTTAATGGTCAACAAATAAGCCAGATGATAGAGGAAAGACTCGATATCCCTTTCCTGCTAAACAGAGCTTCTAAATTATGGGATGGAGGGTATGCCCTCTGTGGCCTACTTGGTTGTGGTGATGCTTTTGCCTTGCGCGATCCATGGGGAATTCGCAGCGCTTTCTATTACCACGATGATGAAGTAGTTGTATTGGCATCTGAGCGACCGGTCATTCAGACTGCCTTCAACCTGAAGAAAGATGACATAAATGAACTGCAACCGGGTGAGGCCATTGTGGTAAAAAAGAATGGCAAGGTCACCCTACATCAAATACGGCAAAAGAAAGAGAAGATTACTCCTTGTTCTTTTGAACGGATTTACTTTTCAAGGGGGTCCGATTACGACATCTACCGAGAACGAAAAAAACTGGGTGAGTTGTTAGTCCCTAAAATTATTGAAGCTATTGATGATGACTTCGATAACACCGTCTTCTCGTTTATACCCAATACTGCTGAAGTTGCATTCTTTGGCATGCAACAAGGATTGGAAGATCATTTCAACCACAAAAAGGCTATAACGATACTGGAAAAAGGAAGCAACCTGAGCAAGGAGGAGATTGATGTGATTCTCTCCAAAAGAGTACGTGCTGAAAAGGTAGCCATCAAAGATATAAAGCTGCGTACGTTCATAGCTCAAGGTAAAACACGCGAAAATCTTGCCACACACGTCTACGATGTAACGTATGGTTCGCTTCGCAGGGGGAAAGACAGCCTGGTCATTATCGACGATAGCATTGTACGCGGTACCACACTCAGAAATAGTATCATTAAAATATTAGACAGGCTCGATCCCAAAAAGATAGTGATTGTCTCCTCATCCCCTCAAATTCGCTACCCCGATTGTTATGGTATTGACATGTCACGCATGAGCGAATTCATTGCTTTTAAGGCTGCTATTGCGCTGTTAAAAGAGCGGGGAATGCAGTACATCATTGACGATACCTACGCCAAATCGGTCGCACAAAAACATAAGAAAAAAGAAGAGATCATCAACTATGTGAAAGATATTTATGCTCCCTTTACCGACGAGGAGATCTCTGCTAAAATTGCGCAGATGCTCACTTCTCCCGATATCAAGGCTGAGGTGCAGATTGTATTTCAAAGCATTGAAGATCTACATAAAGCATGCCCAAATAACGCAGGTGACTGGTATTTCTCTGGAAATTACCCCACACCCGGTGGAAACAGACTGGTGAACAACGCGTTCATAAATTACGTTGAAGGTCATGAGAACCTTCCATACCAATACACGCTGAAATTCTAAAAAGAAAGAATGATAGAACGGGTAATTATTCTGGAGAACGTAGATCCAGTAGTTTTTTTCGGAATCAATAACAGCAACATCCAACTGCTGAAAACGTTGTTCCCCAAACTGCGTATCGTTGCACGAGGTAACGTCATCAAGGTGATTGGTGAAGAGGAGGAGCTAGTAAGGTTCGAAGAAAAAATACATGAGCTGGAGAAGTTCAGCATAGAGATGAACGTGCTCAAGGAAAGTGATATCCTTGACATTGTGAAAGGCAAAGCGCCAACAATTGTAAACGTTGACAATCTCATCATCCACGGATTAAACGGCAAACCCATTCTCGCCCGCACAGCCAACCAAAAGAAACTGGCAGAGGCTTTCGATATAAATGACATGGTCTTTGCAATTGGACCAGCCGGTTCGGGAAAAACTTATACAGCCATTGCCCTCGCTGTTCGTGCGCTGAAAACAAAGCAGGTGCGGAAGATTATCTTAAGTCGCCCTGCTGTGGAAGCTGGAGAGAAACTCGGTTTTCTTCCAGGCGACATGAAGGAGAAGATCGATCCCTATTTGCAGCCTCTTTACGATGCGCTTGAGGATATGATTCCCCCTTTAAAATTGAAAGAGTATCTCGAAAACAAAATCATTCAGATTGCCCCGCTGGCTTTTATGCGTGGACGCACTCTCAACGATGCGGTGATCATTCTCGATGAAGCGCAAAATACGACCAAGCCACAGATTAAGATGTTTCTTACCAGACTGGGGATTAATGGCAAGATGATCATAACTGGCGACATCACACAAATAGATTTACCTCATTCACAACCCTCTGGACTGCTTCATGCCATGACAGTATTGAAGCATATAAAGGGAATAGCCACAGTGGAGTTCAACAAAAAAGATATCGTACGCCACAAACTGGTTCAACGAATTGTGGAAGCCTACGAGGAGGAGAAGAATACAAACAGCAAATCAGAAGTGTAATTACACAAGCCAATTTTTCAAAATCATCAAATTAAGAAATCATATGAATGCATTGACAAGAACAGATTATCACTTCCCCAGACAAACCGGAGTCTACCATGGGAAAGTACGGGATGTTTACAGCATTGACGACGATACACTGGTAATGATTGCCACCGATAGAATATCTGCTTTCGATGTGGTGCTACCAAAAGGAATACCTTACAAGGGACAAGTGTTAAACCAGATTGCGGCTAAATTCCTAGATGCCACAGCCGATATCGTACCCAACTGGAAAATGGCATCACCAGACCCAATGGTCACTGTGGGTGTACGCTGTGAACCCTTTAAAGTGGAAATGGTAATTCGTGGTTACATCACAGGCAGTGCATGGAGAGAGTATAAGAAAGGAGCTCGACAATTGTGTGGAATTCCCCTACCGGAGGGTTTGCGCGAGAATCAACGTTTCGAAACACCGCTGATTACCCCCACAACGAAAGCCGATGAAGGACACGATGAAAACATATCGAAGGAAGAGATCATAGCACAGGGACTTGTGAGCAAGGAGGATTATGAGCAGCTTGAACAGTACACCTACGCTTTGTTCAAAAGAGGCACAGAGATGGCTGCAGAAAAAGGACTCATTCTTGTGGATACCAAATATGAGTTTGGAAAAAAAGATGGAAAAATATACCTGATCGACGAGATCCATACACCCGACTCATCGCGTTATTTTTACAGTGAAGGCTACGAAGAACGCTTCGAAAAAGGTGAAGAACAGAGACAACTATCGAAAGAGTTCGTGCGAAAATGGCTCATGGATAACGGATTTCAAGGACAGGCTGGACAGCAGGTGCCCGAAATGACGGAAGATTACTGCTTGAGTGTTTCAGACAGATACATTGAACTGTATGAGAATATTGTGGGAGAGAAATTTCTAAAAGCCGATGCTGCTGATCTGGAGGCTCGTATTGAAAAAAATATCACACTATATCTGAAAGAAAGAGTGTCTAAATGAGTTATAAAGTAGAAAAGGTTAATCCCTACGACACCAATCAGCCGAAGAATGAACAGGTGGCCAGAATGTTCAATGAGATTGCGCCCAATTACGACAAATTGAATGGGACTCTCTCAATGGGAATCGATACATACTGGCGTAAGGATGCACTGAAGCAACTCAAGAAATACAATCCTAACCATATTCTTGATATTGCTACAGGTACGGGCGACTTTGCCATTCTGGCTCAGCAAATGCTGAAGCCTGAAAAGATCAGCGCCGTAGATATCTCTGACGGCATGATGGAAATAGGTAAGATAAAAGTTGACAAAAAAGGGATGAGCAAAACAATTACTTTCGAGAATCAGGATTGCTCAGCCATGACTTTTAACGATAAAAGTTTTGACGCCGCCATTGTCGCATTTGGCGTACGCAACTTTGAGAACATCGATAAAAGTTTCCAAGAAGTACTACGTGTGTTGAAACCGGGGGGTGTCTTTCTCTTCCTTGAGCTAACAACACCTGAGAAGTCTCCGATGAAACAATTTTACGCCTTCTACACAAAACATGTAATACCCTTTCTAACGGGACTGTTTGCGACTGAACAACGTGCCTACAAATACTTACCTGCATCCATTGCCGCCTTTCCGCAAGGAAAAGAAATGATGTCGATTCTGGAGAAAAATGGTTTTACGCGTATCAGAATAAAAAGATACACAATGGGAATATGCTCTTTGTACATTGCGGAGAAACCCATTGTTTAATCTAGAATTAGGATGGTTTAACGACGCGACGAATATGGACACATACGGACTTATTGGTTTCCCGCTGAAGCACTCTTTTTCAGCCAAATTCTTCGGTGATAAGTTTCAGCGTGAGGGTATTAATGCCGAATACCTGAATTTTGAAATAGAAGATATCAACGAAATTAGGCACATAATTCTCTTTAATCAACACCTGAGAGGACTTAATGTGACCATCCCTTATAAAGAAAAGGTAATTCCTTTTCTTCATGAGGTTTCTTTCGAAGCCGAGAAGATTGGGGCTGTAAATGCGATCAAGGTAGAACGTAAACCAGGTGATATGTACTTTTACCGCCTTATTGGGTACAATACGGATTATATCGGATTTCGTGATTCTCTCTCTCCACTTTTAAACCCTACATTGCATCATAAAGCCCTGATTTTAGGCACTGGGGGTGCATCAAAAGCTGTAGCGCAGGCACTTCAAGACCTAAGTATAAGCTGGAAATATGTCTCTCGAACACCCCAAGAAAGTAGACTTACATACGACATGCTAACGCCGGAAATCATTTCTACACACCAAATCATTGTGAATGCCTCACCGGTGGGTACTTATCCCAATAGTGATGTTTGTCCCGATATTCCCTATCAGTTGCTTTCGCCCAATCACCTCCTCTACGATTTGGTTTACAACCCAGAGGAAACACTCTTCCTAAAGAAAGGGAAGGAGCAAGGTGCCATCACAAAAAATGGAAGGGAGATGCTGGAGATTCAAGCTGAAGCTGCATGGGACATCTGGAACCAATAAACTTCTTTATCACATTCATCATTTTTATTTCGAACAAATTAACTCCTGACGGAAGTCGTCAAACAGATACGTTTCATGAATCAACTGCCCACGACAGAAAAAAATGCAAGGTTGCAGAAATTGCAACAAGTTCTCACTTCCATGCAAGCCGAAGCCTGCATCATTAATTCATCGGTAAATCAATACTGGCTTACAGGATTTATATTCAACGGTTATATTTTAGTTTATCAGACAGGCGAATCGCTTCTCTTTGTGCGACGCCCCCATACTTTATCGGGTGAAAACATCATCGGAATCCGCAAGCCGGAACAAATACCAGACATACTCCGCGAGATTGGGTTAACGATCCCTAAGAAGGTTCTCCTTGAAATTGACACAATCTCCTATAGCACAGCAGTCCGCCTTCAGGCAGCACTAGAAATGCCTGAAATTGGCAACATCTCATCTGACATCCGTAAAATACGTTCGGTTAAGTCAGAATATGAACTGAACCAAATACGCGAGAGCGCAACTATTCACACAAAAGTCTATGAATTAATCCCCTCACTCTATCACAAAGGGATGACTGACGTAGAACTGCAGATTGAAATTGAACGGCAGATGCGCCTACATGGATCGATGGGCATTTTCCGTTCCTTTGGTGAAAATATGGATATATTTATGGGTAGCATGTTGGCTGGAGATAATGCACAAACGGCCTCTCCATTCGATTACGCGTTAGGTGGTGGAGGTATCTCTCCCCTACTCCCGCTGGGAGCCAATGGAACACTCCTCACTCCCGGTACTACCTTGATGGTGGATATGGCAGGAAATTACCGTCCCAACATGGACGACATGTCCCGCACGTTCGTGATTGAACATGCTCCCGAAATAGCATACAAAGCACATCAGGTTTCGCTCGACATCATTCACACCCTAGAGGCCAGTACAAAAGCGGGAGTGTCATGTGCAGAGCTCTGGCATCAGGCTGAAAAAATCGTTAAGGAGAATAAACTGGAGCCATATTTTATGGGGACAGAGCAACAAGCCAAGTTTGTGGGTCATGGTGTAGGTTTGGAAATTAATGAACCTCCTGTTCTTACCCCACGCTCTAAGGAAGTGTTGGAAACCGGCATGGCGATAGCAATTGAACCCAAATTCGTATTACCTGGTATTGGTGCTGTGGGAATCGAAAACACGTATATTGTACATGACGACCGACTGGAAAAAGTTACACTTTATGAGGAGGCTTTGGGCATATTAATATAAAGATATCGACTATTTATCCCTTTTTCTAAGGTTGTAACACATATTTTATCCTGCTCTCCAAATCGTTCTTAAGTGAATAGATGTGAGAGACCGGAATGGGTTAAACTCAAGTTGCAATAATCCTCAACCTGGGTATTGTTCCTCTCTGTTTATTATACGAATTTTTCCCGTTTCTGTAGGTTCAGAAATCCAATTAGCAACCATATAATTGAGCCAATCAGTAAAAACAAGCGGCTCTTGATTATAGTATTCTGCCAGATTATAGGATGAACATTAGAAGGAATAGAAAAAGGGTTTAGAAAGATATTCCAGTACGAAAGAGCTATCCGCCTGTCGGCATTCATGAAAATAAAGAAGACCAACCCTAACACAATCATTATGACTGCAGTGCCGTTACCACTCCTGGTGATAGTGGAAAACATAAAGGCTAAGTTCCCAAAAAAAAGCATCGGGAAAAGCAGTTGAAAAGCCATCTCGGCAATGTTGACCGGATAAAGCATTAACCGGGCAATATATGCAAAGATTAGAAGGATAAAGTAGTTCGCTACAAAAATCATCAACATGCGGACACCCCATACCTTGTAACGATAATTGGGAATACCAAAAATGATTTCCAGTATCCGGTTGTCCTCATCATTCTGAATACCGAAAACAACCGGATAGAATATCAGCAACAGACATGGGAAGAGCAGCAAGCTATAGATTGATTCCTCATTGATTTCGCTTCTATTCCATGCCTGCTGGAACATGAAAAAGGCAAAAAAGAGAAATGAAGCCAACAGAAACCAGAAGAATTTTCCTGCAAAGATAATCTTCAGATTGTATCGTACGATCCGGGTTGTCAAATCTATATATTTATTCAAGCTCATACCATCAAATGTTTTTCAACAAACACAAGTAAGCATCTTCCAGGTTGGCCTCCACCTGAACAGCTCCTGGATAAGGTTCAACCACTGATATGTAGCGCACCTGTATCTTATCACCTTCCTGTATATTATGCACCACGAGTGATTTATCTAGTTTAACTTCAAACGACTCCCTGTCTATTAGGAATTGCCACACCTTTCCAACTGCCATTTCTACCATCTTCTCCGGCTCACCAAAATACTTCAGCTCCCCTTTGTCCACCACCACTACTTGGTTACAGGAGCTGGAAATATCCTCAATAATATGGGTTGAAAAGATGACAATGCGGTTTTTACTCAATTCCACCAAGAGATTCCGGAACCGGATACGTTCACGCGGATCGAGCCCTGCTGTTGGTTCATCCACTACAAGTATACGTGGAAGGTTCAGCAGGATTAACGCAATACCTATACGTTGCTTCATCCCGCCGGAGAAAGAACCAATCTTGTCATCCTTTCGCTCATACATATGTACCGAGTGCAACACATAGCTTATTCGCTCATTTCGTACGTTGGTATCGGTCAGCCCTTTCAAGATAGCCTGGTAATCGAGAAATTCCCAAGCGGTCATGTTTTCATACATCCCAAACTCCTGTGGCAGGAAGCCTATCAAACTCTGAAGCTCCTCTCTATAAACACGTGTATCCAACCCATTGATCCAGATACTCCCGTAGCTTTGCTCTAATATCCCTGTGACGATACGCATAAGAGTCGATTTGCCAGCTCCGTTAGGTCCGAGCAGACCAAACATACCGGTTTTTATTTCAAACGAAACACTACGTAAAGCTTTGAAGGGTCTACGTCGTTTCCCTAACAACGGGATAGAGATGACCATCCGGAAGTATGCACGCTTCAATCCGGCAAATCGGCCGGTAATTCTTTCAATATTAACATTTCTGCTATAGATATATTGAGATGAAACATAAATTGCTATACCTAATCCCCACAATGCACCAATGATCAGTACCATTGGGAGGTTATCCAGTTTTCGGTAGAGTCCCCACAGTATTATAAAGGGGATGCTCCAGAAAATTGTACGGTTCAAGTATCTCACCCAGCTACTCCCTGGAAAACGATGAAAGAGATAGGTCCGAATCTTGCGCCAGATGTAAAGAGTTGAGGCATAAATAACAAAGGAGAAAAGAAAACCCCATGTCTTGCTTTCGACATAAAAATAGGTGAAATAGATACCATATCCCCAAAGGAGAAGTTGCCAGATAACAGGCGTGAAATCTTTCAAAGAATGGTATTCACCGGTTAGTCCCAAACGACGTCGTATCTCTAGACCACTATTCCATTCTCGTGCAAAACGTCCAGAACGATCGTAGACCTTGACCAGACTACGCACCACAATATGGATCTCCTGCTCCGGGTCCACCACATCTGCTTTAGCTCTGCGTAGACTGGTCTGCACAAAAAAGGTTACACCTGGAATGAGCAGGGTAAGCAACGTAATATAAAGTGCCTGATACAACAATCCCTCTCCATAAAAATAAATGGCTACTACACCGACTACAAAAAGTAAAAGATGAGTAATCTTAGTTTTTATCGGTAGTGTACGGTACCAGTGTATGGCATTCTCCAATCCCATGTATACAGTTGGAATGATCACCAGTGTTAACAAAGTGGAAAATGCAAGCCCTCCGATAACGGTGATAGCAAAAGGGGCTCCTATTGCTCCTGCATATTCGTTATCACCCATCGCGAGTGGCATCATGGCGATGATGGTTGTGATGGCCGTGATCAGGATAGGTCTGATACGAGATATACCAGCAGTCATCAAAGCTCGTTCACGGCGGTAACCGTTCTTTCGAAGCAACTTGGTGTAGTCGATTAAGATGATTCCATTGTTAACGACAACGCCGAGCAAGATGAGGAATCCCATTAAAGTGTTGGCATTCAAGAGGCTGTTTCCTGTAAGAAAGAGCGCGAGCAGAGATCCTATTGCAGCCAGCGGAATGCAGAAAAGAATGACCAGCGGCATGGAGAGCGACTCGAATACCATTGCAAGGATCATGAATATTAGTAGAAATGCTGCAAAAATAAGAAATTTGAAATCGGCAAACTGATCCTCTTCATGAATCACCTCAATAGCAACACCGGCTGGTAGATTGTAATTGGCTATTAGTTGGTCGATATCGGCACGATAACCTTCCAACAATGTTTTAGACTCCTCAATGCTCCGCAGAAAACTATAACGCACCTCTAGTTGCTTGTCTTGATTGACACGTATGATACGAGAACGACCAAATCCTTTATTTACCGTTGCTATATCTTTTAAGTTGTGAAGACCACCGTTATTGTTAATGATCTGTACCGCATTGAGGTCGTCAATAGTTTTTACCCTTTGTTGCTGTTCCTCTTCTTCCTTTATTGTTTTGTCACGGATAATAATGTCATACGACTCATCACCCAACTTGAAGGTTGTTCCTGATGAAAACTCACCATTCAACTCCGATAAACCCGTTAGGATATTTGCACGTGTAATACCGAAAGAGGTGAGCAATATCTGATCGAAATCGAGTAATATCTCCGGTTGACGGCTCATAAATGAAACAGTTGTATTTTGAATAAACTCCTGCTGATCCATCTGATAGCGAATATCTTCCGCAACCAGTTGCATCATCTCGAAGTCAGATCCTTTTATAATGATACGCTCTTGGTTGTTACCAATCCCAAGCAGGTTCATAAAGTTAACCATGCCACTCATGCCCGTATCTGATCTTCCACCTCCAGTTGCATCTGATACCAATATCTCGGCTCCTCCAACTTGCGGTATTCTGGAGAGCACATCCACTTTAATCTCCGATATTTTACGTTTTGCGATCCTTTGATACTCTTCCTGCAAAATTAGTGTCAGCATTGCTTCCTCCTCATTAACGCGACTGACCAGATCCTCTTTTTCAGGGATATCTTCCATGCGTTCTTCGATTACCCTGACCACATTGTCGGTACTTTCTAAAGTACTGCCTGCAGGCATTGTTACATATATATTAAACCGATCGGAATCAACCTCCTTGTTTTGCCGTACAGCAGTTGATAGCGACAGAATGATGATAACAAAAAGAAGAATAAGCGCCCCAAGAATGGTCTTACCCGGATTTCGCAGACAAGTCTTTAACAAGACTAAATATACCTGTATCGGTCTCTGCAACAAGGAAACTTTCTCATAAAATACTGTTTCACTTTTTTTACTTCGTAGAATCAGATAGGCTGCCATTGGCACAAAAAATAGGGCGACGGCCAGTGACACTAACAGGGTAGAGATAATCGAGACACCAATGTGGCTACCCATCAACTTCAACAAGAAGTTATCAGAAAAGATGAAAGGAAGAAATATGATTATGGTAGTAAGTGTTGCAGCAACAATGGAACGCCACACCTCTTTTGTTCCACGACTTACCGATTCGTCTGCAGGAAGTCCAGTGCCCGACAGTCGATAGATATTTTCCAGCACAACGATGCTATTATCCAATAACATCCCCACAGCCAAGGCCATTCCAACAAGTGTAAGGCTATTTACCGAGATACCTGCCCAATAGAAGAAACTAAATGCCGTAAACACCGAAATGGGCAGGGAGAGGGCAATAAAAAAAACCAACCGTACATTCTTCAAGAAGAACCAGAGTACCAGAATTGCAAGCAGACCACCCGTCAAGGCAAGGTTGATGATTTGGTTGATGTTGTCCTCCATAGTCTCAGCCATATTGGATTCGACAACGATCTCCACATCAAGCGGTGCGAGACGATTATTGAGTTGTTCAATAATTGTCAATGTACGGTGTGATAAGTCAATTAAATTTGCTTGGGCATCGTTGACAAGTGATACAGATATGGCCTCTTTTCCATTGACTCGGCTATAAGAGGTTTCATCCTTTAAATCGAAAAAAATGGTAGCAATATCCTTCAGCAAGATTGGACCGGGTGCAACCACAATATTCTCCATATCTGACACTTTGGTATATGTTGAATGCAGATGAACAAAATACTGGCTTTCGGTCTCTTTCACAGCTCCAACAAATACCTTTTCACGTGCATTGCTATTTAGCAGGGAGCTAATTCTAGAGGGAGTTAGGTTCAATGCCTTACTGGCATCCTTATCGAGCTGTATTTCAATAGCCCGTTGACGACCGCCATACACTTGAGCAGCTGCGACACCATCGATATTCTCCAACTCCGAAAGCATCTCCTCTTCGACGATATTGCGCACACGATCTATTCCTCCCGATCCCCTCACCTGTAACGACATAAATGTGTTGTTTACCCTAGAGAGATCCATTTTCTGTACGCGTACGGTAAAACCATCCGGTAGGGATGAGGCAACTTCTTTCATTTTCTCTTCCAGCCTTAGTGAAGTGGTCTTAAAATTCACGTTGCTTTTAAAGTCGATTCGGATTGATGATTGCCGACTGCTTACCTCCGACTGGATCCTATCCACGCCTCCTACTGTGCTGATGGCTCCCTCCAAGGGAATGATCACCTCCGACTCTACAAAAGAGGGATCCATATCCTGTAGAGAGTTCACATTGACATAGAGCATGGGAAGCTCCGCATTGGGAAGCAATTCAACTGGTAGCTGCTTATAGGAGATATACCCCAAAAGGGTAGATGCTATAAACAACATACAGATTGTAACTCTTTTATTTAAAAGAAAGTCCATGCCTTATTCGTCAAACTGTAAACCTTTATTACTATCTTCTGTGTGTGTAACCTTTCGCTTCATCTGCTCAAATAGGTAATATACACTGGGAATCAACACGAGGCTCATCAGGGTAGAGGTAACTAACCCCCCAATAACTGCCACTGCCATGGAAGAACGCATTGCCACACCCTCACCAAAGTTGAATGTCATTGGCAATAACACTAAAATTGTGGTGAGACTGGTCATAATTATGGGACGTATACGCTGTTGTCCTGCTTTGACAATTGCCTCTGTAAGAGGCATAATACGCTTCAACTGATTGATACGCCCCACCAAGAGTATTGAGTTGTTAATAGCTATTCCCGCCAACATGATTATACCCATAGCTCCCATAATGTTAAGAGATGTACGGGAGATAAGGAAAAACAGTACAGCCCCAACGAGACCAAACGGAGTGGTGAGCAATATGGTAAACGGGTGCAGCAACGACTCATATTGAGAAGCCAGCACCATGTAAACCAACACAACAGATAGGAGAAGCGCAAAAAACAGGCTCTCCATTGACTCTACACGCCTCTCTTCCTCACCTGTAACGGTGATGGTATAACCGACGGGCAAATCAATATCCGCCACAGCCCCACGAATTTCACGGGCAACTTTGTCGAGTGAACTACCCGCTTCAAGATCGGCAACAATTTTATTTAGACGGTTTTGGTTGCGGCGATATATCTCTTTGGGTGCCTGAGATTGTGTAATGGTAGCTATTTCATTCAGTCGGAACTCTTGGTTTCCACTTCTAACAAGCAACTCTCCTAGTTCACTTCTAGTTATATCAGGTACTTTAATTATAATATCACGCATCTCCCCTTTATAGTCCATCTTACCCACTTCATGTCCCTGCAGCTGTTGTACCAGTTGTTGAATAAGTGTATTCACTGAGATATTGTTGATACCGGAAATAGTGCGATCGATGTTGATGTTGAGCTCGGGTGCACCGTCTGCCATCGACGACTTCATGTTATAAATCCCGTTAATGGATGACAAACGCGACAATACATCCTCTGTAAGGAACGCAATCTCCTCAAGATCTTCACCTCTCACTTCTACAACTATTGGCGCCTCCTCTTCTCCCAGGATGTCACCTAGTGAATTGTTTTCCTGCTTAAATGCAAACTCTACCCCATCCATGCTTGAGGTCGCTTCTGAGAAACGTGCAATCAATTCCTCTGGCAAAACCTTACTCTGTTCTGACAGGATTACCTTAATCATTGCCGTATGCTCTCCTTCAAATGTTGCATTATCTGAAGAACCCATACCGACATGACTATATAGCACAACCAGGCTATCTTCACTAATCTGCTGTACAATGTGCTCCAAGTTTTGCACCACTGCATCGGTACGTTCCAAACGTGTTCCTTCCGGCAGTTTGACCAAAATGGTAAAATCCTTCCCTTCTGTACGTGGTAGGAATTCGGTTCGTACAAATGGTATCAGGAATATGGAAACGATGAGTATCGCTGCCGAGATAGAAATAACCCACCAGCGATGGTTGAGCAACTTGCGCAAGTGGTTACTATAACCTCTGAACTGTACTGACTTAGTCTCTACTTGATCCTCTTTCCGTCGGGTGAACCTATCATAGAGCATTGGGATAACCAGCAGTGCAACAAATAGCGAGGAGAGTAGCGAAAATGTAACGGTCCAAGCCAAATCCTTGAAAAGCTCTCCCGATGCACCGTGCAGGTAAACTATCGGGATAAATACGACGATAGTGGTCACTGTTGATGCGATAACTGCCCCTGAAACCTCCGTAGTGCCATTAATGATCGCCTCGGTGCGTTCCAGGCCTTGCTCTCTGTTTCGGAATATGCTTTCAATCACCACGATCACATTATCGATTAGCATACCTGCCCCCAAAGCCAGTCCACTTAACGTCATCACGTTGATGGTAAGACCATTGAAATACATCATAGTGAAGGTTGCAATAAGCGAGATAGGTATGGATATACTTACAATAAGTGTTGTACTCACCCTGCGTAGAAAGTAAAAAAGAACCAGTACGGCAAGCAGCATCCCCAATAGAGCACTGTAGATAACCTCACTGATTGCCTGCTTGATAAAGGTTCCTTGGTTACTGATTACTTGAAACTTGTAACCAGGTAGCGCCTGCTGAATGACCGACAATTGAGCATTAATCAGGTCTACCGCTTTTACCGTATTGAATTGTGTCTCTTTATAAACCGACAGACCAATACAACGCTCCCCATTAATTCGCACGATATTATCGGGACGTGCGTTTTCAAACTTTATAGTGGCAACCTCTCCGAGGAAGAGGGGTGCACTTTCGCTTCCGGAAGCTCCGGTCTGCATGCTCCCCCCCATTGTTGTCTCTGTAGGTTTATAACTGATAATCAGATTTTCAAAATCCTTTTCACTTGTAAACAGTGTCGAGCTCTTTACCAGATACTGCAATCCCATCTCACTCACCCTTCCCCCTGAAATGGATTGATTGTTAGACTCAATTCTCGAAGCAATCTCTTCCATTGTTACACCAAAAGCACGCAGCATATAGGGGTTGGTCTCAATGGTGAGCACCGGCGTTTCTTCCCCTGAAAGTGACACTTCGGCGATTCCTTCTAGACGGATGAGTTCGTTTCGGATATAGCTGTCTGCCATCTTCCGCAACTCTGCCATATCGGTTATCGTCTGGTGAGACATGGCAATCAAAACCACTGGTGCCATATTTGGATCATGCTGCGTGATATTGATCGACTCGATATCGGCATTTTGGGATAAAGTCCCCATCGCTTTCTGCAGATCCAAGAATGCTTCGTCCATATCTTTATTCTGCAGGTATTCTACCGTAACCCTGGCAGATCCTGCCCTGATTACCGATGATACCTGAACCACATCACTCTGCCTGATTGCCATCGATTCAATGTTTTCGACAAACATTTTTTCGATCTCTTCAGGTGGTCGCTCACCCGCTTTCAATTCTATAAAGAGGCGCGGACTGTTCATGTTGGGCAACAAATCCACACTGAGTCTGTCGTATGAAATCTTCCCCAACAGTAATATCGCGAAGACGATCATACTGATGGAAACAGGATTTTTCAATGCAAATCGGAGAATATTCCTCATTTACGGTATGATTTTATAAGAATGGCATTCCTCTATGAATCAGCCTATTTTAAGACTTTTACACGGCTGTTTTCACGTAATGTTTCGTATCCCCGAATGATCAGGTTGTCATTTTCATTCAGCCCTCGGGTAACCTCAATGTTATCTTCATCTTCAAGACCTGTTTGTATTTCACGCAATATTGCAGTGCTTTTTTCCACAACATAGACATACTTTCGGTTCCTTCTTGAGATAACCACCTCTTTCGGTATCACGATGGCGCTTTCAGCTTTATCGACCACTATATCAGCTTTGACAAACATGCCGGGACGTAGTTTCAACTGATTGTTATCGATCAGTATTTTACCCCTGAATGTACGTGTTTCTGTGCTGATAGCTGGTGACAACTCACTGATTATTCCACTGAGTGTATCCTGCGACAGAATGTAATGCGTGATATACACCGGTTGATTGGGTTGCACATATTGTATAGCACTTTCTGGAAGATTGATCTCCATATACATGCGCGAATAGGCCATAAGTCCAACCATCTCACTCCCTTGCGACACCTTGCTCTGTGGCGTGTAATATGGTAGAGAAACAATAACGCCGTCGAAGGGAGCCTTCACCTTCATTTTTTCAAGGCTCAACATCGCATTTTCAAGATCATATCGGGCATTGGTAACCCGTACCTCGGTATTGCGCATTTCGCTCAGTGTCACCCCTCCTTTTTCATAGAGAGCTTTCTGCTTGCTTTGCTCTTGCTCTGCTATTTCAAGGCTAAGCTTTCTGGACTCCAGAGCGATTCCATTTTCATACTCTTTATCCTCCAGACGGACTATCAGCTGTCCCTTTTTCACCACATCACCTAATTTAAAGGGTTTTCCAGTGGATGGATTATTTTGTAGGTTGTAAAAGCCACTCATCTCAGCATTAAGCACAATGCTATAGGTTGCCAATGCTGTTCCTGTTGTGTTGATCATTTTGCTGATTGAACTTTTCTTCAGCTCCTGCACAGAGACTGGTGTTTCGATCTCGCTTTGAGTGCCTTGGGACTGATTCCCACATGCCATCAACAATGCTGCCAGTAGTACTAGCAATAAGATTCTGTATTTCATCCGGTTACTTCTTTATGTTTATATCAGTACTTTCAGAGGGTATAGACTGCCATTCCCTGATTGGGACTATGGGACGATCATTTTCATAGTCGTACAAGGTCAGTATTTTCAGGTTAAGCAGTTCAATTTTATAATTTATGAGTGACTGGGCATACGCTATTTTCCTATTCGAAAGCTGTGTTTGGAATTGGCTGATCTCCATACCTGTAAGATCTCCTTCTCGATACCGCGTAAGGTTGATATCATAGGTAAGTTGTGCATTTCGTACACTTTTCTCTGCAATATCTATCTGGGTACGCAAGTTCTCCAATCTCCTCCAGGTCTGTCTCACATCTAGTTCTATATCTATTCGCAAGTTCTCCTGATCTAAACGTGCCAGGGTTTGCGCCACCTTTTGTGCCTTGACTCTTGCTTTTTTTTCACCCCAATCAAAGATTGGAACCGCAAAGCTGATTGCCACACGTGGGTTTTGTGTTGGATTGTCATACATGTTACCAAACCTCTCATGGTCGCCAATGATACCGACAGACAGGGAGATATCTCCCCTAAACTCATTGAGACTTTTTGTCTGAATCATCTGCAACTCTGCCAGTTCAATATCAATTTCACGCTGACGCAGTTCCATTCTCGAATTCAGTCCATTCTGAACCGCTTGCACCAAGTCAATTGCAACGGGGCTCACCTCAATCTCTAGCACCACCTCAAGATCATCATCAAGAGACATCCCCAGCGTTTGCTTTAACTGGTCCTTGGCGTTTTCGAGTGAAACAATCCTCTCTTCTACTGCCGACTGCGCATTGGCAAGGTTCAGTTCTGCCTGATAAAGTTCTTCCCTTGCTGAAAGATCAGCTTCCACCTTATTCTGAATTATCTCAAAACTCTGTTTCGTATTTTCTAACTCTTCCTTACTGATAGCAAGGTTGTTCTGAGCCATATATACCGTATAGAACTGATTGGTAATGCTTCTCTCCGTATTAAGTCGTTGTAATGCATAGCGAATACCAGCATTTTCATAGTCAAACTCAATCCGTTGCAGCTCCATTTTTCGACGGTTATAGGTGAATATCGGCTGATTCAAACGAATATAGAGGTCATTACTAAATGCTTTGTTCTGATTACTCATTCCTTCTACTATCGACTTGTTATCCTGCCATCCAAACGTATTAATCAGTGATATCTCCCCATCGGTCAGAAGTATCGGTTGAGACACCATAAATGTGCCACTGGTGTTCAGGGTTTCATTTGTATACCACTGAGATAGTCGGTTATCGAACCGTCTCGATCGACTATAATTGATTGGATTCAGATCAAGAGAGAAGCGAGATTTTAATGAAGCCTGTTGCGCTACAAGATTATACTGATAACGTTCGAGATTGAGCTTGGCTGCTTGCAAATCAGGGTTATTCTTTTCCGCTATATCCAAAGCTTGCTCAATTGTCATCGGTGTCTGTGCATGGGTGTATGCCTGCAATGATCCTCCCGACCAAAAAAGCAGCAACCAAAGTAGATGTACTTGAAAATGATTCCTGTTCATAGTTATTTCTTTTTCTGTTTTCCTTTATCTGATTGCATTCATATAAAAATGAAATACGGATTGAGTAAAACTTTATTTATCTTCTCACAATCTTTACGGCATCGGCTGTTACTGTCCGCAGTTTAGTGTTATTATCCAGTACTACTTCTATTGTATCTTGATTGAAGAAATAGGATCCGAGCATACTCCATCCATCATCCGATCGTTGCAAATTAATGTATGCATTTTCTTGGTCATTATCATAACGCACAATAAAATGATACTCAGCATCACTTCCCGTCGGACCGCGTCCACGTCGGCCCCGTCCTCTGCGTAATTCATCCGGTTTGAAGACCCAGTAATAGAGATCATACTGCCCTGCTGCAGGCACTGGAATTCTCCATGTGGCAGTCTGATTCCCGCTTCCACTTTTAATCACGTAGGCGGAGCGAACATGAGTACCATAATACTGATCGTTTGTGGTTAGTGTCCAACGCAACGGTGGTCGCCAGCTTGAGACACCCGAATAGCGAAAAGAGTTGTCATCAACACGATCGAGCCATTGCGGTAGAAGTCCTACCTCCTCCGGAGCAGACAATAAGAAAAGGGTTGAGTCCTCGTTATCCACAACCACCTCCCCTTGAATTTTAGCGGAAGCACTCATCACAATAAAATCCCCTTCTTCGTCAACAGGTTTGTTCCGTTCACGAATAATATTGTTAACAGGTAGATTGACAGTGCTGGGCAGATTCGCTGAAATTAGGGTATTAATGTTGATGCTCCGTGGCGCTTCTTCCCACACAGACACCAACTTCATTGTTTCGTGTGCTTTAATTGGCACTTTCCGTTTTGCCCGAGGATCATAAATTGTATTTTGCCATCCTCCAAAATTGATATCCAGATTGATAACCCCATCATGATCGGAATCATTCGATATCTGGAGTTTTACAATATACACCTCCCTGTCGCGGTTTGTAAGTTGCACAATTTCAGGCGTCCATATCTGATATACAGGTAGAGCAGTGGGATGATACCAGCCTACAAGGGGTGCATTCAGATCAACATTTGCGATCATACCCAAGGTATCGAGTAGCTTTTCAAAACGCAAATTGGTGAACATATTCCGCTGCAGTACAACTCGTAATGAATCCCGAAACTCTCTATATCCTACATTGTGCTCAGCATAGGCAAACAGATTGTTGGCTTTCAATGAGGTGATATTGTCAAGTAGATCTCGATGCTCCATATCGGAAAGCAACTCCTTGAATGGAGCCTTCTCCATCAGCAGATTCGCCTTCTCATTGTTACTGATTCCATTCATTTGTCGGATCCAGCTGTTTTCATCTGTATTATCCTGCAGATAGAGCTCAATTAGTCGGTTAGAAATTGGCCATTCGGATGAAAAAATATTGTAGCGGAAATTGTACAACTGAGGAAATAGAAAAAAAGGATTAGGTTTTGAGGAAACGTTCACTGCTCCTCTTTCTTGAGACCAGTCGAGATTGCTTTCAGTCCTCTCAAATAGTCGTGTAAAACGATTTAGTACGCGCATTGCTGCATCCTCATCACTGATTTCTTGACCGTTTCCTCGTGCACGGTTCTTCTCATCATGTACACCCTTCACAAAATCCGCTTCGTTCACCAGACTCCCTTTCTCCGGGAATAGAACCATTTCAGGTTGCATCACTTCCTGAGCCTGTGTCCATGTACGCATATAGCTGTAAAACTGCACAGGCACTTCCACAAGTGAGAAACGTTGAAACGAATAGTCGAGTGAATAATTACCTTCCAACGAGCGCCTTCGTTCTCTTATCTGTGCCGGGATGGTATCAGAAACCGAAGCGAGAATGTCAGAAAAATAATCGTGACCTTTTAAATACCATACACTATAGGTTACTTCATCAACCTCGATGCTTTTTTGCTCATAGTCTCCAATAATTAGTGAAATGGAAGGGGTAGGAAAATCTGTTTCATAGACAAAAATAGAATCGTACACGACCTCATTCTCAACTCTAACACTTCTCTCTTTAGGCAGGCTATCGGGTCTCATGGCTCTACTCCGGTTTGCCAAATTTCGAAGTGTATCTCGACGAGGAGTCCTCTCTGAAGTGCTCCTATCTACAGTTTCCTGTGACCGCCCTGAACCTGATGGACGAACTCCTCCCTGTCTTTCAGGGCGAGCAGGTGATACACCACCTGGCCTTGTTTCTCCAGCAGGACGAACCCTTCCAGGCCTCATCTCTCCCGCAGGACGTATTCTTCTTGTGCTATCATTTCTGAATGCTTGTTCTCTTCCGGGTCTCATCCGGCTTGTACTTGTCGTGTCGGCGACACGACTCACTTCTGCTCTTTCCGAAGGTTTTCTCTTCACATGTATGGAATCCTGCAGGTCAAAACTTCTACGTTTGACAATAGGCCATCTCATGGAGCCTTGCGATAATGCTTTTAATCCATTTATTGTTTTCACTTTTAAGCGAAAATGGCTGAAATATGCCTGTTGCCAATCAGGATTCTCACTGCTGTAGGATGTCCCGGGACGTGGGTACCAATAGGTTTCAGGTGTAAAAAGAAGATAATCTTCGTTCTGAAAACTGTATTTCTTATCTATTTTGAACATTCCACTTGAAAACTCCTCCTGCAAAATCTGTTCTGGAATATCCAAATAACAAAAGTTTTCATCGATAGAACCGGCATATTTCAACCATAATTGAATCGAATCTCCTACTGCCAATTCACGTCCGAAATCAATCAATAGAATTTGATGATCACGAGTAAATGACAAGGGCTTATCATTTTCTGTTACTTCGGTCACACTCAATCCCGGATTTAGACAAAAAGAAAATACGGAAGCATTATCTAAAGCTATCGCTCTGATCTTCACATCAGAAGTGATTGTTTGGGGATATTGGGTAAGGTTAATATCATAATGATCGATCACCATCTTGGGTCTGTTCACATAACGGTTATTCACCTCTGTATAGAGTTGTCGCATCTTTCCTGCATGCAGAATGTTCGCAACATGAGTATAGGAAGCCCATAATCCTGCACCTACCAGGAATACCGATAAAAACAACCATCTGTAAGCTCCATTTTTTGTATTGGGGAGTCTTCTGAATAGGAAAATTGAAATACAGATAAATCCCAAACCTAGGAGTATATAAATCATGCGGTGATTAATCAGCATTGCCCAATTGGAGAAACCCACGATGGTAGATTTCACAAGTGGCAGGTTGTAGACCATGTAGTCGAAGAGATAATAAAACTTATCTCCAATGTAGAAGAGTGTGAGAGCAATATAACCCAATAAAATAACGAAAGTGATTGCCTGGCTTTTCAGTATGAGCATAAGAGCGATTGACAAACCGAAGATATAAATCAAGGTAGGGATACATATCAGCAAAAAATAGAGTAGATAAGCTGTCCAGTCGATGGTGACACCCGAAATAATATTGAATGTAATCACCAACAATATAATGAAGAGATCCAGACGGATGAATACAGCCAGGTTACCCAAGATCTTACCAGCCACATATTCCGCGTTACTGAGAGGGTGCACATAGAATACTTCAGAAGTATCAAGTTTTTTATCCGATTTAAGAAACTCAGAAGATAGAAAGACAGCAATAATCGCCTGTCCAGTATTGAGGAGCATTAAGTTTATATAGGGAATATTAGCAGGCAAGGCTTTCATCAGCCAAAATCCGCCACTATTCTCTGCAACCAATGCAATAAAGTTATAAAAGGACAAAAAAAGGACAACTAATACCAAAAAGATTCGGTAAAACCAGCTTCGCATAAGAAGTTTACTCTCATATTTGGCAACAGATTGTATGTTATATAAGGCCCGCATTCTTTTGTATCACGTTATCAATCTTCGATCCAACGGTTTAACTTTTTCTCCATGAAATAAACATAGGCATGTTCCAAGTTTGGAGGATAGGGCTCTGCGTCATACCCTTCAATTTCATCTGCAACAACTTGAATCTCCCACCCTGCTCCAGATGGCACAGTCGTAATCACCGGATACTTTTTGTCTATAAGAGGCAATTGATCTCCACTAATCTTCATTCGCCACACTTTACCTTCTGCCTCTTTACGCATCTCCTCTGGTGAGCCGAAAAAAGCTATTTCACCTTTGTTCATCAGTGCCATGCAATTGCAGGTACTTGAAATATCTCCTACTATATGTGTTGAGAGAATGATTGTGACATCCTGCTCACTAATTTTTGAAAGCAGATTACGAAATCGGATCCGTTCTTCTGGATCAAGACCCGTTGTGGGTTCATCAACAATAATCAATTTGGGACTGTGTATCAATGCCTGCGCTATTCCTAATCGACGTTTCATACCACCCGACAAACGGGAAGCATAGCGCTCACGGACATCAAACAGCCCTACATTCTCTAACATCGCATCAACTGCCTGTCGTCTCTGTTTACCGTTGTGCATCCCTGATAAGCGTGCGGCATAGTCTAGAAACTCATATGTTTTATATTTAGCAAAAAAACGAAAATCTTGAGGCAGATAACCGAGAATAGCTCTCACTTGTTTCCGTTCTTTAAGTAAGTTATATCCGAAAATATCCACTTCACCCGAAGAGGGTTCCATTAATGAAACAAGAATACGCATCAGTGTGGACTTCCCAGCTCCGTTAGGCCCTAGCAAGCCGAACATACCTGTCGGAATTTCCATGTTGATATCTTTTAATGCATGGTTTCCATTCGGGTAAACTTTGTTCAGTGAACGTATCGATATACTCATCGTTTATTATGTAAAGAATTACAATAGAGACATCTTCCTCTTTTTAATAAAATGCCAATGTTGACAGAATCATGTTATAGAAAATCCGTTAATTTGCGAATAACTACAGTATGTTACGACAAAGTAGTTTGAAATAGCAGCCATTCGTTATGATAGAACTAAACGCATTTAATCGAACCAACCACTTTTACTACTCGTCGATAAAAAAAATTAATCTAAACAAATATAACTTAATGTTTTCATGATAACAAACGAAATAGATAAACATGTCAATTTTGTCGACCAATCTCTATAAACAATATTTGTATGAGTATAATCCGCTATTTAAAAGAATAAATAGTTAATAGAAGTATGCCTACAACTAAAAAGGGGCTGTCTCAAAAGAT
>DBQD01000051.1 GCA_002305715.1 Proteiniphilum sp. UBA1403 | reverse complement strand
GCTTGCAAATATAAACTTTTTTACCAGAATCAATCGTAGCTTTAGAATAAAAACCAGTTATTTTTCACCCTCTATGGTCATATTTTTACATCATTTTATTTGATTATTTGAAAATTGTTGTACATTTGCACCCATCATTCAATAAGAATATAGAGATGAATAATTCTATTTTTGCATTTTCTTTCGGTTTTTACTTTTACTTTAGTAGGTAAAGGCGGGATTTTATATGCAAAAAAGAAGATTGAAATAGTTCAAACAGTATAAGTCCCGTCGAGAAAACGACGGGACTTTTTTTTGATAAAAAATGAAAAAATGAAAAGAGTGGCTATACAAGGCGGCTTGGGAGCTTATCACGAAATTGCGGCTCGCGAATATTTCAGCGGTGAAGAGGTGCAGATTGTACCATGCAGTACGTTCCGTGATATATTCACAGAGGCTGAAAAAGATCCGCAACTGGTAGGTGTCATGGCCATAGAAAATACAATTGCCGGGAGTCTGCTACAGAATCACGACCTACTTAAGAATCACAACCTCATGATTGCTGGGGAGCATAAGTTGCGAATTACCCATTCACTGGCTGCCTTACCTGGGCAGACACTCACCAATATAAAAGAGGTGATGTCGCATCCCATGGCGTTGATGCAGTGCGAAGAGTATTTGGATACTCTTTCCGGGATCAAAATAGTTGAGCACGATGATACCGCATTGGCAGCGAGAGATATTAAATTGAAAGAAATGAGGGGTACAGCTGCCATCTGTAGCAGTCTCGCAGCCGAAATGTACGGACTGGAGATCCTTGCATCGGGTATTGAAACAAACAAACGTAATTTCACCCGCTTCTTTATCTTGGCCCAAGATGAAATGCTACGTGAGCTGCAGAAAGATAACCACATCAACAAATCGTCATTGGTATTTGTATTACCTCATGCCGAGGGAACATTGTCGCAGGTGCTTTCGGTTTTGTCGTTTTATAAAGTCAACCTCACCCGCATCCAGTCGCTACCAATCATCGGAAGAGAATGGGAGTACCAGTTTTACATCGACCTAACCTTTAGCGATTACAATCGCTACAAGCAATCAATCGACGCCATCATGCCCCTCATCAGCGGCCTGAAAGTGCTGGGAGAATATAGAGAAGAGAAACATAAAAAGAACGAAGAAGAAAAAATACAAATTGAACATGCTGCAAATTGAACCCGCCGAACATATAAAGTCCATACAGGAGTACTACTTCTCCGTGAAGCTGGCCGAAGTGGCCCGCATGAATGCCGAAGGAAAGGATGTCGTAAGTCTGGCCGTAGGTGCACCCGACCGGATGCCATCGAAGGAGACCATCGACACACTTTGTGACACAGCCCGTCGCCCCGATGTGCATGCCTATCAGCCCTATACGGGTATCCCTGAGCTGCGCAAGGCATATGCCAACTGGTACAAGAAGATCTACAGTGTGTCGCTGGCGCAGGATGAGGTGTTGCCTCTAATCGGTTCAAAAGAGGGTATCCTCCATATATCCATGACATTTTTAAATTATGGCGATGCTGTATTGGTACCCAATCCCGGTTATCCAACCTATACCTCGGTGTCGGAACTACTAAGAGCGCGGGTCATTCAGTACGACCTGAAGGAAGATGAGAACTGGCAGCCCGATTTTGACGCGTTGGAGAAGATGGACCTGGCAGGTGTTAAGCTTATGTGGGTGAATTATCCGAACATGCCCACCGGCGCCAATGCTACTATAGAACTGTTTGAGAAGCTGGTCGCTTTTGGGAAGAAGCACAACATCCTCATCTGCCACGATAATCCCTATAGCTTTATCCTGAACGATGAACCCCTGAGCATCTTGTCGGTGCCGGGAGCCAAAGATATCTGCATTGAGTTGAATTCCCTGAGCAAGTCGCACAACATGTCGGGCTGGCGCATGGGCATGTTGGCCTCTAACCCTCAGTTCGTGAAATGGGTACTCAAGGCCAAGAGCAACATCGACAGCGGACAGTTTAAACCCATGCAGTTGGCTACAGTGGCTGCTTTGTCGAACAGTGCCGACTGGCATGCCGGCATGAACCAGATCTATGCTGAGCGGAGAGTATGGGCCGAGAAAATGATGGATCTCTTGCATGCTTCGTACGACAAGCGTCAGGTGGGCCTGTTTGTCTGGGGTAAGCTCCCCGAAGAGGTGCACGGTAGTGAAGCATTGGTGGATGAACTTTTACAGGGTGCACGGGTTTTCATAACACCCGGTTCCATCTTCGGCAGCAACGGGACACGCTATATCCGCATCTCCCTTGGTTCGTCTGTGGAGAAGATGCAGGAGGCACACCGGAGAATTGAGCAATACATGCATAATAAAATGAATAACAACGCATAACTATATTACAATGGAATTTGAATCAATTTTACTACCAGGAATAGAAGATAAACGACCGTTGGTGATTGCAGGACCCTGCAGCGCCGAAACGGAAGAGCAGGTGATGTCAACAGCCCAGCAGCTCGCAGCTGCAGGCGTAAAAATTTACAGGGCCGGCGTGTGGAAACCACGTACCAAGCCGGGCGGTTTTGAAGGGGTAGGTAGTCCCGCTCTCAAGTGGATGATGGATACGAAAAAGGAGACAGGCATGTACATGTCGACTGAAGTAGCTACCGAAAAGCATGTTTATGAGGCTCTAAAGTATGGTATTGATATGCTTTGGATTGGTGCCCGTACCACAGCCAACCCGTTTGCAGTACAGGAAATTGCCGATACCTTGAAGGGTGTGGATATTCCTGTGCTGATTAAGAATCCGGTGAACCCCGACCTAGAGCTATGGATTGGTGCCATTGAGCGTTTGTACAATGCGGGCATCAAGAGATTGGGGGTTATTCACAGAGGATTTAGTACCACCGACAAGACTATTTACCGCAATATCCCCCAATGGCATATCCCCATTGAACTGAAACGTCGCTTTCCTACGCTGCCTATCATTTGTGATCCGAGCCACATTGG
>DBQD01000015.1 GCA_002305715.1 Proteiniphilum sp. UBA1403 | reverse complement strand
TGGAGAAGCTGAAAAAGCTAATTATAAACAGACCGATCCGTATACTTTGGAACATGTGAATCTGGTCAACTGCATCCGTAACAACACACCAATTGAACAGGCTTCCGAAACCGCTGTATCTAACATGGCTGCCATTATGGGCCGTGAATCTGCATACACAGGACAACTTACTACATGGGACGCACTAACTGCCTCTCCATTAGATTATACTCCTGCTGACTTGAATATTGGCAAAATGGACATGTCTGGTTTTACGGTCCCCGTACCAGGAAGTGGCAAATAATACCTTCATTATGACAATAGACAGAAGAAAATTTATTCAGACCACACTTGCCGGTACAGCAGCTCTCGCTATTGGAGGGAGTAATACGGTTGCTTCTGCCAGTCCGATGAAAGACAAAGCATCCAGTAAAGCGAAACTTAATATCTCATTTCAGGAAGGCACCGCACCCGGTGCTAACCTGAAGGAGAAATTCGATTTCATGGAAGCACATGGTGTAGAGGGTTTTGAACCGCACGGTAAACCATTACTTGCAAGAAAACAAGAGTTCAAAGAGGCCCTTAAGGGTCGAAACATCAAAGTAAGTGCTGTATGTGCCGGATTCGATGGATTTATTCTTTCTACTGATCCTGCTATCCGAAAGCAGTGCCGTGATACAATGGAGCAACTGATTATTGCAGCTGGTGAATTTGGGTCCACTGGTGTTATCATTGTTCCTGCTTTTAACCATCAGGTACCCGTAATGCCGCACACACAGGAAACACGAGACTTTCTTTGTGAGCAGTTTGATGAGATGGGTACATTGGCGCAGAAGCATGGGACGACAGTGATCCTGGAACCCTTGAATCGCAGAGAAGCTTTCTATCTGAGACAAGTGAGTGACGCTGCTTCCATTTGCCGTGATATTAACAACCCCGGTGTGACCTGTTTGGGCGATTTTTGGCACATGACCTGGGAAGAGACATGTGATATGGCAGCTTTCCTTTCTGCCGGTAAATACCTGCAGCATGTTCACATGGCAAGTCGCAAGCGTCGTAGCATGCCAGGAGAAGATGGTGAAGCCGACAATTATGTAATGGGCTTCAAGGGTCTTAAAATGATGGGATACGACAAGTATGTCAGCTTTGAATGTGGTTGTCAAGGTGATCGTGCTGTTGTTGTACCCGCTGCGCTAGAATTGCTTCGCAAACAATGGGAAGAAGCCTAAGGGTGCTATTTAAACTGAACTTATATCGTGAAATGAGCGGAGGATGTATTTCTTCCGCTCATTTTACTCAATTAAAAAGGTAATTTAGAGAATATAAAATGACAAATGGATAAGTTAATACATAACCTCTCCTCCTACAAATCCAGTATTGTGTTAATGCTCCTATATGCATTCGGACTGGCCACAGCAACACTTATTGAGAAACAGATGAATACCGAGGCTGCGAAAATGTTGGTATACTATTCACCGTTATTTATCCTTTTGCAGTTTTTGCTGGTGATTAATTTCCTTCTGGTGCTTATTCGCTACAACTATATCAAACGCAGGAAGTGGACAATGATTGTCCTGCATTTTGCTCTTGTTGTAACATTGGGTGGCGCACTCACTACATTTCTTTTTGGAAAAGAAGGGCAGGTTCATATCCGTGAAGGAGAGCAAACCGATGTAATGATTATGCACACATCGAGAGGGGTAAAAATGGAGAAAATGCCTTTTGTATTGGAACTTATCGATTTCAGACTAGATCGTTATCCCGGATCCAGAAGTCCATCTTCGTATGAAAGTAATTTGAAAGTATATGTTGATGGTGATATACGTAATGTGAAAATATTCATGAATAATGTGTTGGATTTGAAAGGATATCGTTTCTTTCAAGCTTCATATGATGAGGATGAACTTGGAACAATTCTTTCAGTTAACAAAGATGTGATGGGGCGAACTATTACGTACTGTGGTTATTTTTTATTAATGGTTGGATTTCTTATGATGTTCTTTATGCCGAATTCTCGTTTTAGAAAATTAATCCTACAGCTTAGGGAAGCACGAGAAGAGACAAGTAAAATAATACTCATTATTGCTATGATATTTGTTCCGTTTATTGCTTTAGGAACACCAGCGAATTCACACCTTCAACAAGTAATTCCCGAAGAACATGCAGCTCGCTTTGGCGCATTGCCTGTGCAATTCCATGGGAGAATTATGCCTATGAATACATTCTCCTCCGAAATTCTGCGTAAAATATATAAGGAACAAACATATGGCAATCTCTCTTCCGATCAGTTTTTACTTGGTCTGCTATCCATGCCACAAATGTGGATGCAGGTGCCATTCATCGAAATTCCGAATGAACAGATTGCCTTGCAATATAACCTCCCGAAAGACTTTGCTCCCTATTCTTATTTTTTTGATAAAGAGGGAAATTATCGATTACTTTCTCAGTTGCAGCATATTTATCATCATACTGCAAACGATCGGACAATGACAGAGAAAGATCTGATTAAGCTCGATGAGCGAATTCAAATAGTCTATCAATTAACTCAATATACAATGCCTGGAATATTCCCAAATCCAGGTGATCCCACCCACACATGGTATGCTCCAGGTGAAGATCTCTCTAATTTTAATTCTAAGGACTCCATCCTACTTACGGATATTTTTAAACAATATCTGTTGGAAGTTCGATTGGCACTGCAAAATGGCGACTGGAGTAAGGCAAATCAACAACTGGATGTAATTACTCGTTATCAGCTTCAGAATGACAAAGCTTCACTCATTCATACCAACAAGATTAATGCTGAAATCCGCTATAATAAGATGAATATTTTTAGCCGCACCAGAGTGGGATATTTGATTTTTGGAGGAATCTTGCTAATCCTTGCGTTCATACAAATGTTTCAGAGAAACGAATGGCTTAAAACTGCGATATTCTTAGTCGTAATTTTCGTTGTCTCTTACTTTATTTATCATACAGCGGGTATGGGATTACGTTGGTATATTTCGGGATATGCACCTTGGAGTAATTCGTATGAGACTATGGTTTATGTAGCATGGGCTACTGTACTTGCTGGGTTTATTTTTGGTCGTAAGAGTCTTCTTACAATGGCTTTAGCAACACTATTTGGTGGAATTATTTTATTTGTTTCAGGCCTTAATTGGATGGATCCGCAAATCAACACCCTAGTGCCAGTATTGAAATCGCCATGGCTAATGTTTCACGTAGCTGTAATTGTAGCAGCATATGGTTTTTTTGGAATCAGTTTTTTATTGGGTATTGCCAATCTCTCACTGATGGTATTTACAAAAAAGAAACACTCACTTTCGATACGTGTCAAGGAGCTATCAATTATCAATAACCTATCGTTGTTAGTGGGACTCGCTTTGATGACTATAGGTACCTTTCTAGGAGCTATCTGGGCGAATGAATCTTGGGGTCGATATTGGGGTTGGGACCCAAAGGAAACCTGGGCTTTGATTACAATTGTTGTCTATTCAATCGTCACCCATCTTCATTTGGTGAAGAAATGGCAAAGTGAATGGACGTTCAATCTACTTTCGGTTTTTGCATTTTCTTCTGTGTTGATGACTTTCCTAGGTGTGAATTATTTCCTTAGCGGGATGCATTCATATGGACAGACCAATAGCAATATGGGTGTTTTTTTGTACATTGCTGTTGCTTTTGTAGCATTGGGTATATTAGCAGCTGTATCTCGCAGGAAATAAGTTGCAACTTGTCTAGATTTGCGAAACATATAAAGTGATTGTAACGTGAATTTAAATCTCAATCAATCAATTTAAGTGAAGCTTCACGGACCAATATGTGGTTAAAAAAAAATAAACGACAAAAATAAAAAAGATTATTCATAGATATGATACATTGGGGTTTCATTGGTTGCGGAAACGTAACTGAGAAGAAAAGTGGACCAGCCTTCAGTAAAGTAGATGGTTCCGATGTTGTTGCTGTGATGCGACGCGATGTGAACAAGGCAAAAGATTATGCTCAGCGACATGGCATAGGTAAATGGTATAACAATGCTGCTGATCTAATTAACGACCCACTGGTAAATGCAGTATATGTTGCTACCCCACCCAGTACACATGCGGAGTATGCTATTGCCGCAATGAGGGCCGGTAAACCTGTGTATGTCGAAAAGCCGATGGCTGCCTCTTATGAAGAGTGTCGCATAATGAACCAGGTTTCTGTTGAGACAGGTATACCTTGTTTTGTTGCCTATTATCGCCGTACGCTTCCCTATTTTCTTCGTGTAAAGCAGTTAATAGACGATGGTATATTGGGTGAGATCTCTACTGTACAGATACGTTTTGCTATTCCACCATATGCGACCGATTATGATCGTGATAACCTACCATGGCGCGTGAAAAAGGAGCTTGCTGGAGCTGGATATTTTTACGATCTTGCATCTCACCAATTCGATCTTCTCGATTTTCTATTTGGAGAGATCGAACATGTACAGGGATTTTCTGAAAATAGAGTAGGTTTATACGAGGTGGAAGATACTGTTGCTGCAGCATTCAGATTCAAGTCCGGAGTCTTGGGAAGTGGAAGTTGGAGTTTTGTAGCTCCGAAAGATACTAGAACCGATCGGATTGAATTTGTGGGGACAAAAGGGAAACTTACCTTTTCCACATTTGATTTCTCGCCCATCATCTTGGAGAATACAAGCGGAATAAAAGAGTTTAAAAAAGATAATCCTGAGAATATTCAGTTTTACCTGATTCATCAAATTGTCAATTACCTGAATGGAAAAGGTGATCTTCCCGTTAGTAGAGGAGATACGGCAATACGAACAAATTATATAATGGATAAGATATTAGGTTAATTTCCCATCTTTTTTCTTCGCATATCGCCATATTTGCCATGAGTTTACCAGATTCTGCCAGATGACATAGGCACCTGGTCCAAGTGTGGCCAACGGATTCAAATATGTTTGGGTGAGCCAGATAGCTAGTACGGTATTTTTTTGTCCCAATCCCTGACCTCCAGCAACTGTCCACCCAAATCTTTTACCAATTTTTCTGCCAAAAAAGAATTGAAATAGACATATTATCATAGAGGTAATTATGATGATTGCTTCCAGTGAATAGTTGCCATCGTCATGCATACGAACATATTGCGTTACATTACCAATCACCACTGTGAGTGCAACAGCCCATAAATAAAAAGAAATAATTTGTGCAGATTGTATCTTTTTATGAACACGAGGAGCAGATTTTTGTAAAAGGAAAGCCAACAAGAAGGGGATTACAAGTATGGGCATAACCTTCAGAAATATATGCCAAAAAGAGGAAACAAAAGAAATTTCCACACCACTTTCTCCAACTACTGAAAGAAACAACGGTGCAATTATGGCCACGGAAAGGTTACTAATGATGGAATATGCAGCTGTTATTGATATACTTCCTCCAAGAAGGCCAGCTACCACAGGAGCCGAAGTTGCAGTAGCTGTCAATACACAGATCATAGCTGCTTGTGCCAATATCTCGTTAAAGGGTCTCAGTAACAGAAATACAAGTGCACTTCCCACATATTGTATGGCAAGGAGAATAAAATGAAATTTGTTTAATCGAATGTCACTCCAGCTAACCCTGCAATAGGTAATAAATAGCATGAGTGAAAGCAAGTAGGGAATGATTGGTGAAAATAAAGCAAGTTGTTTGTGAAAAGAGATCCCCAAAATCATCGCGACGGGGAGAAGATATTTCTCAATATATTTTTGCATATTACTTGTAATAGTTCGAAGGTTTGGCGGATGCTTTCGATTTGCGGAGCATGTCTTTTAAACTTACATCCATCATCCATTGTTTACCCTCAAACACGAAATTGTTGATAAAGTATTCAATTTCAGGAAGAAATTCTCTCATAGGGTATTCCGATACTTCGTGACCTATATCTTCCATGATGTAAAAAACATGAGGATACTGCTCATCCCGGAATCGTTTTGTGAGAGATTTAGATCCAAACATTCCCAATTTAAAAAATCGGATTTTGTCATAAGGCACCAGCTTGTCGCCACTGCCATGAAAAAACAGTGTAGGAGCAGGTTGTTGTCTGTATGTAGGAAGTCCTTCTGTACTGAAGATTCCACCAGAAAAAGAGATGACACCGGCATAATGGAAATCATCGGGTAATACTACCGCTAGAGGAGCCTTGTTGCAATTCAAATAATCAGCTTGTAACACTGTAATGGCACCAGCACTTGAGCCACTGATAATAATCTGTTCGGGATCGATATTCAGCTCATCTGCATGTTCAATAAGATAATTTGTTGCAGCATACAAATCGCTCACAGCCATTTCTATGGACTGTTGCAATGGTTTGAAATTTAGTAAACCTGGAGCCTCTTTCCCCTTCATTCCCAATCGATAGTCAATCGAAACTACTATAAACCCTTTGTTCGTAAAATAGTGAAAAAAGTCATGATACTGAGAAGCATCACGTGTTCCCTCTTTAAATCCTCCACCAAAAACAAACAGGAGACATGGTTGAGTCGTTATGACTGTAGAATCGGTTTTGTATATATCGAGTTGCAATTCAACACCCTCAACCTCATTAAATACTCGCGTTTCTTTTTGCAGCGTTCCCGCTAGGAGTAAAATAGGGAGCAAAAGCGCTGCGATACCTAAATAAATCCTCTTCAGAGACATATTTTACGATTGAATAAATTGAGTGACTAGTTTCAGTACCTCTTCTTTTGCTCGATCGAAATCGTCGTTATAAATCACCACATCAAATTGTGGCGCAAAGCTCATTTCATACTCAGCTTTTGCCAGTCGGTTTTCAATTACCTCATACGAGTCGGTCCCTCTTTTCTCGAGTCGTTGGCGCAATACTTCCACAGAAGGAGGCATCACAAAGATGCTCAGAGCCTGATTGCCGTATATTTTTTTGATGTTTAAACCACCAATGCAATCTACGTCGAAAACTACATTGTTGCCATCAGCTAGAATACGATCCACTTCTCTTTTCAATGTGCCATAAAACTTATCGGTATAAACCTCTTCATATTCAAGAAATTCATTATTGGCAATGCGTTGCCGAAATTCCTCTGGAGAAAGAAAAAAATATTCCACACCGTTTTTTTCCTCACCCCGAGGTTGGCGGCTGGTGGCCGAAATAGAAAACCGAAGATTCAAACCCTGTGAAAGCAGGTATTTGACGAGTGTCGACTTCCCCGCGCCGGAGGGAGCTGAAAAAATAATTAGTTTAGCCATAGAAGATAAATGTTCAGGGAGCATACCCTTTATTGTATTGTAGCTCTTACAGGATGTTTAGAATTTGTTCTTTAATCTGCTCCAATTCATCCTTCATTTGCACCACAATACGCTGCATGCCCGACTGGTTCGACTTTGAGCCGAGTGTGTTAATTTCACGCCCAATCTCCTGTGCAATGAAACCTAATTTCTTCCCTTGAGAACGACTGTCGGCAAGGGTTTCAATAAAGTAATCGAGGTGATGAGCTAAGCGCGTCTTTTCCTCGTTTACATCGAGCTTTTCAATATAATATATCATTTCCTGCTCGAAACGGTTTTTGTCGTATTCCACACCTTCCAGATTACGCAATCCGTCGTAAATGCGGTTTTTAATTGTTTCGATGCGTTCCAATTCAAAAGGTTCCACATCTGCCAAAAGAGAGCGGATAAGTTGAATTTTTTCTTTCAATACCCGAGTTAGCATCTCACCTTCTTGTTTGCGGAAAGCAATCACTTCATCCACAGCCTGATTAATAGCTCTCTCAATGGTGTTCCATTCACTCTCATCTAGCGCTTCAGTTTCCTGTTTCATTACATCCGGTAGACGCAGTAGGACAGAGAACCACTCTTGTGGGGGAGCAATATTCAATTCGGTAGCCATATCGCTTATCTCACGATAATATTGACCCACCACCTGATGGTCTATTTTCGAAGAAACATCTTTGGAGATCACCTCCACATTTACGGAGAGGTCCACTTTCCCACGCTCTAACTTACTAGCTAGTGTGTTACGTAATGCAATCTCCTTCTCTCTGTAAATGAGGGGAAGTCGGGTAAACAGGTCAAATTGCTTACTGTTCAGTGATTTTATTTCAATTGTGACTTTTTTATTGGGAAGCTCGGCTATCGCTTTGCCGTATCCCGTCATGGATAATGCCATTTCTAATGTTTTGCACAAAGGTAGTACTTTTGGCTGAAACAGATATGTTTTAGCCTCAAAACTTTAATAGTGCCGGTTTTGATTAAATTGTAGAAAGTTCAGGCATTTTCTTTGCGAAGAGTCTCAAGCTCTTTTTCTTTCTCTTTTTTTGCTCGTTCCTCTTTATCCTGTTCGTCGGCCAAACGAAGTAGGCGTCTGCTCTCCTTTATATTTGATATGAGCAGAAAGATACAGGCTGCTGTTGCTAGAAATTTAAGTGAACCTGGAACAAATACCTCGATGGTGATAATGGTGCCTAAGAGCATTCGCACCTCTGTTGGTCCAAAAATGCCTGAGTCAATGGAGTATTGCCCAATAATTTTGTAACGGAGCTGTGCAGTGATCATCTCCCAGCCATAAAGTACCACAAACATGTATCCGGCGTATTTCCAAATGCCAGGAATGAAAATGGTGAATCCTAGGCCAATGAGAATGGTCCCAATCCAGTCAACAGTAACGTCGAGCGAGAAGCCATACCATTTACGGGGTTTATTACGGTAGTATGCTAGGCGGCCATCGAGTGAGTCACCAAACCAGTTGATGACAAAGCCTAAAAGCGATAATAATAACCAGTAGCGTCCAAAATAATGTCCTAGAACAAAACTAGATGCCACCATCACATTGCCGAAGAGTCCAAATGCTGTGAGACCGTCTGAACTGATCCACGTGGGTACTTTCTGAACCAGATAGGCTATACTTTTCTGTTCCCACTCGCGCAGAATGTTGGTTCTTTGCCTATCTGTGGCGATGAGCCTGAGCGACGTCGCCATGCTTTTCTTTTTGTTTTCCATCACCAGTGTTTTATGTGAATCATCTTACATAGCAAAAGTAAGGATTAAATTTACATGTTACAAATTTGTAATCAAAAAAGTTTATCGTTTACTTCTATGCAAAAAGGGGCTGTTCCAAAAGG
>DBQD01000070.1:19420-22454 GCA_002305715.1 Proteiniphilum sp. UBA1403 | reverse complement strand
GGATAGAGCAACAGCCTTCTAAGCTGTGGGTCGTGGGTTCGAATCCCGCCTGGATCACTTTAATAATCAAACGCTTATCAGTACAACTGATAAGCGTTTTTGTTTTTGGGTAAACAATGGATAACCCTATTTCAAATAAATACGCATGAAAATAGGCAGGTGATCGCTGTATCCACCCGTATAGCCGCTGCTATAGGTACGGTTTGGGCGAACCCTTTTTCTTCTGTCGGTATGCAACAAATAGCCTGGATTGAATATGTCGGCATATTCCGGTTTGCAATCTATTTTGTTGGATAACAACATATTTCCCGACACAAAAAACTGATCAAAAAGCAACCACCCCTGGTAGTAGGTCGTTCCCAATCCCTTTTGGTGCCTAGGGTAGAGCAGATTGTATAATTTCGCCGGCTCAATATTGGTGAATCTTTTCTCGACTTCCAACACCTCATCAATGCTATTGTCGTCGGGTGTATCATTAAAATCACCCATAATGAGAATGTTTGCAGCCGGGTTCTCATGCAGTACCTTCTGCGCCGCATTCCGCAATTCGCTGGCCACAAAAAAACGTCTCCGCTCCGATACTTCCGTTCCTGCATTGCGCGAAGGGAAATGCACCACAAACAGATTCAGAATCTCTCCGTTTGTTGTTTTCCCTATTACGTGGAGGATATCGCGTGTGCGGTCTTCAATACCGGGTAGCTGTACAAGAATCGGGTTCGACTCCAGGATGGTGAGTGATTGGGTATTGTAGATCAACGCCACATCCGATCCCCTTTCGTCGGGGCTGTCATAATGCACAAAACTGTACCGGCTCGTACCATTCCTATTCATTCTATCCAGAATGCTCTCCATCACAAATTTGTTCTCAATCTCTGCCAACCCAACCACATCGGGGTATTCGGGGTGTACAATATCGGTCAATACTTTAGTCAGGTTATTTACCTTCGCGTTAAACCTCTCAGGGGTCCACTTCCTGAAACCGGACGGCGTGAACTCGTCGTCCATGGTCAACGGATCATCTACGGTATCGTAGAAGTTCTCGGTATTGTAAAACACAACAGAAAAAGGGATTGGCATACTTATTTTGTACTATTTTCCAGAAGAAGTAGCGCCGCATTTTCCGCTTCCCGCATTGCTTTTTTCTCCTCCTCGCTATGATCACGTAAACCGCAAAGATGCAAGATACCGTGTATGATCACGCGATGCAGCTCTTCCTCGTAGGCAGTCTGAAATTTCTGCGAATTGGAACGCACGGTATCGAGGCTGATGGAGATATCGCCCGAGATCGTCTTATCTTCCGAATAGTCGAATGTGATGATGTCGGTATAATAATCATGCTGCAGATATTCACGATTTATCTCCAGTATTTTGGTATCGTCACAAAATAGATAGGAGATCTCTCCCACCTGACGGTTGAAATTTTTTGCGACCGCTTTGATCCAGTTTGCAGTCTCTCTTTTTTTGATTGCCGGAAAATCCACATTTTCCAAATGAAAACTAATAGCCATATATTGTACTTTATGTAACTTGCAGAAGGAATTTACTTTATCCGAAAAAGAGGTAGGCAATAAAAATCGCCGCCAACACACCTGCCAAATCGGCCAGAAGCGCATAGGGAACGGTATAGCGAGAATTTTTAATGTTCACCGCACCGTAGTAGACCGCCACAATGTAGAAGGTGGTGTCGGTTGCTCCCTGTAACACACTCGATAGGCGAGCTGCGAATGAATCTGCGCCAAAGGTCTTCATCGCATCAATCATCATTCCCCGGGCACCACTGCCACTCAACGGCTTCATCAAGGCGGTTGGCATACCATCCACCCAGCGCGTATCCATTCCTGTTAACGCAACGAGGCTACGCAGTCCCTCCATCATGAAATCGAGGGTACCGGAGGCCCTAAAAACGCCGATCCCCACGAGGATGGCAATCAGGTAAGGGATGATGGTTACAGCTGTTTTAAAGCCATCTTTGGCCCCGTCAATAAAGGCTTCGAAGATGTTGATCTTCCGGCGAAGTGCCTTCACGATAAAAAGGGAGATAATGGAGAACAAAATCACGTTTGCAGCCAGGCTCGATACAATGTTGATCCTCTCCTGCGGCATCGACTGAAAAACAAAAATGGTACCTGCAATAATGCCTGCCATGGCAAGGATAAAGCCCATGATTGCCCGTTGGAAGATATTGATGCCCTGCTTCAGGCAAACGGCAATCATCCCCACCAGCGTAGCCACAAAGGTGGCGATCATGATGGGAATAAAGACATCGGCAGGATTGGCCGCACCCAATTGCGCTCGATAGACCATGACCGTAACCGGAATGAGTGTCAGTCCTGAAGCGTTCAACACCAGAAACATGATCATAGGATTCGAAGCTTCCTCCTTTTTGGGGTTTATCTCCTGCAGTTCCTGCATTGCCTTCAACCCAAAGGGAGTGGCTGCATTGTCGAGCCCCAGCATGTTGGCCGAAATGTTCATCAGCATCGATCCCGCAGCGGGATGGTTTGCCGGTATATGCGGGAAAAGCTTTGAGAAGAGCGGCGCCACGGCACGTGAAAACAGTTCCACCATACCTCCACGTTCCCCAATTTTCATTACACCCAGCCACAAAGAGAGCACACCCGTCAGTCCGAGCGATATTTCAAATCCGGTCCTGGCCGTGTCGTAGGTCGAGTTCATGATCTCGGTAAAAACCTGCAAATCGCCAAAGAACAGCAACTTTACCAACGCCACAACGAACGCAATCAGAAAAAATGCAACCCAGATGTAATTCAATATCATACTATGCCAATTCCTCGGATAAAAATGAGCCTGCTCCTATTTGGTGCTAGCGGTGGAAGCCAACCATTGCGACTGCATATAGGTGAGTGCCGGTCGAATTTCG
Source organism: Proteiniphilum sp. UBA1403 (assembly GCA_002305715.1). Taxonomy (GTDB): domain Bacteria; phylum Bacteroidota; class Bacteroidia; order Bacteroidales; family Dysgonomonadaceae; genus Proteiniphilum. The sequence goes on along the minus strand of DBQD01000070.1, from coordinate 19,573 downwards.
TTGTTGAAATCCTGCCATCTGCATTCAATCGATATACAACCCTTGTAGCCAATTTCCTTCAGTGCATGGAAGTAGGGACCGAAATCATCCCCCTTTCTGCCCGGGGAGGTGCGTTCCTCCTTCTCGGCGATGTGACAGTGCCGGATAAATTTG
>DBQD01000070.1:0-19394 GCA_002305715.1 Proteiniphilum sp. UBA1403 | reverse complement strand
CCACAGCCTCCACAATCGCGGCACCCTCTTCCAGGGAATTAACCAGATTGGTCTCACTTCTGTTCAGCGGTTCAATCAAAATCGTTACACCGTACTTCTCTGCCAATGGAGCAATTTGCGTACAAAAATACACAAATTGTTCGGTGGCCCGTTCTTTACAGAAGTTTTCCGGCACATTGCGTGCTTTTCCACTGCCCAGAATAATGTAGGGTATTTTTACCAGACCGGCTCTGCGTAGTGCCGTTTCTGCCCACACTTTGGCTTCCTCCTGTTTCGTTTCCGGGCCGGTGAGTGGAAAGCTGGAGGGAATAAAACTGGTACAGGAAATAATTTTCGCGTGCACCCTGTTTATCTCATTTAGGTGTTCTTGAAATTCAGCATCACTTTTATCCGGCATAAGGTAGGCCACGTTCGATTCCACGTAGTCATATCCTGTCTCTTTCACCAGGGGATAGTTGGCCACATTTGTGCAAACGGCATACTCCGGAGGCGAAGCGAAAGAATAGGAAATCGGTGCCAGTATAAGACATACCAGCACCGTAAATGAATTAAAATGTTTCATCCGATTAATATTTAAATACCTTACCGCCCGCCATAATTTGCATTTTTTTCGCATCGTATGTCGCACGCATACCTGTACGGTACGCTGCATTGGCCATGGCGCAGGCAATAGCATGACTATATCCCGCTTCAACAGGACAATTTGTTGCCACATTGTTGTTTCGTACACACTCCATCCAATTTCTCATATGAGCTGATGTGAGGGGGTCACCTCCTGTATTGGCTCCCGATTCTACAGTAAATTTAGGTAATGTGAACTTTTCAAGCTGGTTTTCCTTGAGTCCCATTGCAGATGCCTCACGTTCTCTCAGTCCTCCCTCGGAGGTAATCTCATTGGTGTCGAGGTTCAGCATGCCGCCATTGGAGTAGTAGAGTTCCTTTGTTCCACCAGCCGAGTTGCTAAAACGAGAACTATACACAACCTGAAAACCTATCGTCGTGTCGTTTAGAGGACCATAATCGAAAACCGAAGTCAGTGTATCCGCATTGGTGCGACCATCTTTCCATTGATAAATACCTCCGTTTGAAACCACACTACGCGGGTAGGGGAATCCCGTAAACCAATGTACTGTATCTATCTGGTGGCACATCCATTGTCCCAATATGCCCGAGGAATAGGGCCAGAACAGGCGGTATTCAAGATATTTGCGAGGATCCCAAGCCACTTTGGGGCGGTTCATCAGGAATCGATTCCAATCCACGTCGCTCTCTTTGATTGATGCACACAGTTCAGGTCTGCGCCAGCGACCCGGTTGATTCACATTCCAGCACATCTCAGCCATCACAATATCTCCAAATTTACCGGAATTGATATAATCGTAAGCAGCATGGTAATTTGGTCCACTTCGGCGCTGGGAGCCTATCTGTACAACGATTCCTTTTTCCTTGCAAGCTTTCAGTGCTGCATTGGCATCGTCCATTGTTTCTGCAAACGGTTTTTCGCAATAGGAGTGCTTACCCGCCTTTGCTGCCTCTACCAGATGCAATGCATGTTGAAAATCGGCGGTGCTTATGATGACCGCATCAATGTCATTCTGGTCATAAAGTTCATCGTTATTGCGACATAAAGTAACATCCCATCCCGTTTTTTCTTTGATATATGCTTTTCCTTCCTCACGGCGACGGTTCCATATATCGGACAGCGCAACAATTTCGAAATTCAAATCTTGGGCATGGTTCATGAAACTGGGTAAAAGTGAACTTCTGAATCTGTCGGAAAAACCGACAACTCCTACACGAATCGTGTCATTGGCTCGGGGGATATGTGTATAACTCCTGGCACTTAGATTGAGGTGGCGACTTCCAACAGCTACAGCAGCTACGCCTACTGATACTTTTTTAATAAAATCCCTTCTATTTTCCATGACAATAAAAATTATGGGGTTTGACATTTATGTGTGTTCTTTTAGATTTGTATGTCTTCAGGTTCACCTCATAAAAGTATACATTTTGCGGAAAGAATAAAAATTAATTTTATCTTTGGTAGGAGTTGTTAAAAATGTTGACCGAATGAAGTGGAAAGACTTTTTGCATTTTCAACGTGGATCGAGACTTGCTGTGATTTTACTGTTGATTCTCATTCTGTTCACCATGATACTGAACGGGATGCTTCGCTATGGCGATCGACCGCAATTGGTGGTTGCGCAAAATGAGGAGTTGATTAAGGAGTTTGATTCTTTCCGACAAACACTCCAAGAGCGTGTTCTCCCCTCCCAGGAAATAGTTCAACGAATAGAACGAACCGGAAACACTCCAAAAGCTGATGAGTTGGTAGATACGGTTGTATCAGAAAAAGGAACTACCGCATTGGGTTTTGCCCCTTTCCCCCGTACTGAGAAACTATCTGCCGGAGAGACAATACGACTCAATGAAACTGATACTGCAGCGTGGAAGAAGGTCCCCGGTATTGGAAGTAGCTTTGCATCCCGTATTGTGAAGTATAGGGAGTTGCTGGGGGGGTATACCTCTCCCGAGCAACTTCTGGAGGTATACGGTATGGATTATGAGCGTTACAATCAAATTTATCCTTATCTTACAATTGATGCTGATGTTACAAGAATCAATGTCAACAAGTTGGAGTTTAAAGAGCTACTGCGTCATCCTTACCTCAACTACAAACAGGTGCAGGTCATAGTAAATCTGCGCAAAAAAAAGGGAGAGATTATATCTCTCTCCCAGCTTGCGATGCTCGACGAGTTCACGTCGGACGATATCAATCGTCTGGCACCCTATCTTGAATTTTAAAAAAAGCTATATAGAAAAGCTTTCTCTCAACTGTTTCGCTTACTTACTCGATAATGCAGCGATATTCTCCTTCAGCAGAGCAATTTTGCTTTCCGCATCGGCCTGTTTTCTGCGTTCAACTTCCACAACCTCCGGTTTAGCGTTCTGCACAAACCGCTCGTTGGAAAGTTTCCTCAGAACCGACTGCAAGAAACCCTCTGTGTAGGTCAGGTCGGCTTGCAGTTTCTGCAGTTCTGCCTCCAAGTCTATCATGTTGTTCAACGGAATGGTATACTCAGTGGTACCCACCATGAACCCTGCGGCACCGGGTTGTTTTTCCGTCACCACAGCAAAAGATGAGAGATTACACATTTTCGAGATCACACATTCGTATCTATCCGCATTACCACCCACAATCTGCAGCTCCAACTGTTCTTTCTGTGGAATATTCTTTTCCAGTCGGATGGTACGTACCCCTGCAATGACCTGTTTCACCCGTTCAATATCGGCCAGCAGCTCGGCATTCACTTCATTTGCCTGTGGCTGTTGCGCGTTCATGATGCTGTCGCCACTCTTCCTCTCCTCCAAAGCCTGCCACAGTTCCTCCGTGATGAATGGCATAAAGGGGTGAAGTAGACGAAGTAGTGCATCGAAGAATTCCAGCGTCTGTTCGTATGTTTTGCGGTCGATAGGCTGTTGATATGCCGGTTTAATGATCTCCAGATACCAAGAAGAAAACTCATCCCAGAAAAGCTTGTAGAGTGTCATCAGTGCCTCGGAGAGACGATATTTCGAGAAGAGGTCGTTTAGCTCGACGATGGTCTCCGAAAGCTTACTCTCGAACCATGCTGCTGCAATTTTAGCCGCCTCCGGTTGCGGAATGTTCGTATCGGTTTCCCAACCCTTGATTAAGCGGAAAGCGTTCCATATCTTGTTGTTGAAGTTGCGACCCTGTTCGCAGAGCGTCTCATCGAAGAGCAGGTCGTTTCCGGCTGCAGAAGAGAGCAGCATACCCATGCGAACACCGTCGGCACCATACTTATCCATCAGCTCGATTGGGTCGGGAGAGTTACCCAGTTGTTTCGACATTTTCCGTCCCAGTTTATCCCGAACGATACCGGTAAAATAAACATTCCGGAAGCAAGGATTCTGGCGATATTCATACCCCGACATGATCATGCGGGCCACCCAGAAGAAGATGATATCTGGACCGGTCACCAAGTCGCTTGTAGGGTAGTAATACTGTATATCCTTGTTATCAGGGTTATTAATACCATCGAACACCGAAATAGGCCACAACCACGAAGAGAACCATGTATCCAGTACATCCTCATCCTGCTTCAGGTCGTCGATTGTAAGGGGATAATTCACCTGTTTCTTTGCCTTTTCAAACGCTTCCTCTTTGGTCAACGCCACCACATAACCACCCTGCGGAAGGAAGTAAGCCGGAATTTGATGTCCCCACCAGAGCTGGCGACTGATACACCAGTCCTTGATGTTTTCCATCCAGTGGCGGTATGTATTCTTGTATTTTTCTGGATAGAAGCGGATGGTATCGTTCTCCACCGCTTCGGCCGCTGGTTTGGCCAGTTTTTCCATCTTCAGGAACCACTGCATGGAGAGCTTTGGCTCAATAGCTTCGTTGGTCCGCTCCGAGAAACCCACCTTGTTGGTGTAGGCTTCTGTTTTTTCCAATAGTCCGGCAGCCTCCAGATCTTTTTCAATCTGCGTGCGGACAGCAAAACGATCCATGCCGGCATACATTGCCCCATGTTCGTTCAGTGTACCATCGGGATTAAATATATCGATCGAAGGGAGGTTGTATTTTTCTCCCAGCACATAGTCGTTTACATCGTGCGCCGGAGTCACTTTCAAGCAGCCAGTACCAAATTCAACATCTACATACTCATCTTCAATGACCGGAATCACTCTGTTGACGAGAGGTACAATCACCTTTTTCCCTTTCAGGTGCGCATTCTTCGGGTCGTTTGGATTGATACACATTGCCGTATCGCCCATGATGGTCTCGGGACGTGTGGTCGCCACCACTGCATAGGCACCTGTTTGGTCGCCCTCAATATTATAACGCAGATAGTACAATTTACCGTGTACCTCCTTGTGGATCACCTCCTCATCCGAGAGAGCCGTAAGCGCCTTGGGGTCCCAGTTGACCATTCGCACACCCCGGTAAATCAGTCCCTTTTCGTACAGATCGCAGAATACCTTCAACACACTCTCTGAGCGGATCTTATCCATGGTGAACGCTGTCCTGTCCCAGTCGCATGCTGCACCCAACTTCTTCAGCTGTTGCAGAATAATACCACCATGCTCGTGTGTCCAATCCCACGCATGCTTCAAGAACTCCTCACGGGTGAGATCACTTTTCTTGATGCCCTGCGATGCCAGCTTGTTCACCACCTTGGCTTCAGTTGCGATAGAGGCATGGTCGGTACCCGGCACCCAGCATGCATTTTTACCCTGCATGCGGGCACGACGCACCAATACATCCTGGATGGTATTGTTGAGCATGTGGCCCATATGTAGTACACCCGTTACGTTAGGAGGTGGAATGACAATTGTAAACGGTTCACGATCGTTAGGTTCAGAGTGGAACAACTTCTGTTCCATCCAGTACTGGTACCATTTGTTTTCTACCTCAGCCGGGTTGTATTTGCTTGCAATTTCCATACGATAAATTAATTCAAGTGACAACGTCTATCTGTTTATCAACTTGTTGTTTCTTTGTTCTGTAAATGAAGTGCAAAAATACAAAAAATGGCATTCAAAATACAAAAACGGTTTTACCAATCGGTATGATATGAGGAATTCCCACGTATAACTCCAAAATTTAATTGATTTTTGTCTCAATGTACCATGTACGTTCCTTATCTCATCCTTATGGTTGCCCTGTAAAACATAAGGTTGAGATAAGGTTGAAATGAAGAGGGAATGAGGCTGAAGCGAAGGTGAGGCAGCCCCGTTTCGGAAAGAGGGCCTGTTTATTCCGAATAATAGGATCCACACAAAGGAAAAAAAATCAGTATAGAAAGGAGACTAAACAGGAATTAAACAGACACTGAGCTAAGACGAAACCATGAAAACAGATTTGTATTACGAGGAATTATTCCGCATAGATTAAGTAGGGCTTGCGTTGTTGCTTGAATTTTACCACATCGCAAAACCATTTATTCTTGATCTCATCTGCTGTTTTTCCGCTGATGATATCGGTGCGGATGTAATCCACACCGACCAGTTTCTCAAAAAAGGAGGTAAAAAACTTGTCTCCCATATTCAGGTTGTGGTAAGCCTCAATCACATAGGATAGGTCGAACCCATTTTGGATAATCTGTTCATTGGGAAGTGACCGCAGATCAACTCCGTAGCATAGTTTGTTGAGCAACGGTGGATTCTTTGCACCCGGTACGCTGCGGGGTGTAAAGGAGAAGGCAGATCCTTTGTAATTGGGATGTCCGTACGCCTCAAAGGGGAAGGCAGTTCCTCTACCTAGACTCATCACCGTTCCTTCAAAAAGGCAGGTGGAGGGGTACAGGTAGATAGCGTGGTTGTTGGGCAGGTTGGGTGAGGGGGCAATCGGCAGCACATAACGGGTCTGGTGGGTGTAGTTCTCGCAGGGAACAACTGTCAAATCGCACACGCGACCGTTGGGGAGCCACCCTTCGCCGTTGATCATCAGCGCTAATTCGCCAAGTGTCATGCCGTGCACTACAGGGATGGGCAACCAACCCACACCCGACTTATGCTTCATGTCGAGGATAGGGCCGTCTACATACATACCGTTGGGGTTGGGGCGATCGAGCACGATCATCTTTTTACCCTGTTCCGCGCAGGCATCCATCAGTCGCGCCATGCTAGCGTAGTAGGTGTAAAAGCGAAGTCCCACGTCTTGCAGATCGAACAGCAGGATGTCGAACGCATTCATTTTGTCCGCAGCCGGCTTTCCGCTACCACTGCCATAGAGCGACCAAATGGGGATTCCAGTTTTCTCATCCACAGAGCTGGCTACATGTTCACCGGCATCGGCCGTACCCCGAAACCCATGTTCGGGAGAAAAAATACCCACAATATTAAAGTGATTGTCAATTAACAAGTCCACCAGATGCACATCGCCAACAATACCGGTCTGGTTGGTCATCACGGCCACCCTTTTACCATTCAACAGGGGGAAATAGAGATCAGTCATTTCGGAACCCATTCGGATCTGTGGTTGGCTCATTGCACCACATGTTAACACAAGAAAAAGGGACAGCAGCAAATAGAATCTACTCATAACTTATTCTTCAGTGGCCTTTTTTGCGTATTTCTGCTGTTCATGTAGCTGCGCGAACTCCTCCTCAAGCAGCAGTAGTTCCTTTTTAATCTCTACGAGCCTACTCACAACCTCAACCCGTTTCGCTTCGTCATCTTTCTTAGATTTAAGGGTTTGCCGTGCCCCTTCGAGTGTCATCCCCTTCTCTTTCACAAGATGGTATACAATCTCCACTTCCCGGATATCGTCACGTGTAAACTGACGAGTTCCCCCTGCGGTCTTTTTGGGACGGATGTTATCGAACTCCTTCTCCCAGAAGCGCAAAAGAGAAACATTTACCGCAAAATGATCGGCCACCTCCTGTATGGAATAGTAGAGTCGTTTCTCATCGAATTGGATTGGCTTTTTTCGTTTACCCATAGTTTTTGAATTTCAGCAGTCAGCAATCAGCAAGAGATATCGTTCAAAATTACTTGTTTCCATGAGAAACGACAAATTTTTTTTGCGAACGACTGTTGGAAGATGCGCTTGCGTTGTTCAATCTGGGTTTGGAGCATATCCAAGCAATAAATTACTGTAGGAGAAGGTTCGGATTCACTTTCAACGGCCCATAATTAATATTTAATCGGTAGTCAACACCGTCGAGTGTATAGGTAAAAGTAAACGTCTTATTTTGGTTTTGTACAGTGTTTAACTCAAGTTTGTACACCCCATCAGCCACAATGGAAAAACTCTTTACATTAGATGCCGGATCAGTTGCTACAGTTGCTACACCTTGATTTTTTTAACACTGGATAGTTTACCCCATTCTTTCTATATTGAATGGTGGAGAACACTCTTACATTTGTATCTGTGTTATTTTTAAAAGACAATATTTAGTTAATTAGCGGTGGTTTTGAGCACAGAGTTGGGGTGTTGACTGGGTTTTAATTTAAAATCCGGTTTGGTTAAAAGCTATATTTGAAAGTCCAATCTAGTCTATTTCTTGATTTGTGCGGAAGTCATAGAAAGTTTTTCTAGCTAGGTCGGCCAATGATAGCTGATAGTTTATATATGCCCTCAAATGAGATGTATAGGCATTGTTTAATCGGTTTCTTTCCAGCGCCAGACTCTGACTGTCGATGTCGCCATCGGAAAAACGTTTTAGTGTTATATCGAAACTTTTTTCTGCAACCAACACGTTTCTTTCCAGTACCTGCAATCTCTTCAAGTTGCTGTTTATGTTGGCGATAAGGTTTTTTACTTCGGTTTCAATCTCTCGTTGCACCTCCTCTTTCCTGTAGGTAAATTGTTTTAATCTCGATTGAGATGCCCTTACCAGCGCTCTGTTCTCTCCCCAATCGAGGATGGGAATAGTAATGGTTAACCCCACACCATAGTTTGCATTTCGGTCAATCAGATTGTTATAGGAGTTTTTTACGGAGTTGAAAAGTCCCACATTCGTCTGTTGGTCAATACCGGCTTTTTCAAAATATGCATCAATGCGCCCCTGTATCATTCCGTTTGCTTTTTGCTGTTTTATATTCAGCTCTTGCAGCTCAATCTGGATCTCTTGTTCTCGTACTTCCAGCCTGTTTTTCAAGGCTAACTCAACAGCTTTCTCCGGATCTACAATTACAATTTCATAGCTGAGTTCGTTGTTAAGAACAATCTCGTCGTTTAGGTCAAGTCCCAAAAGCTCTTTGAACGAATTCTTAGCCGAGGTCTCATTTAAGAGGGCTATATCATGGTTGTTTTGTGCTTCTGCCAAATCGACCTCCATCTGCAAGGCATCGACCTCGCGAATAAGTCCTGCTGCATACTTGTTCTTCGATATTTCATATGCCTCCATCTGTCTCTCCAAGTCGAGCGATGCAATATCAGTGCTTTTCTGTAGCGAAAGCAGGTTGTAATAGGCACTATTTACCTGATAAACAAGGTTTAACTCCTCTCTTTTAAACTGCTTGTTGGAACGTTCGTAGTCAAGCTCGGCCCTTTTTAGTGTGGTGCGTATACTGTTGTATGCATAAAATGAATTAAGTGGTTGATTAAATCCTATGCGAGATCGTAAGCGGGAAGAGCGGAAGCTGTTTTCGAGATTTTCACCACTTGATAATGAGTTAGATATAAATATATTACCATCGGTCGGTAATGGTTGATTGATGGTGAGTGTACTGGTGTAACCCAGTTCTTTTATGGGGTAATAAAACGTTATACCGGTTGTGTCTTTCCAGCTCTCTATCGTTTCCGTAAATTGTGGTGTGTTGAGTGTTAAATCGATATGGGTCTTCAACCTGCTTGTTGCCGATCTCAAATTGAATTCAGCTATTTTGAGATCTTCAGCCAGATTCTTCATCGAATAGCTTTTATTTTTGGCAATTTCAATGCTTTCTTCCAATGTGAGGGTGTAGGTCGACTGACTTTGCAATAAGACAAAGTATGGGAAAAAGAATGCGATAGTAAGTAGGATTTTTCTCATCATATGTTTGTGATATTGTTTCTTTTTGAAGATAATTGTTGCAATTGGAAATGTAGGATTAAAAGACAATTTTCTTGTCGGAATTCTTTTTGTCGGAATGAATCATGCCATCTTTCAGATAAATGTTCCGATGGGCATAGTCGGCTATCTCTTGCTCGTGCGTGATAAGAATAATGGTATTACCCTCACTGTGCAGTTCTTCGAATAAACGCATAATTTCAACACCCGTTTTTGAATCTAGAGCACCTGTAGGCTCATCGGCCAATAAGATACCGGGATTTGTAACCAATGCACGCGCTATGGCCACACGCTGTCGTTGTCCTCCACTTAGCTCTGAGGGCTTATGATGCACACGATCCGACAGTCCAACCCTATTCAAAGCTCTTAATGCTCTTTCTTTGCGTTCCTCACTTTGTGTTCCAGCATAAATAAGGGGGAGTTCTACATTTTGAATGGCATTCAGACGGGGTAGTAGGTTGAAGTTTTGAAAGATAAAACCTATCTCCTTGTTTCGCATGATCGACAGGGCATCATCGTCTAATGTATTCACATCTGTGCCGTTAAAGTAATAGTGACCACTCGAAGCTGTGTCGAGACATCCCAGGATATTCATCAATGTGGATTTTCCAGAACCCGACGGACCCATAATTGCCACATATTCATTCTTCTCAATATTGAGATTGATGCCGTGAATAACAGGTATTTCGGTGTCTCCAAGCAGATAATTCTTTTTTAAGTCTATTATTTCGATCAACATTTCTTGTCAAGTTTTTATTCGTAGCGAATGGAATCGACCGGTTTTAAATTAGCAGCATTCTTAGCTGGTAGATAACCGAAACTCACTCCTACAATTACGGAAAAAGAGAATGCAATAAAAACGGAGTAGGGCTTGATAAAAGTGGTTACATCGGTAAACAGTGATACTGTGAGCGATAGAATAATACCGATGAGTACACCAATGATTCCGCCTGTGATACTTATTACCACCGATTCGGTGACAAACTGACTCATGATGTCAATTTTACGTGCTCCTACAGCTCGGCGAATACCAATTTCACGTGTACGTTCCATCACTGTTGCCAACATGATATTCATGATACCTATGCCACCAACCAACAGAGAGATGGCAGCAATGGCGCCCAACAGGAAATTGTAGATTTGACGCTCTTTTTCTTCCTGCTTCAACAGTTCGAAGGGAATTACAATGCTATAGTCGTTGTTATTGAAATGATGACGGCGTAGAATTTCGTTGATGATTTTGGAGGCTTCTACCAGTTTGTCCGAATTTTTTAACTGAACGGTTATTTGCTGGATTTGACTGGAGAGTGGATTGTCGCGCGTGAATCGATTCAAGAATAAAGATATGGGTACGAAAACATCGGTATTCAGATCGCGAGCGGCTAATTCGCCAACGGTTTCCGTGAAAAGGCTTTTCGATTCAAGTACGCCGATCACCTCCAACCATTGATCGTCAATCTTAACCAATTTCCCGATTGGATCTTCTCCTTTAAAGAAACTGGCTGCAACACCAGAACCCAATACACATACTTTAAGGCGTTCGTTGTTGTGCTTTTCATTGATGAAGTACCCTTTTTCAACGTTGTAATTCATCATGGTTTGAAAGTCGGGGGTGATGCCTATGATGGTGGATCTTACCGTTTTATCATTGTACCGAACATCTGTATTTTTTTCAGCCTGTGAGGCTATCCGTTCTACCCCGGGGACAATTTCTTGAATAACTTGTGCATCCTGAATGGATAGGCCTTGTGAAAACCTTGCCCTCACCTCCTCCAATTCTTCATCGGAGAGTGATTTTTCGCGAATGATAATATTGTTTACTCCCAGATCCTGGTATTTGGCGATAGCTTCCCGTTTGGCACCTTCTCCAATCGATAACATCGTAATAACGGATGCGACACCGAAGATGATTCCCAACATGGTAAGAAAGGAACGAAACTTATGGTCAATCAATCCTTGGAATGCCAAACGAACATTTTCTCCGTATTGCATACTCTTTTCTATAAAAATTCACAACTTACTGTCATCCCAGGCTTCAGACGCTCGTCGGGCTTTAATATTCGTACTTCTACATCAAACACTTTCTGCCGAGAATTGCGCTCTTTCAGCCGACAAAGTTTACCAATATAGATCACCTCTCCGTCGAAATTTACATTCGGCATGGCATCCAATCGTACGACTACTTTCTGGTTGAGGGATATTTTTAGAAAGTCGGTCTCGTTTATTTGTGTAATCACTTTCATGAATTCCAATTCAGGAACAATGGCTAAATTATTACCGGAATAGATGTTGTCGCCGATCTTGTAGATATTCCTGTTGGAGTTTTGCCTGTTTCGGGAAATTTGAAACACTCCCGAGACAGGGGCGCGAATAGTGAGTAAGGGAATCAGGCTCTTGGCACTTTCTATGTCTTTTTTTATGCGCTCGACTCTAATTTCTTGTATCTTTAACTCACTGTTATTGATTGTCTCATTCAGTTCGAAGATTTTTCTCTCTTTTTCCAGATTAATGACTGCTTGTTCAAATTCGAGCTGTTTGATTGTGCGCTGACGGTCTGATTCGAAACGGGAGGCTTCCAACTCTATTTTTTTCAAATCGAAGGTGGCTGTTTCGTTTTTTATTCTCGATTCTCTTTCCTGTTTTTTGTTTTCTTGCTCTACATAAAGTTTTTCAAGTACAGCCAACTGTGTTTCAAGGTTGCTCTCGCTGTCTAGTATATATTTGTTGATTTCCGAGGGGTCGAGCTGTGCAATAGAGTCTCCCTTTTTTACAATTGAACCGTGGTCCAACAATCCAATGATCTTCATACGAGTCCAGTGCCTACCATAGCGACTGATTACAACAGGACGTGAATTAACAGCTGCCAATTCTCCTGTCTCCACAATTGTACGGCCGTCGGATATATTGCTTACACCCTCGCTTCCTGTGGTTTTAGTACAGGATAATAGCTGTGATACAACGAGGAACGCAAGTAAATGGCTATATAATGGCTTATTTTTCATTCTATCTCTGCGTTTTCTGAATTTTTTACTTCCGTTTCTTGAGCAAAAGGATGTACGAGTGCAATCTCATCGCCTTTATTCAATCCATTTGTAACGACTATATAATCGGAGTTGCTAATGCCGGTTTCTATTTCTGTCTTTTCGTAATCGGTTCCTTTCTTTTTGAATACATAACTTTTGCCTTCTTCCAGAAACAGAGCGTCCAGTGGAATATAAAGGACATCATCCACCTTGTCGATGATGATGCGACAGCTGACTGTAAGTCCGGGTAACAGGTTCTTATCGGATTCGTTGAGTAAGATTTCGACAGGAAACACTTTAATTTTCGATGAATTGTCTTTATTCACCGCCAAATTGGCAATGGTTTGAACGGTTCCCGTAAATACACTTTCGGAAAAAGCATCGGGTTTAATTTCTACGTTAAGCCCTTCTTTGATCTTTGAAATGTCTACTTCGTTAATTTTCACAATAGCTTTAAGAGCCGATAAGTCAGGGAGTAGTATAATGGGTGAGCCGCTCCAGGTCTGATCGCCAATTTGATACTTATTGTTGCTGCTCCAGTTTCTCGACAAAATGGCAATTCCCGAAGAAGGGGATACAACGAATAACTTTCTAAGCGTTTCATGTGCTTCTTTTAGCCTTGATTCGTATTGCATGATGGAAAGCTGTTTCTGTTTGACCTCTTCTTTCTGAATTTTTATGCGGTTATCAATTTGCTCTTTAGCTCTTTCCAGCGCAATCTGTGCTTTATCGAGGTTCAACTGAATCTCTTTTTTCTTGATATCTGATTCGTATCCGGCCGACTCGAAACGGATTTTCGATATTTCGTGTGAAATGCGAGTGACCTCATACGCCGCCCTAAGTTCTTCGAGTTCCGATTGTTGCTGTGCTTTCATTTTTTCGAAATCAGCCAGTACAATCTCTAGATTCGATTCGGCATCAACAATACCTTTCAGTACTTCCGACGGGTCGAATGTAATCAGTGTATCACCAGCTTTCACCTCCTGGCCATCTTTTACCAGCTCAGTGATTTTCAGGTCACCATAACGCCATGAAATAGATGGAGCTACAATTGTAGTGGAATTAATGGCTTCTAACTCTCCTTCTTCGTACAAATCGATAAACAGAGTGCCTTGGGTTACTTTTCCAATGGGTATTTGTTGTGTTTCCTTTTTTTTACACGCCGTTAATGCTAGCGAACAAAAGAAGATGAGAATACATGCTTTAAAAAAATTCTTCATGATGTTACAAAGACTTGAATTTATTTTGTGTTACCACTCACCATTGAAAGTGGGGGTTTTATGAATGCAATCTCTTCACCAATAGATAACCCTTCAGTTACAATGGCCAGTTTTGATGAAGTTAATCCTGTTTTTATGGGACGCATCTCAAACTTATTTTTCTTCTTCACAAAGACAACCTTCAGGGAATCTTCCTCATAAATGGTAATTTGTGGTACTACTATTGTATCTCGGACATGTTGGATGAAGATCTTGCAATTTGCGGTGACTCCGGGCTCAGGGACTTGAGTGGTACTGTCGATGGATGCTTCTATTTCGAAATATTTCACTTTTGAGTCCCGTTTATAGGGTTGACCCACAGGTAGTTTTTTTGTGATACTTCCGTAAGCTGTACTCCCAGGCATCGCATCGAAGTTGAAACGTACCGAATCGCGTTCGCTTATCTGACGAAACTCAACCTCCCCTGCCATCATTTTCACTTTCATTTCTGCAACTTCAGGGATGGTGATCAACGGCATTTCTTCCCATACATTGTCGCCAACCTTCAACTTATCACCTGTCAACCATGAATTTGACACGATAGCCAATCCTTTTCGTGGCGAACGAATAGTCAATCCATCGAGTATTTTCTTGGCAGAGGAAGTTCGGTTAGATAAACGCTGGATGTTCAGCTCCATCTTTCGTATTTCTGATTGGTTGATAATCTCGAGGGAGATAAGCTTATTTTGAAACTTATTTTTTTCTATAATCGCCTTCTCAAGCTCTAACTCTTTAATGCGTTTTTGTGTGGATGTGGCGAAATTCAACTGAAGGGAGTCCAATTGCGCTATCTCGGTATCCACATTGTTATTTTCTACCTGCGCATCAAGTAGAGAATATTGCATCTCTAAATCGGCCTTAATTTTGTTTAGTTCGGCTTTGGCAGTTTCGAGCTCAATCAGTAGATTCTCGTAATTGGTTTTCAGGTTATTGTCGTCGAGAATGCATAAAATATCACCTTCATTCACATACGTTCCCTCTTCAATAAGATAGGTAATTACGGCGTCTACATTGTTCGGACAGACGATGGTTGAAAAGCGCACAGGCTCCACTACACCATCGATAACCAGTGAATTCTCAAAATTGGATTTTACTATGGGGTATGTTGAAATTTCTTCTTTTTTGTTCTTGTTGCATGAACTGAGCAAAAAGAGGAAAAGCAACGCAAATAAGGCTACATATCTCTCCACGATTGTCTTCTGAAGGTGACTCTCACAAATGTACGACCTTCTTTCTGTTTTCAAAAAATGGGATGCTCTAATTAGATAGATTTAGGATTTATTTTTAAAAGTTCAGTTTTGGATATTTGTGGGCTACAGAGTGTCACTTAATTGGTTGCTGCAACAACAAAACGTAAATTGTTATCCAAGTTCATTCTTCTTAACAATATAAATCAACGAACTTGAATGTGTTAACTGAGAGAGTGAGCGAAAATAACCGATAAGACCTGTCAAAAAGGCTCTTCCGTATTTTAACAGGAAATTACTCTTTTTGTATTTCTCACTTAACATGGAAATATAGAAGGCATCGAGAGGCATCGGAAATATATTAATAATTTTCAGTCGATGCTTGATGAGTAACCTTTCAATCGTGACTGGTGAGAAATGCCAGAGATGGCGTGGCACGTCATATGCTGCCCAGTACTCTTTATATCTCCTTGCATCATAGGAGAGATAATTTGGAAGGGCCAAGATTAATGTTCCATCCTTATTGAGTATATCTGAAAGCTTTCCAATTACTTCATTTAGGTTTTCCATATGCTCAAGTACATGCCACAGAGTGACAACATCAAACGAATTACTATTGATATTCCATAAAAAGTCTTCACCTTTTACATCTAAACCGAAGGCATCGATTGCAAAGTTTCTGGCTTTACTATCTTTTTCTATTCCCCAAACTGAATAACCTCTCTCCTTTGCTGCATTGAGAAAGTATCCTGTGCCAGAACCAATGTCAAGCAGACGGTCTCCTGTTGAATATTTCGAAATAAGATTGGCTTTTTTCTTAAGCATGATTTCCCTAAGAAAGTGGAATAGGCGGTTTACAACACCTTTTTTTGAGTCTGAATGAGAAATATAGTCGGGTGAATCGTAATATCTGCCTATTGTATCGTTAGATGGAAAATTGTTCGTGAATCGAAAACCACAATTGCTGCAATCATAGATAGGAAATGTTTCTTTTGTAGAGAAATAATCGACAGCATTAAATGCATATATTATATCTGAACTGTTGCAAATGGGGCAGTTATTAATAGTGGTTTGGGGCATATAATTCGATTAGTGTTACAAGTATGTTTTATCAAAGGTATGAAAATATTTATATTTAAGGTAACATCTTACTAAGCCAATCTGTTAATGGAATTGGGCAACTTACAAGTCCGTCAGTTTCTTTAAGATTGTTCATAGATATGTGAATCCTGTATGAAGGGTAATATTTATTTGAATAAGCAGATAGGCTTTTGCCACTTATGCGTGTTTCTGATTTTACTTCAACCGAAATAATATCTGCTTGAATCTGAAAAATAAAGTCAATTTCCGACTTGTTACCTGAACTCCAATAGTAGAGCATTACATCGTTTTGAGCAACCAAAGATTGAAGGACTACATTCTCTGTTAATGCTCCTTTAAATTCAGTATAGCCGGTACTGTTTGGAAGTACTGTTTTCGAAGATAATTTCTGGCAATGGTTCTATCTAGTCAATTGCTTCAACATAATTGAAGGTTTTACAATTAGTGGATATGGATATCAGTTAAAAGAGAAAATATAAATCCATTATACAGAGTTATTCTATAACCCTTTTATCTCACTCACTTGGGGATAAGAAGTTTTTGCTGTATTTTTGTACTCTGTTTTGGGTAATTTACTCATATCCCGAACCTTTTTTAAGTAATAATTGAAAGTTTATGATGACCTCCAAAGAGATTAGACAGTCGTATAAAGATTTTTTTCAGTCGAAAGAGCATCGCATTGTGCCTTCTGCACCCATGGTGATCAAAGGTGACCCCACATTGATGTTTACCAATGCAGGGATGAACCAGTTCAAAGATATTATTCTGGGTAATGCGCCAATTAAATATCCACGTGTGGCCGACTCGCAGAAGTGTTTGAGGGTGAGTGGTAAGCACAACGATCTTGAGGAGGTGGGGCACGATACTTATCACCACACCATGTTTGAGATGCTTGGTAACTGGTCGTTTGGCGACTATTTTAAGAAAGAGGCTATTGAGTGGGCATGGGAATACCTGACTGAGGTGCTTAAACTGGATAAGGATAGGCTCTATGTGACGGTTTTTGAGGGTGCTGCCGACGAAAAACTGGAACGTGACGACGAGGCTGCTTCCTACTGGGAAGCTTTTCTGCCAAAAGAAAGAATCATAAACGGTAATAAGAAAGATAACTTCTGGGAAATGGGCGATACCGGTCCGTGTGGGCCTTGCTCAGAGATTCACATCGATATACGACCCAATAGCGAACGGGAGAAAGTGGATGGACTTGCCCTGGTAAACCATAGTCATCCGCAGGTCATTGAGATATGGAACCTTGTTTTCATGCAGTATAACCGCAAAGTGGACGGTTCACTGGAGCCGCTTCCTGCAAAGGTTATCGATACGGGAATGGGCTTCGAAAGGTTGTGTATGGCCGTGCAGGGTAAGTTGTCGAACTACGATACCGACCTGTTTCAGCCGATTATCCAAAAGATTGCAGAGATCAGCAAGGCCAAGTATGGGGATGACACCAAAAAAGATATTGCCATGCGCGTGATTGCAGATCACCTGCGCACAATCTCTTTTTCAATTACAGATGGTCAGCTGCCATCGAATGCAAAGGCAGGATACGTGATTCGTCGTATTCTCCGTCGAGCTGTACGTTATGGCTACACTTTCCTGGGGATGCACGAAGCGTTTATGCACCGACTCATTCCTACACTGATTGATGTGATGGGAGACGCATATCCCGAACTCATTGCACAGCAGACACTCATTGGGAAAGTGATGAAGGAAGAAGAAGAATCGTTCTTGCGTACATTGGAAACAGGTATCAAACTACTGGAGAAAAATATGCCCACAGAAAAGGGGGGGGTACTTAGTGGTGAAGTGGCTTTCCAACTCTATGACACGTTTGGCTTTCCTCTCGACTTAACAGAGCTTATTCTCCGTGAGCATGGCATGAGTGTGAATGTGGATGCTTTCAATGCTGAAATGCAACAACAAAAGGAACGCGCGCGCAATGCGGCTACTGTGGAGACGGGCGACTGGACAAAGGTGAACGACGGGGAACCGGAGTTCTTGGGTTATGATGAAACAGAATGTGAAGCTCGTATTCTCCGTTATCGTGAAGTAAAACAGAAAAATAGGAGTTTCTACCAAGTTGTTCTTTCCCAATCTCCCTTCTATGCAGAGATGGGTGGACAGGTAGGCGATACAGGTTGGCTGATTACCGAAGAGGGGCACACAATTGAGGTGTTCGATACCAAACGGGAGAATAACTTGGCAGTACACCTAATCAACAAGTTGCCAGAGAATCCAGAAGGAATCTTTACAGCAAAAATTGACATAGAAAAGAGAACGGCTACCGAGTGCAACCACTCTGCTACCCACCTAATGCACGAATCACTGCGTGAGGTGTTGGGTACGCATGTCGAACAGAAAGGGTCTTATGTATCTCCAGAGGTATTGCGTTTCGACTTTTCTCATTTTCAAAAAATGACTCCAGAAGAGATCCGTGCTGTTGAGAGAGCTGTAAATGCTAAAATAAGAAGCAATTTCCCCATCGAGGAACATCGTCATGTACCAATTGAAGAAGCGAAAGCTCAGGGGGCAATGGCACTTTTCGGTGAAAAGTATGGAGACGATGTTCGTACCGTTCGTTTCGGATCATCAATAGAGCTTTGCGGAGGAACACATATTTCGTCTACCGGTCGCATCGGTACCTTCCGCATTGTAAGTGAAAGTGCCATCTCGGCAGGTGTACGCCGTATTGAAGCTGTTACAGCTAAAGTGTGCGAAGAGTATCTCTATTCGAAAGAAGATGCTTTACAAGAGATTAAGAATCTACTTAATAATGTGCCAGACATCATGCAGGGTGTGCATAGACTCATTTCGGAGAACGACGAAATGAAGAAGGAACTGCAGGGGTATGTCAAAGAGAAGACCGTGCAATTGAAGCAACGTATCATTGAAAGAAAAGAACTGGTGAATGGGATTCATCTTTTCCGTACGATATTGCCAATGGGAACACCCGATATGGTTAAAGATATTGCTTTCCAACTGAAGGGAGAGTTCCCGGAAAAGTTGTTCTTTGTTGCTGGTTCATCTGCAAACAACAAGCCAAATCTTACGGTCATGTTGAGTGATGATCTGGTTGCTGCTGGACTTCATGCTGGCAACATAGTGCGCGAAGCGGCCAAACTAATTCAGGGAGGTGGTGGCGGACAGCCCCATTTTGCAACAGCTGGAGGTAAGAACAGCAGTGGACTGTCGGAAGCTGTTGAGGCAATAGTTCAAAAATTAAAGGAACAGGCTCCGCAAGCATAATCCGCAAGCATAATTAGATATATAAAAAAAGAAAGGGGCTGTTCCAAAAGG
>DBQD01000055.1 GCA_002305715.1 Proteiniphilum sp. UBA1403 | reverse complement strand
CTGTCAATCTTTTGAGACAGCCCCGTTTTCCTTTATCTAAAGAATTAATTAATCCAGTTTAAGCACAGCGAGGAAAGCCTTTTGCGGTACCTCCACATTTCCTACCTGTTTCATTCTCTTCTTACCCTCCTTCTGCTTTTCGAGCAACTTGCGCTTACGAGAGATGTCACCACCATAACACTTAGCCGTTACATCCTTTCGTACCGCCTTCACCGTTTCACGTGCAATAATCTTTGCTCCTATGGCTGCCTGAATTGCTATATCAAATTGCTGTCGAGGTATCAACTCCTTCAGTTTCTCACACATGCGTCGACCAAAGCTCTGCGCATTGTCGAAATGCGTCAGAGTAGATAGAGCGTCCACGGGTTCTCCATTGAGGAGTATATCTAGTTTCACCAACTTCGAAGGGCGATAGTCGTGCATATGGTAATCGAACGAAGCATATCCTTTAGAGATACTCTTCAATTTGTCGTAGAAGTCGATTACAATCTCACCAAGTGGCAGATCGTATATAATCTCCACTCGATCTCCTGAAATATATTCCTGTTTAATCAGCACACCTCTTTTACCCAGACAGAGTGTCATTATTGGTCCAATATATGACGTATTGGTGATGACAGAAGCACGAATAAATGGCTCTTCAATTCGATCGATGAGTGTGGGGTCAGGTAGACCACTCGGGTTGTGAACCTCCTTCATGTTTCCCTTTTTGTCGTATATTCGGTAGGAAACGTTAGGAACAGTTGTTATCACATCCATATTAAACTCTCGCTCAAGTCGCTCCTGAATGATCTCCATATGGAGTAATCCTAGGAATCCACAGCGGAATCCAAATCCAAGAGCCACAGACGACTCAGGTTGAAATGTCAGTGATGCGTCGTTCAATTGCAACTTTTCCAAAGAGGCCCGCAAGTTCTCGAAATCCTCACTAACAATAGGATATACACCCGCAAAAACCATCGGTTTAACCTCTTCAAACCCTTCAATACTTTTTGCTGCTGGACGTTTCACATGTGTTATGGTGTCACCCACCTTCACCTCTTTCGATGTCTTAATACCAGAAATAATATATCCCACATCGCCACAATGCACTTCGCTGCGTGGCACCATATTTAGACGTAGAATACCCACTTCGTCGGCCTCATACTCCTTACCGGTATTGATGAATTTCACCAGATCTCCTTTACGGAGGGTACCGTTCACAATCTTATAATAGGCAATAATACCTCGGAATGAATTAAAGACTGAATCAAATATCAATGCCTGCAATGGAGCATCCGGATCACCTTGAGGAGCTGGAACACGCTCAATGATAGCACGCAAGATCTCTTCAATGCCTATACCTGTCTTACCGCTGGTACGAATAATTTGATCCCGCGGAGTTCCCAGCAATTGTACAATCTGATCCTCCACCTCATCGGGCATGGCACTCTCCAAATCAATCTTGTTGAGTATGGGAATAATCTCCAAATCATGTTCAATAGCCATGTAAACATTGGAGATTGTCTGTGCCTGAATACCTTGCGCAGCATCAACAACCAACAGAGCCCCTTCGCAAGCAGCAATAGATCGTGAAACCTCGTACGAGAAATCCACGTGTCCTGGGGTGTCTATCAGGTTAAGTGTATACTTCTCACCTTCGTAGACATACTCCATTTCAATGGCGTGACTCTTGATTGTAATGCCTCTCTCCCGCTCAAGATCCATGCTGTCTAGTACCTGTGCCTGTAAATCCTTCCCTTCCACAGTTTTTGTAAACTCCAGTAGTCGGTCGGCCAAGGTACTCTTCCCATGGTCAATGTGCGCAATGATGCAAAAATTGCGTATATTCTTCATTCAGTTATTATTCAATCTTAAAAATCCGCGTTATTTGGGGTACGTGGGAATGGTATTACATCACGGATGTTTGCCATACCCGTCACAAAGAGCATCAGTCTTTCAAACCCTAGACCAAATCCCGCATGGGGAGCAGTACCAAATTTACGTGTTTCCAGGTACCACCAAATTGGTTCAATATTCATGCCAGTCTCATTTACCCTACGCAGCAGTTTATCATAATCAGCTTCACGTTCCGAGCCACCAATAATTTCTCCAATTTTTGGGAAAAGTACGTCCATGGCACGAACGGTTTTACCATCCTCATTCTGTTTCATGTAGAACGATTTAATCTCCTTCGGATAGTCGGTTAAGATTACCGGGCGTTTGAAATGCTTCTCAACCAGGTAACGTTCGTGCTCCGATTGCAAGTCGGCTCCCCAGTAAACTGGGAATTCAAATTTTTCTCCCGACTCTTCCAGAATCTTCACCCCTTGAGTGTATGTGAGACGAACGAAATCGTTCTCCACAACAAACTTCAATCTGTTAATCAGATCATTGTCGTACATCTTAGCAAGGAATTCTATATCCTCCATACAATGATCCAATGCACAACGAATCAAGTATTTCAAGAATTCCTCAGCCAGGTCCATATTGTCGTTATTGTCATAGAAGGCGACTTCTGGTTCAATCATCCAGAACTCAGCTAGATGTCGAGGAGTGTTGGAGTTTTCGGCACGGAAGGTAGGACCAAACGTATAGATAGCACCCAATGCCATGGCACCCAGTTCCCCTTCGAGTTGTCCCGATACCGTAAGGTTGGTTTGTCTTCCGAAGAAATCTTCTGTAAAATCTACTTTCCCATCCTCATTACGTGGTAGATTTTCAGCATCGAGTGTGGTCACCTCAAACATGGAACCGGCACCCTCTGCATCTGAAGCTGTAATGATTGGAGTATGGAAATAGTAGAAGCCTTTATCGTTAAAAAACTTATGAATCGCATACGACATGTGGTGCCGCATCCGGAAAATGGCGCCGAACGTATTGGTACGCGGACGCAGGTGAGCAATCTCGCGAAGAAATTCCAGCGAGTGACCTTTCTTTTGTAATGGATATACGGAAGGATCAGCCTCACCGAAGATCTCAATTTCTGTAGCCTGTATTTCTACAGACTGACCTTGTCCCTGCGATTCAACCAGTATGCCGTTCACATTAAGGCAAGCTCCGGTTGTTATTGGCTTAAGAAACTCTTCACCAAATTGCGCTATATCAATCACAATCTGTATGTTATTAATTGTAGACCCGTCGTTCAATGCGACAAACCCCACATTTTTGTTTCCTCTACGGGTGCGCACCCAACCTTTAATATTAACTTCTTCGCCGAAGTTGGTAAGCTGTAAAGCTTCTGAAATTTTTGTTCTTTTAATTTGTTTCATATTCAACGCTTTTTCCCATGCGGGAATGATGCTATATCAATGTTCTTTTAATCAAACGCTCCCATGCGCAGCATGTTTACCTCTTGTTCTGAGAGATAACGCCATTTTCCACGAGAGAGTTTTTTCTTGGTCAGACCGGCAAAATAAACCCTATCGAGTTTCAATACCCGGTAACCTAGTTTTTCGAAAATGCGGCGTACAACACGATTCTTTCCTGAGTGTATTTCAATACCCACTTGCGTCAGATCCTCTTCTGTAACATAGCTGATAGCATCGGCATGAATTTCCCCATCCTCCAGTTCAATTCCATCAGCTATCATCTGCATATGCTCCATGGCTACTGGTTTATCGAGCCATACCTGATAAATCTTTCTCTTTTCGTATTTTGGATGTGTTAATTTCGATGCCAAATCACCATCGTTGGTAAGCAACAGAACACCGGTCGTAGCTCTGTCAAGTCTTCCCACAGGATAAATTCGTTCAGAGCATGCGCTTTTTACCAATTCCATCACTGTCTTTCTGTTTTCCGGATCATCTGTCGTTGTAACAAACCCTTTTGGCTTGTTTAGTAGAACATATACCTTGCTTTCCAGACTCACCGGTTGATTGTGGAACATTACCGAGTCAGCACGCGTAATTTTTGTTCCCAGTTCGGTCACAACCTGTCCATTTACCTTTACCACACCTGCCTGTATAAACTCATCCGCTTCACGTCTTGAGCAAACACCTGCATTAGCAAGATACTTATTAAGACGGATTGGAGCATTTGGATTGGCACTTTCTTTGTACTTAATCTGCTTGAATGGTTTTTTCTTCTTCAATGTTTTGGGAGCAGAAGCTTGTTGGTTGTTTCTGTTTGGAGATTTATCCCCCCAGTTGCGGTTTCCATAATTTCCACTTGGCCCCCTTTGTGGTGATTGAATACGTTCCCCTACCCTTGGGCGGCGTTTCCGTGGAGCACCTTCTCCCTCTCCATATGAATTTCTTTGCTGTGAGTCGTTGTTCCAATTTTGATTGTTGTAGGAACGTTCCTGTGGGCGGTAGCCACCCTCCTGTCGAGGTCTTCTTTCGTATCCTTGATTCCGGTTTGGTGAATCATAATCCTGATTTCTGTTGCGCGAATCATAATTCTGGTTCCGGTTGGATGAAATGTGTCTCTCATTGTTCGCGCTGCTAAAACTCCTTCTTGGACGCGAATCTTCGTTGTTTGTTGCCATGTTTTTATCTTTTTTGTTTAATTGATTAAACCTCACGGTTTATAGTTTTGTTGTTTCATAATAACACTGGGCAGGTATCCAATTTAATTAAAAAAAGATTACCAGACCAGATTCTCCATAAATTTAATTTCCTTTTTTTGCTTTACTTCTTAAATACCGGTGTAACTTTGTGGTGTAATTGATTTTAACTCTTGTTTCACTTGTTCGTCTACTGCTAATCCATCGATAAATTCTGAAATAACATTTTTTGTAATGTGTCTGTTGGTTCTTGTAAGTCCCTTCAGTGCCTCATAAGGTTTCGGATACCCTTCTCTTCTCAATATTGTCTGAATACCTTCGGCAACCACTGCCCAATTATTCTCCAAATCCCGATCTATTGCATCACTGTTTAATAACAATTTATCGAGTCCTTTTGTTGCACTTTTCAGTGCAATTATTCCATGAGCGAGAGGAACACCAATATTACGAATCACCGTTGAGTCTGTAAGATCTCGCTGTAGTCTCGAAATGGGCAGTTTAGTCGCCAAATGCTCCAATAAAGCATTTGCAATACCAAGGTTTCCTTCTGCATTTTCAAAGTCAATAGGATTCACCTTATGTGGCATAGCCGATGATCCCACTTCTCCCTCTTTAATTTTTTGCTTGAAATACTCCATCGAAATATATTGCCACATATCACGGCAGAAGTCGATAAGGATTGTGTTAATTCTCTTCAGTGCATCAAAAGAAGCAGCTAGGGCATCGTAGTTCGAGATCTGTGTGGTGAACTCCTCTCGTATAAGATGAAGCTTACCGTACAGAAACTCATTGGCAAACTCTTTCCAGTCCACAGACGGATAGGCTACCTTGTGTGCGTTAAAATTACCCGTAGCACCACCAAACTTCGCTTTTGCCGGAATATGCTTCAACACCTCCAGTTGATTGGTTAGTCTATAGGAAAACACCTTCATTTCCTTTCCCAATCTGGTAGGTGATGCCGGTTGTCCATGGGTACGAGCCAACATTGGTATATCCTTCCATTCTTCGGAATAGGCATCAATTTGAGCAACAACCTTTTCCAGTTCAGGAATATAGACAGTCTGCAATGCTTCCTTCCACATCATGGGTGTAGCCGTATTATTTATATCCTGAGAAGTAAGTCCGAAGTGAATGAACTCTTTTAATTCAGAGAGTCCAAGCGCATCAAATTTCTCTTTCAGGTAATATTCAACAGCCTTCACGTCGTGATTGGTTGTCTTTTCAATTTCTTTGATCAGTTGGGCATCCTCCTCCGAGAATTGCTCGTAGATGGCTTGTAGGGATGGAAACAGATTTTTGCTTACTTTTTCCAAAGAAGGAACACCAGCTTCACATAATGCAATAAAATATTCCACTTCTACTCTCACCCGATATTTAATCAAGGCATATTCTGAGAAGTAGGCAGCAAGTTCATCTGCTTTATCTCTGTATCGTCCGTCAATGGGCGAGATAGCTGTAAGTTTGTTTAAGTTCATTGTTGTATTGCGCAAGTGGTTTAAAAATCGATTTTTGAATGGCGGGAAATCACTTTTCTGCTCATTCACTTTTCCACGAAGCTGTGTCTTCAAAAAAAATATAACTCCCCTGTTTCCACGATACAAAAATAGTGATAAATAAGGAGTCGAAAAAATTTTTATAAAATTATTTGCAAAATATTTTGCGGATAAAAAAAAAGGCTCTATCTTTGCATCGCTTTTCCAGAGAACATCCTCCAAGAGTGGAACGGAAGACAGGAAAGGGACTCAAAAAAATGAGGGCGATTAGCTCAGCTGGTTCAGAGCGCCTGCCTTACAAGCAGGATGTCGGCGGTTCGAATCCGTCATCGCCCACCACTAATTTCCAAGCACTTACTGATTCTTTCAGTAGGTGCTTTTTTCATTTATAATATTTTTCATAAAAATGTTTTTTATCTGCTACTCTGGAAATTCAATTAAAAATCTCGTGCCATAACTATCTGATTTAACAGATAGTTTTCCACTGTGACGCATCATTATTTGTCGGCATAGGCTTAAACCAATTCCTGAACCTTTGGCTTTAGTTGAGTAAAATGGAATAAAGATTTTATCCAAAGCTTCGGGTGCTATTCCCTGTCCGTTATCCAACACTGTAATTTGAATCCTGTCTCCAATATGTTCAGCTCTTATCTCAATTTTAGGTGATTCAACACCTTCACACGCCTCCTTTGCATTTTTCAACAAGTTCAACAACAGCTGCTCCATCATAACTTTGTCGGCTTTCAACATCAAATGATCGGGATATACTTTATAAGAGAATGAGATGCCAAAGGTAGATGTCAACTGTTGCAACGACGAAAGCATCGGCCCAATTGCAATTGGTTGTAACGAAGGTGGAGGCAGTCTGGTTAGTGTACGATAGTTCTCCACAAACGTAAGCAATCCTTTACTCCTTCGGTGGATGGTCTCCATTGCTTGTTTCATAATCCGGTACTCCTCTGTATCATTCTCTGCATCAATTTTTCTCTCAGTCAAAGTTTCCGAAAGGGAAATAATGGGAGCAATACTATTCATGATCTCGTGCGTAAGCACACTAATAAGCTTTTGCCATGCTTTGGTCTCAGCCTCCTCCAACATCGAGTTGTGGGCGCGATTTCTAAACAACATCAAAGCCTCGTTCATCTCACCCATTAGTTTGTCCAATTCATCATTAGAATGATTCACCCTGAATTGGGTAGAGTAATCCGCATATCGAATGCCACCAATCATTCGTTCTATCCTCTCAATTAGTTTCTTTCTGTCCTGATAGAGCGAAGCAGCAAACGCAACCACAACCAGTAGCAGTATGACTGTTGAAAAATAGAAACCTTTTATACACAAACAGGCTCCAGTTAGAGAAAACAACACTAGAAAGGTTATTTTCAGGAAGTAACTATGTTTTGATTTTATCTTCATTTATAAACCATGCTTTTCAATCTTTCGATATAATGTATATCGAGAAATACCGAGTAACTCTGCAGCCCTACTCATGTTACCCCCCGCCAGTATCAATGCATTTTCCACTGCATTCATTTCTAACTGCTCCAGATTCAGATTTAACTCTTTCTGCTTCTTGACAGTAGGATTTAATACAAAATCTTCCGGCATAAGCGTAAAACCCGAAGAGAGGATCACAGCTCGCTCCATGGCATGTTGCAGCTCCCGCACGTTTCCCGGCCAAGGATACTCTTTCAACTTCCGAATGGCAGCAGCAGAAATAGTCCGACTATCCTTCTTGTATTTCTTCTTGTACCGATCATGGAAGAAGTTTGCGAGAAGTTCTATGTCCTCTCCCCTCTCTCTGAGCGGAGGGATATGAAGTTCAATGGTATTTATCCGGTAAAGTAGATCCTGACGAAAATCTCCGTCGGCCACCATTTTATGGATATCGGCATTGGTTGCGCAAATAAGTCGCACATTAATCGATACAGTTTTAGTGGATCCCAGTCTGATAATCTGCTGCTTTTCGATTGCACTCAATAGTTTTGCCTGCATGGAGGGCGTCAGATTTCCGATCTCATCCAGAAAGAGTGTGCCCCCGCTCGCGATCTCGAATCGACCCGCTTTCTCATTTTTGGCATCGGTAAAAGCCCCTTTCTGATATCCAAACAGTTCACTCTCGAACAACTGTTCGGGAATAGTACCCAGGTCGATATGCACAAACGGTTTTTCAGCACGGGGAGAAGTCCGGTATAGCAGTTTTGCAAACAGATCTTTCCCTGTTCCGTTCTCTCCCAGAATAAGAATGTTCGCATCGGTATCCTTCAGCTTCTCCACCGTTTCGAAAAGTGACTGAATGGCATCGCTCTCGCCAATTATTTCTGGATAAGCATGATTGCTCTCCAGGGCAGCAACCTGTTGTTTCAGTTGCGAAACTTCATTACGGCTCTTTCTTAGCGCTACAGCAGAAGCCACTGTCGCCAGCAATTTCTCCCGCTCCCATGGTTTCGGAATAAAGTCGGTCGCCCCCTCTTTTATCGCACGTACCGCCTTCTCCATATCCGCGTAGGCCGTGATAAAGATCACCACCATATCCGGATCAGTTTTCTTTATCTTCTTAAGCCAATTAAAGCCCTCCTGACCGCTGTCCGCATCCTTGTTGAAGTTCATATCAAGCAAGATCACATCCGGCTCAAAACTCTGCATAAAATACTCAATCCGCTCAGGTTTGGTCGTTACTTTGATTTTATCTACGTGCGGCTGCAACAGCAGATTCAACGCGAAAAGAATATCTTCGTTGTCATCAACAATTAATATTTTGCCTTGCTTTTGCATTATTTTACTCAAATTTGAAATAACACGCCTCCAATTTTGAAATATCCATGCTTCAACTTCGAAAAAACATGGCTCTAATTTTGAAATATCCTGTCCTTTTAAAGTATTTTCCAAAGATATGTAAAATAGCCATTGGATGTATGTGCGAATACGAACCTATTTTGTGCGCAAACGAACAGTGAAGCAAGTCGACGGCTTTCATTTTACATCTACATATCAGCATTTTACCTATTTGGCACGCACTTTGTTTGCATCATAGCGAGAATCTGTAATTAATGAAACATACAATCATACTTATTTTTATTTCATTTTCTGTAGGGCAATCCATAGCGCAAGACACGCTTCGTCTGAGCCTGGACGAAGCGGTCGCGCTTGCCCTCGAACAATCGCCACAGGCAGTAGCGGCACGCCACCAGTATCGGGCAGCCTACTGGAACTGGCGATCGCACAAAGCCAACTACCTACCCAGCCTCACATTCAATAGCTACACCAGCTTAAATCGCTCCATCAGCTCTGTCACCCTGCCCGACGGAAGCGACAGTTTCGTCCATCGCAACCAGCTGCTCAACGATGGGGCACTGACCCTTAACCAAAATATCCCGCTCCTGGGAGGTAGTATCTACATGAGCACAGGACTGCAAAGGCTCGATCTATTTACGGACAACACCCTCTCATACAAATCGACTCCAGTGGTAATCGGCTATTCACAAAACCTGTTGGGATATAATTCGCTAAAATGGAACAAAAAAATTGAACCGATTCGCTTTGCACAGGCACAAAAGGCCTATGCCGAAACTCGAGAACTCGTAGCAGCCACGGTAGCCATGAAGTTTCACCAACTGGCCCTGGCACAAAACAGCTGGCAATCGGCAGCCTATAACTATGCGGCGGCAGATACACTTTACCGCTACGCAAAAGGCCGTTACGAGATAGGAACCATCACGGAGAACGAGATGCTTCAACTGGAAATAAACTATCTCACGGAACAGACCAACATGATGAATGCCCGCATCGAAATGGACGATATGATTCTCGATCTGCGCAGCTTCCTGGGGATAACCGGGAATGTGGAGATCGTTGTAGAAGTAAGCGATCAAATCCCAAACTTTCTGGTTCCTGTGGAATATGCGCTGATGTATGCCCACAAAAACAATCCCGACATGGAATATTATTCCCTGAAGAAACTGGAAAGCGAGAGTGCCGTGTCAAGAGCAAAAGCGTCTCGCGGATTAAAAGCAGACCTTTACGCTGAATTTGGCCTCTCCCAAACCAATCATACGCTGACCGAATCATACCGAAACCCGCTGGATCAGCAACTGGTTAGCTTGGGTATTCGCATTCCCATTCTCGACTGGGGTGTGGGAAAGGGACAGGTTGAAGTGGCCAAAAGTAACCTGGAGAAGGTAAAGATTGATCTGGAACAGGCTCGAACCGACTTCGATGCCAACGTGATAAAAATGGTGAAGCAATTTAATTTGCAGGCCGAGAAGGTGTCGATCGCACAGAAAACCGCCGACCGCGCCATACGAAGAAACAGTGTAGCCTATCGTTTATACCTGCTGGGCAAATCCAGTCTGCTCGACCTGAACGCAGCCGTAGAAGAAAAGGATCGCTCTCAACAAGCATACATTCGTGAATTACAGAACTACTGGAGTCTATATTACGCGATACGCAGCATGACAGGCTATGACTTCGAGACAAACAATCCGATTATCCCGATGGAGGAACATTTCGATTAATCATCTAAACTGAAAATGAACAATACAGGAAACAATCAACCATTTCACGAGTCGCGCGACTCCTCCATGGACAAAGCGCTTCCCAAAAGAACCACCTGGCAGAAATACAGATATCATATTCTTGTCGGAACAGCATTTGTTGCATTTCTTGTATATGTGCTTATTGCGGTTTCAGGAGGCCACAAACTACGTGTGAGCAGCGAAAGAATTCTCATAGCCGATGTGATGGAAGCTCCTTTTCTCGATTACGTGGATGCAGAAGGCATTATTCAGCCCATTTTAACCATCAAGCTGAATGCACTGGAATCGGGAACAGTGCTGCAAGTCGTTGCAGAAGAGGGTACCATGCTGAATCAAGGTGACACCATCATCCTACTTCAAAACCCTGAGTTGGAGCGTGTCATAGAGGAACAACAGGCTGAATGGGAAACACAACGCATACTTTATCAGGAGAAAAGGCTGGAAATGGAACAAAAATCCCTACTTTTGAAACAACAAACATTGCAGGCCGAGTATGAGCTGAGTAGATTAGATAAAGACTATGCGCTTGGAGTGGAAGAATTTAACATGGGCGTGAAAAGCAAAGCACAGTTGGATGTGCAGCAAGAAGAATATACCTATAAAACCAAGAATACCGCCCTGCAGCTCGAAGGACTCCGACACGATAGTGCAGCTACCCTGTTAAGGCGTGAACTGATGAACAACTATCTGGAAAGAGTCCGTAAAAATACCATGCATACAGCTAAGCGGATGGATAATCTGGTAGTCAGGGCACCGATAAGTGGCCAGCTGAGTTTTTTGAATGTAACACTTGGACAACAGATCAGGCAATCTGAAAATATTGGTGAAATAAAGGTGATGGATAACTTTAAAATTAACACACAACTCAGTGAATACTATATCGACAGGGTGATGGTCGGGCTCCCTGCATCTGTAACTTATCAGGGAAAGAAATATCCGCTCAAAGTTTCCAAAGTAGTACCGGAGGTGAGAGACCGTCAGTTTGAGGTCGATCTTGTCTTTACTGACGAGAAACCCGATAATGTGAGAATCGGTAAAAGTTATCGTGTACAGGTAGAGCTCGATCAACCCGACAATGCCATTGTAATTCCCCGTGGCGACTTCTTTCAGGTTACCGGCGGACAGTGGATCTATAAATTAAGCAATTCAGGCGACAAAGCTATCCGCACGCCAATAACTGTCGGCCGGCAGAATCCTGTACAATACGAAATTTTGAGTGGACTTGAGCCTGGCGAAAAAGTAATTACAACAGGGTACGCTAATTTTGGAGAAGCGGAAGAATTGATAATTAAATAACAAGAATATAACTATGATCAAAACAACCAACCTACAGAAAATCTTCCGTACCGACGAGGTGGAAACATGGGCATTGAACGAAGTAAACATCGAGATTAAAGAAGGTGAATTTGTTGCTGTAATGGGACCCTCGGGATGTGGAAAAACAACCCTGCTGAATATTCTGGGACTGTTGGATAATCCTACTTCTGGTGAATATTATCTGAATGGTAAAGAAGTCTCAAAACTCAAAGAGAATCAGCGCACAAACCTCCGTAAAGGTGTGATAGGATTTGTGTTTCAAAGCTTTAACCTGATAGAAGAGCTCAACGTTTATGAAAACATCGAACTTCCCCTACTCTACATGAAAATGCCTGCTACAGAGCGTAAGAAACGGGTAAAAGAGGCAATGGACAGAATGGCAATATCACATCGTGTGAAGCATTTTCCACAGCAGCTTTCAGGCGGACAGCAACAACGTGTAGCTATTGCACGTGCTGTAGTGGCTAATCCTGATCTTATTCTTGCCGACGAACCTACCGGTAACCTGGATAGCAAGAACGGTGCAGAAGTAATGAGTCTGCTCACAGATCTAAATCGTGAAGGAACTACAATAGTTATGGTAACACACAGTATGCATGACGCAGGTTATGCAGGCAGAACAATCAATTTATTCGATGGAAAAGTTGTGCCGGAAGTAGTACTATAATTATTTGCCACTTATTTAACAAATTCATGTTCAAACACTATACCAAAATAGCCTGGAGAAACCTTCTGAAATACAAAACCCAAAGCATTATCAGTGTTTTGGGTCTGGCCATAGGATTCACGGCGTTTTCTTTTACGATGTCGTGGATTCGTTTTGAGCGAGGGTATGATAAACAGATTAAGGATGCTGACAGGATTTACAAAGTATTTAAATTAAACAAAAGAAACGAAGATGGTGTACAGCATATGCTCCCTACTCCACTAAAAAGATTACTCGAAGGGTTTCCCGAGGTTGAAGCTGTTACGGCAATAAATCAGACAAAAAAAGACATTTTCAAAGCTGAAGAATTATTAATCAGTAATGCAGATGTAATATTGGCCGATACTTCATTCTTTAAAGTCTTTTATCCTGATATAAAAATTAATTTTCCCAATGACTTATCAGACAGGCCGATAATACTATCGGGCAGAATAGCACAAATTTTGGGCAGTGATTATACAAAGACTGAAGGTATAAAATTAATCGATATCATATCGGGGTTGCCCTCTGTACGAACGAATGTTCCTTTTGATTTAATGAC
The DNA here is from genome assembly GCA_002305715.1 of Proteiniphilum sp. UBA1403. GTDB lineage: Bacteria > Bacteroidota > Bacteroidia > Bacteroidales > Dysgonomonadaceae > Proteiniphilum. Next base: position 7,124 of record DBQD01000055.1, on the reverse strand, counting down.
AGTCGCTCCTTTGTTTGAAGATTCTGAATGCCCTTGGTGCTACTTTTCATATACAATGTATGTTCGTTTACACGACAATGTAGATGTTAAGTTGATTCAAACTAAACTTGAATCCATTGAAGTAGAAGGATCTATGCAAGGAGTAATGTCTTTTATACTTGTACCTTTACGAGAAACTCACTACACGTACCCTACTGATAAAGCAAAAATCAGATACGCGCATCTGCAAATCTTTATCATTGTTTCTATCCTGATAATTCTTTGTGCCCTATTCAACTACCTGATGCTTTTTGTGAATAACCTTAAAGTAAGAGTTCGCGAGTTAAAACTAAGAATAGTAAACGGTGCTTCCGGCGTTTCTTTTTTGGTACAATTTATTACGGAGATTAGCCTACTTTTATTGTTCTCTCTTTTTGTAAGTACAATTTTAATCGAATTCCTTTTTTCACCATTCATAATCTTATCTGAAATAGATGCGCCTAAATCATTCTTTCTTTATGAAATGTTTTTATATGGAATCTTCATTCTACTTTTTTCAACTCTGCTATTACTATTAATTATCTATTTATTGAATAAAAACATATCGAAAGATTTGAACCATAGCTTCACAAAGATTAGTCTGTTCTTACAACTATCGGTCGGTATACTCTTATGCTTTTGCACTTCGATATTCTTATATCAATATAAAACACTTAATGAGAGTGATTTAGGATTCAACAGGTATAATATAAACACATTTATGAGTGATGTATGGCTCACCAAGGAAGAAGTGAAAAAGATACCGGGAGTTGAAGATGTGATCTTTTTTGAGGGTCAGTTTTTACCTCGCACAGTAAGTTCATCTGCACAATATATTACAAAATCGAATGAAAAAGTAACAGTCGAGTTTATTCAATTTCATGAGCCCGAATTTGTCGATTTCTTTGAATTTGAAATTATTGCAGGAAGAAATTTACATTATGGTGAAAAGAATGGATGTCTCATAAATGAGACTGCAGTAAAAAAGTTTGAATTAGAAAATCCATTGGGAGAAGTAGTTTTGAATTTCACTGTTGTAGGCGTAATTCACGACATACATATCGATCCACCCTCATTACCTGTACTTCCAACAATTTATATATTAAGAGATAATATGCAGACGCGATCGTTTGAGAAGAATCCTTTAACCGGTGATTATGATTTAATAACCAGCAATGTACCTTCATCGAAAGAGGAAAGCAACTCCACAAGATCCAAATATTTTGCATATAAGTATATTGATGGCTTTAAAGAAACAACAGAACATGTAATAAAAATGCATATCACCGAACAAGGTGACAGTAAATTATATATCAGAAATATGGAGGATATGTTTTCAGATTACACTCACTCTGAACGATATCTGCTTATTTTATTATCAATAATGACAGTAGTAGCCATACTTATTGCGGTTTTTGGTATCTACTCCATGGTCACATTTGAATGCAACCAGCGCCGCAAAGAGATTGCCATCCGCAAAGTGAATGGTGCAAATATCAAAGAGATCTTCATGCTCTTTTTTAGACAATATCTATGGATTACTGTTGCAGCATCGTCTGTGGCATTCCCTGTTGGCATATATGTCATGCAACGATGGCTCGACCAGTATACCCGACGAGTATCCATGGAATGGTGGCTCTTTGTAGGAGTGTTTGTACTTGTATTTATAATCGTGATGACAAGTATGATTTTCAGAGTTGTAAAATCAGCGAGGGAGAACCCGGCTATAGTGGTTAAGTCTGAATAAAAGATAGATATATGATACGTCATTACCTTAAAATTGCATGGAGAAACCTCCTGAAATACAAAACACAGAGTGTAATTACAGTTGTGGGACTTGCCATAGGATTCACAGCGTTTTCTTTTACGATGTCGTGGATTCGTTTTGAGCGAGGGTATGATAAAGATATTGAGAATGCTGATAGAATTTACAGGGTTTTGCTTAAGGATTCAACTTCAGTAGGAGGTATACAACCCTATACTCCAAATGCCATGACAGCCTATTTGAAAGGTTTATATCCAGAAATTGAAGAGGCAACAGGAATATCTATCTATAAAGGTGAATTCAGAACAAATAATAGAAGCCTGTTACTTGCTAACTGCAACTACCTACATGCCGATACTTCGTTTTTTAAAGTCTTTTATCCTGATATTAAGATTGATTTTCCCGAAGTGTTAGATAAAACCTACTATATACTAACTGAAAGCACTGCTACAAAATTAGGATTATCCTATAAAGATATTGGAAGAAACATCGACTCGTTGAATATTAATCTTTTAAGCATTGTTCCTGATAAGTCAAAGCAGACAAATATTCCCTTCGATATTGCTTTATTGAGTAAGTCCAACCCCGATTTCAATGATTCATGGGGTTATTATTCAAGACATACCTACATTCTTGTACACGAGAAGGCCGATATTGAGACATTAAAAAGCAAGTTCAATGAGCTCATAATACACACGCAGCTTGCTGAAAATATTAGCAGAGACACTCCATATCCCTCCAAATTAGTTGCCTTAACAGAACTTCGCATTACACACCCCGATGACGAGGTGTCCATAAAATATCAGCATCTACGATTATTCGCTGCCGTTGCTTTTTTGGTAATCTTTTGTGCATTTTTTAATTATCTTATGCTGTTTATAAACAACATAAGACTGAGAAGTAGAGGGTTGGCATTGCAGAAAATTAATGGAGCCTCGGTAAAGCAGTTGCTGTCGCTTCTATTTCTGGAATTTACAATCCTGCTAATTATTGCTTTACTAATAGGATTGGCGTTGACAGAATTATTGTTCCCTTCATTTGTAAAGTTTTCAATGATTGAAGCAGAAAGATCTCATTTTGTACTGGATGCAATCCTATTTGGGTTTGCCTTACTAATCACATCTGTTGTCACTGCATACTTTCCGATAAAATTCTTTATGCTTCGAAGCATCAAAGAAAACTTACTTCCTCAAAAACAACAAAATATTGGCATTAAAGATAGTTTTACTTTAACTACCATTGCGCTTCAACTTTTCATAGGAATACTCCTAATATTTTCTACAACCATATACATATATCAGTATCAATATCTGAACAGCAAATATATTGGCTTTAACAGATATAATAAAAACGCCATGTTTACAGAACAAAATGCTCTACCTTTGAATGAAATTAAAAAGATTCCGGGGGTAATAGACATAATTCAGTATGGCGGCGACTTCTTACCGAAGAGCCATATGAGACGAATATCCTTTGAAGGGATTGAATTATTTGAATTTGTACTGTATGGACCTGAGTTTGTCAATTTCTTTGATATTAATATAGTTGAAGGAAGAAATATTTATGAAGACGAAAAAAAAGCTTATCTGATAAATGAAACTGCCCAACGCTTACTAACCAAGCAAGATTCCGATAAAGAATTAATTATTTATGGCATTCCGGTTGTTGGTGTTATTCAAGATATGTATATCGACTCACCATTGCTACCTGTATTACCTTCGGTATATAAATTACATGATCCTACCCATTGGGAGTTGGAGCATTTGCATTTTTCCACAAAAGCGTATGTCTACAAATATGAAAAAGACTTGAGATTTGAAACGGAAAAAGCAATTCAGAAATTGATAACAGAGGAAATAGGAAATGAATCCGTTAGAATTGTCAATATGGAAGAAAAATATGAAGAGTATACCCAATCAGAACGATATTTACTCACATTGTTATCAATTATGACCGGTGTAACTATTCTCATTGCAATTTTCGGAATCTATTCAATTGTAACCCTTGCATGTAACCGTCGCCGTAAAGAAATTGCCATCCGCAAAGTGAATGGGGCTACCGTTAAAGAGATCTTCATGCTCTTCTTTAAACAATATCTCTGGATAACTATTGCGGCATCGGCTATCGCTTTCCCAATAGGTGTATTTGTTATGCAGCGCTGGCTTGAGCAGTATACACGACGAGTATCCATGGAATGGTGGCTCTTTGCCGGGGTGTTTGCACTTGTATTGCTTATCGTGATGGCAAGTATGATTTTCAGGGTGGTAAAAGCTGCTAAGGAGAACCCAGCAGAAGTAGTTAAATCGAAATAAAACTTTAAATAAATGTTCAAACACTATATCAAAATTGCCTGGAGAAACCTCCTGAAATACAAAACACAGAGCGTGATCAGTATTTTAGGACTTACCATGGGTGTAGTTTTCTTTGCTTACGGATACCATTGGTACAAGTTTGAAACCACTTATGATAGTTTTTATCCCGATTCAGATAGGATATATCATTTATACGGTACCTTAAAAAGCACAGGTAAACAAATCGAATATGGCCGTTTACCTTACATAGCGGCAGAAAAAATGACACAAGCATTTTCCGAAATAGAATCTGTTGCCGTTGTATATCCGAAATCTTCTTCATCTTTTAGACATATAGATCGTGACTTAGGCTATCCTGATTTTGAGTTTGTGGATGAGCGGTTCTTCCAAATGTTCCCACCCAAAGTAATAGCTGGAGAAATAGATGAAAACTCGTTAAAAAACAAGGATGAGTTGGTTGTCACGGAATCTTATGCACGAGAATACTTTGGAACACCAGAAGAAGCAATTGGGGAAACATTGGTTTCCGCCTACAATTTATCGTATATTATAAAGACTGTAATTGCAGATTCTCCTGTCAATTCTATCTTTCAGATTAAAGGCTATCTCCCGGATTATTATTCAAGAAGCATGTTAGCAAATGCAGACGAGAAAACTCAATGGAGGGATTTTCACGATACGCGCATTTATGTAAAATTGGCAGACAACATTGATCTGGATAATCTGAGAAAAAAGTTGAATCGTTTTGCCATTGAAAACGAATACAACAAAGATCTTACATTAGATATAAAACCGCTTTCACTCGTTCGGTTCTCGTTGAAAGATAACAATATGAAAAAAATTGATTATGATCTCAAATATATTCGTATGTTTATTTTCGTAGGGTTGCTCCTGTTATGTATTGCATTATTCAACTTTCTAAATATGCTACATAGCAATACAGTAAAACGTTTTAGAGAATTCAACGTAAGAAGGGTGACGGGTGCATCGATCGGGAATATATATCGTCAACTTTTTGTGGAAATATCACTTATTATAGCTATTGTAGCCCTCCTTTCTTTATGTTGTATTGAGCTCACATCAGGACTTTTTGGACGAATCTTCAAAACAGCTATATCATCCAATTCAATTAATATAGTTTTAGCCATCACCATCTTGTTGACTACCATCTTCTTGGTTTTCATGACTTTTATTCTTCTTTTCAGATCAATTAAAAAATCATCTTTTAAGAACACAAACTCAAAAGGCAGCAATACAACAGGTAAAACCACATTGATGCTGCAAATCATCATCAGTTCATTTGCCATAATGAGTGCTTTCGTAACATGGAGACAGGTGAATTATATGAACAATGTTAACTGGGGATTTGACACCAACAACCTGCTGAGAATTGAAATGAAGGTACGAGACAGGGCACCACTTATGGAAGAAATCAAAAAACTTCCAATGGTAGATGATATAATAAGCTCAAACTTCTTCACAATATATGAAAACGCAGATCAGTTGGGACCAACTAGTGTTTCGGGTGTTGAATGGGATACGAGACCTATGGATTTTAATCCACATTTTCAGATGTATGAGGTGGAAGAGAATTTTTTTGATAAAATGAAGTTGAAAATAATTATTGGAAGAGGTTTTATAAATGAAGATTTTACACGTGGAAATCAAGCTGACAAGGTCGTGATTAATAAGAGCGCTCAGAAGGTAATGGAAATGGATGATCCTATAGGGCAAACTATTACTGTACCTGCCAACTGGTTTATTTCTGAGGGTAGAGGTAAAGATATATTTGAAATTGTGGGAGTAGTTGATGATTTTCATTCAGTAGGTTTGCAAAGTGAAATACCTCCTCTAATTATCAAAGGAGTGAGATATGATATTGGTTATTTTAATTACGTTCGTGTATTACCGGGTATGGAAGAAGAAGCCATGAAAGCAATAAATAATCTTATTCCGAATTTCCGCCCTGATAATATAAACGAAAATTTAGTATTGTCTATGAATCAGATATTAGGCGAATTAAGTCAAACCGAAAAGAACCAAATGAGATTGTTTGCAACGTTGGCTTCTCTGTGCATTTTAATCACCGTTTTCGGAATCTATTCAGTCTCACAACGCGAAACCCGGAGAAGACGTAAAGAGATTGCCATCCGTAAAACCGCTGGCGCTAAATCAAGAGAGATAGCGAGCATGTTCTTTCGTGATTACCTTACTCTAGCTCTTATTTCCGCTTTAATTGCACTTCCCTTGTCATGGCTATTTATGGAGCAATGGTTGCAGAACTTTGCTTATAGGATCAGTATCTCGTGGTGGATGTTTATCGTGGTATTGCTTGTGGTGGCAACTATCGTAATTCTTACTATTGTAACTCAGGTATCACGTGCAGCCAATCAAAATCCGGCTGAAGTGGTTAAGTCGGAATAAACTGTGTTTCAAAGTTTATGAATCTTCAAAGTAAAAAGAAGTTCAAATATGCGACAGTATTAATTGCAAATAAAATAACAATGAAAGCAAAAACAATTCTAACGCTTGTCTGCATCGTCATCGCGATCAATCTGCTCGCACAAGACACCTCCTTCGAGTATGTAATCAAAGGAAAAGTTAATGGACAACAATCAGGTAAGTTCTTCCTCTTCGGGACAGGTGGTAGGGTCGGAGATGAAACGCCTATAACCTTTCATGATGGCACATTTGAATACAAAGGGATCTCATCTTTTTTGCATACTACATTTGTATCGTCCGATTTTGGTTATCTGCACCCCTTCGTGATTGAACCGGGAGAAATATTCTTAGAAATTAATACAGACTCTATCAATGAAAAAAAGTTCAATGTCCTACGTGGTCCACGTAATGTGGAAATGCAAAAAGCTAGGCGTGAACATTTGAAGTTCGCAAATCCTCTTCTCGAGAAATTATACTCGGAAAGCACACCTGAAAATATTAAACAGCAAATTACTGACACTTTAGATCAATTCATAAAGCAGCTAGTAATAGATAATTGGAATAATTATACAGGAATATATTATTTA
>DBQD01000067.1 GCA_002305715.1 Proteiniphilum sp. UBA1403 | reverse complement strand
TGCCAATGCCTCAGGATAATTTTATTCTACACGAAATAAGCGTACATGACTTATATTGATGCCGATGATAAGCATATATAAGTTATGTTTTAGAACCAATACGGACTAGTATCGATTTACAGCATTAAGCCCAGGGTATTGTAGTTGGTTTGAGCGTGTATTACTAGCTTACAAAGTTTGAATTGATCCATATTCTTTTATAGACTAATGAACTTTGAATTTGAATGTGATGCTTCATTAAAACGAAGCGTTAAAATCCAATAAAAAGGTCTATTTATAATAAGGGTGATAACTTACCAAATGATAAGTGTATTTAATACTTTGATGATGAGGTGGATAAGCAATGATGATTTAATGAAGTCGCCAAAGGGAAAACATTTTTAAGTGAAAGTTCAAAAATAATAAAAATATAATACCATTTTTTATTCTTGTAATAGCACTACATTTGCCGGCTCATACTTACAAAAAAGATCTTTCTCAATATGTCTATTTTCAATTTTTACAAAAAATTGCCTCCCAATTCGAGTGCAAATCCAAAATACAGTCTACCATTTTATCAGTGGGGAACTTTTATATCCGCTACCCTCGGTTATGGAGTATATTACGTTTGTCGTCTGAGTATTAACGTTGTAAAGAAACCGATTGTCAATGAGGGTGTTTTCTCCGAAACAGAGTTGGGTATTATTGGTTCTGTGCTGTTTATTACATATGCCATCGGGAAATTTACAAATGGTTTCTTGGCTGACCGTAGCAATGTAAAACGATTGGTTTCCACTGGATTGCTAGTGACAGCCTTGGCTAATCTACTTCTTGGTTTTACCAATTCATTCATACTTTTTGCTGTTCTGTGGGGTATTAGTGGTTGGTTTCAAAGTATGGGAGCTGCATCTTGTGTGGTGAGTTTATCACGTTGGTTCCCAGAAGAGAAGCGTGGGTCTTATTACGGTTTCTGGTCGTCAAGTCATAACATTGGTGAAGCACTTACATTCTTGGTGATTTCAGCCTTAGTTGGAGCATTAGGTTGGCGTTATGGTTTTATTGGTGCAGGAATGATTGGATTACTTGGTGTACTGGTTATCTGGATTTTTTTTAAAGATTCTCCCGAAAGCTTAGGCTATCCGCAGGTAATGAAACCATTGAAAAAGGAAGAGAGTCACACAGACCTAACAACCGAAGACTTTAATGCAGCACAAAAAGCTGTTTTAAAAAATCCAGCCATATGGATTTTGGCATTATCCAGTGCATTTATGTATATAAGTAGATATGCAGTGAATAGCTGGGGAATGTTTTATCTGGAAGCCGAAAAAGGCTATTCTATTGTAGAGGCGGGTAGTATTATTTCTATCAGTTCAATTTTTGGAATTATTGGTACAGCATTTTCAGGCGTAATATCTGATAAACTATTTGGAGGTAGGAGAAATCTACCAGCACTTGTTTTTGGTATCTTCATCATAGTAGGATTAATCATGTTTCTGTTAATTCCCGATTCACCATATTGGGTGGATGTGACAGCAATGATTATCTTCGGAACAGGTATAGGTGTATTAATTTGTTTTTTGGGTGGATTTATGGCAGTTGATATTGCTCCAGCTAACGCATCCGGGGCAGCACTTGGAGTTGTGGGAATTGCAAGTTATATTGGTGCAGCTATCCAGGACACCATGAGTGGCATACTTATAGAAGGCAACAAAACAATGGTAAATGGTCAAGAGGTATATGATTTTACCTATATCAATTATTTTTGGATTGGTGCTGCTGTAGTGTCAACATTATTGGCATTGCTTGTTTGGAATGCTAAAAAGAAAAATGAGTTAACTTACCAGAGAAAATTTTAAATAAAAAATGAGGCTGTCTCAATAGGTAGACAGCCTCATTTTTATTTGGGAACTGTTCAAATTTTCAATATGTTTCTGATATCGAAATAAAACTTTGTGACATTTTGATTCTGTATTTCTTTTATCGGTTAATTTTTTCTAAATCTTTTTTTCTGTTTTCCCTGTTTTTTATTTTTGCATTGCGGAGAGAACACTCCCGACATGAGATGCCAGTAGAAGCCGGCATCTCATGTGATTATTAAAACCTGAAAACTCATAATGCAATAGATGAATTAGAAAGAGAAAGAAGTTTCAAAAACAGTTATACTTTTCAATTAAAATTTTACAACGAAAGGAGGATCATTTATGTTGGATCGTAAGCAGATTTTGACCTATTTTTTTCTGCCACTTTTATTAATTATTGTTACCGGTAGCCAGGCTGCCATTGCGCAATCATTACGTCTTTACACCCCTTATCCCCACATCACTGTACCACCTGGAGAAACAATCGACTATTCCATCGATTTAATTAACAATGGAGGTGGTATTGCAACCGCCGATATTGCTGTAGAAGGCATCCCAGAGAGATGGAAGCATACGCTCCGCTCGGGGGGATGGAATGCTCAATCAATTTCGGTATTGCCCAACGATAAGAAAAATCTAAGCTTAAAGGTGGATCTTCCCTATGATATTGAGAAGGGAGTCTATACGTTCCGTGTCATTGCACGAGGTCATAGTGTACTGCCCCTCGTTGTTGAGGTGTCAGAACAAGGTACTGTGAAGACAGTCTTCACGGCCGACCAGGCGAACATGCAGGGCCATGCCGACACAAACTTTAACTACCGTACAAAGTTGGAAAACCAAACCGGTGAAAAACAGCTTTACTCCCTCAGCTCACATGCACCACGAGGCTGGACGGTAATCTTCAAACCCAACTATCAACAAGCTTCTTCAGTGGAGATTGAACCAGGGCAGAGCAAGGAAATTCAAATTGAGGTAAAGGCTCCCTACAATGTGAAAGCGGGCAAATATACCATCCCTGTTATCGCCGGAACAGGCAACAGCACAGCCCGTTTGGAGCTGGAGGCGGATGTATCGGGTAGTTTTGGACTCGAAGTTAGTACGCCAACTGGTCGTCTCAGTGAAAAGATAACAGCCGGTCGTCGCAGGAACATCGAGTTGGTCGTTCGTAATACTGGTTCCACTGACCTAAACAGTGTACGTATGAATGCCAGCAAACCACAAGGGTGGGAGGTAACCTTCACACCCGATACAATACCCCTCATAGCTGCAGGAGAGAGTGCACAGGTGAAGGCTCAGGTACGAGCATACAACAAGGCTATACCGGGTGATTATGTGCTCACCCTCTCAGCACAAACACCCGAAACCAACTCATCCGCATCATTCCGTATGAACGTTAAAACACCTCTTCTATGGGGATGGTTGGGCATTCTAATTATATTGGGAACCATTGGTACAGTTGTCTACCTTTTCCGCAAATATGGGAGGAGATAAGTCATGGAGGAAGCAACCATTGTAACCCGTAATCTCACAAAGAGATATGGTGATTTCGTTGCGGTCGATAATCTCACGTTGGAGATCGGTCGCGGTGAAGTATTCGGACTTTTGGGCCCCAATGGTGCCGGCAAATCGACCACCATACTCATGCTCATGGGTATGACAGAACCCAGTAGCGGTTGTGTTCGTGTTTGTGGCCTCGATCCTGTGCGGCAACCTATTGATGTGAAACGTCGTGTGGGTTATCTCCCTGAGGATGTAGGTTTTTATGACGATCTAAGTGGTCTCGATAACCTTATTTATACTGCTTGTCTCAATGGTCTCTCTGAGAAGGAAGCCCATAGTCGGGCCTTACATCTGATGAAGAGGGTAGGTCTTGCTGAAGAAACGACCAAGAAAGCAGGTAAGTATTCCCGTGGTATGCGACAGCGGTTAGGTCTTGCCGACGTCTTACTCCGCTATCCGGAGGTGATAATACTTGATGAGCCCACACTCGGCCTCGATCCCTCCGGTACTCGCGATTTCCTTCGTCTGATTGTCACTTTAAGTCGCGAGGAGGGAATCACGGTACTCTTTTCCTCTCACCACCTTCACCAAGTGCAACAGGTCTGCGACCGTGTAGGGATCTTTGTGAAGGGGCGTCTCCTTGCTCAGGGAGATATTACCTCACTTGCTAATCAACTTTTCCCAAATAGCACCTCTGATGAAGGAAGAGAGTACGGTCTTGAAGATATTTATCACCATTTTTTTGAAGGAGGATCAGGCAATGAAAATCACGCTGCTACAAAATAGATTTTTAAACGCTGCATACTGGGATGAACTGTTGCGGCGACTCATACCCATGCTGAAACGTGAGCTCACAACCTTCCGCTCTTCGGGAGCCGTACCGGGGGTTTTCCGCTCCATGGTCTTGAAAGAAATGAGCGATCATATTCGTAGTTGGCGGGTAGTAATCCTTATAGCAATCATATTGCTCACCTGTGTGGGTTCGCTCTACACTGCTCTAAGTGGCATTTCCGATGCCGTGAAGCCAGGTAGTGTCGATGAAGAGTTTTTCTTTCTGAAACTTTTTACCCTGTCAGACGGGAGCCTGCCCCCCTACTTTGTTTTCATCGGTTTTCTGGGCCCATTGTTGGGAATCAGTCTTGGGTTCGATGCAATCAATACCGAGCAAAATAGAGGTACACTCAGTAGATTGTTAGCACAACCTATTCCCCGTGACTATGTGATCAACACGAAGTTCACAGCAGCTCTCTGGGTAATTTCGTTGCTATTCTTTTTCCTCAGCTTTTTGGTGATTGGCGCCGGCCTTGTGGTACTAGGTATTCCACCTACACCATCTGAGTTCATGCGAATCATATCTTTCACATTATTGAGTATTGTTTATGTGGCGCTGTGGCTCAATCTTTCACTCTATTTCTCGGTGCGTTTCCGGCAGCCCGCCACCTCGGCGCTCTCCGGTATTGCTGTATGGCTATTTTTTACGGTTTTCTATCCACTTATTGCCAACGTGCTTATAAATGCGGTAGCACCATCTCCCTTTGCATCGAGACGGTCGATCTATCTCTTCGAACGCTTTCAATTTCTGATCATGCAATTAATGCCGAACGAGCTGTTTAGTCAGGCTACCTCCACGTTGCTCATGCCAACGGTGCGCAGCCTGGGACCACTCACTATGGAACAAATGGATGGCGCCTTACCCGGTCCTCTACCATTGGGGCAGAGCTTACTCTTGGTCTGGCCACAACTTACTGGGCTTATAGGTCTTACCCTAATCTGCTTCATCCTTTCCTACCTTGCATTTATGCGTCGAGAGATCCGGTCAAGATAAACCGTTCATTGAATTGCTGTTGCCCGGCTTTGTGGTTATATTCACTCACAGAGCCGGGTTCTCTTTTTTTGAAAATCGCATTTCCACATGCGCACCCCTTTCCGGTTTATTGGTGATCTGGATTTCAGAATGGTGAAAGTCCATGATTATTTTCACAATTGCCAGTCCAAGTCCTCTATTATTGTCAACGTGGGAATCACCTGTTACAAAGGGTTGGAACAGTGTATCTAGAATCTTTTCCGAGAAACCTGGTCCACTATCCACAAATGAGAGGATTAGTTTGTTGTTCTCGTTGTGACAAATAATGTCAATATGTTCGTTATCGGGTGTTTGTTGTAAAGCGTTCTTGAATATGTGGTTCAGACAGATGAATATCAACTCAGCGTTGCCATAGATCAATGAATCGTTTGTATTCCATTGAAGTGAAACATGTATTCCCTTTTTATTTGTCCGGTCGCTGTTGCTCTCCAATACATCCTTCACCAATCTATTCAAATCAATTGCCTCTTTCTTATATTCATCCGGTAAAGCCCGCATGCGAGTGATAATGAGGCTCGATTGGGCAAAATCGTTCAATCTGTGAGCCGATTCGCTCAACATATCAATCAACGTGAAATATTCGGAGGAGGCAAGCTGCTCTTTCAGATAATCTGCAAAACCTATTACGCCGTTCAAGGGCGTGTTTATTTCGTGGCTAATCAATTGTAGGAATACCCCCTTCGATTCATCCAGTTGTTGAAGTTCTTGATACGCCATCTCAAGTTTTCGATTCGATTCCTCCAGCTCTTTGGTTCGCTCTTTTACTTTTTCCTCCAGCAGCTCATTTATCCGTTGCAACGCTGTACGCTTTTCTCTGAGTTCAATGTGTGTGTCAATTCTAGCCAGTAACTCGTCTGTATTAAATGGTTTTGTTACATAATCCTGTCCCCCACTATTGAATCCCTCTACAATTTGCAAAGATTCTGTATTTGCAGTAAGAAAAATGATAGGGAGTTCGTTGAACTGTTCAATGCGGCGAATTTCACGACAAACATCAAAACCATTCATCCCGGGCATGTTCACATCGAGCAAGATCAGATCAAACAGCACATCACCTCCGGTTAAGATATCCAATGCTTGCTTTCCATCCAATGCAAATCCGGTATTGTATCCTTTTTCGCGAAGGATACTTCCGATTACTCGAATATTTTCCTTGTTGTCATCAACAATCAGAATCCTCTTTTTATCTTTCCGTGAAGTTGTCATTCTCCTCTTTTTTAGTTGTGGTTTTCAATAAAGACAAAATAGTGATTAAGATCTTTCAATATACGAGAAAGTCTCTCCACGTCAAACTGTTCCACGCATTCTTCAATGATGGTGCCGAACTCAATCAGTTTGTTATTACCGTATTGTTGGCCCGCATCTTCTAATTTCTTACCGAACTCCTCCATCTCGTCCATTAACTGAGTACTCATAACGCGATGGTATTTTGGTAACAATACATCATTAGCGTATTGTTTCAACTCATCAGACCAATCCTGATCCACCTCCTCAGTCATTTCTTTCATAATTCTGGCACATTCTGATGTATGATGATAGCTGCCGAGGTATTTGTTGAGTAACGCAAAAAGCTTTTCAAAAGAGATTGGCTTTACCAAGTTGTCATCAAAAACCTTTAACGAGTCGGATTCAAGTTTTCCAATTAGCAAGGTTGCCGACATACCGATACAAATGATATTGCTCGTTTTTGGATTCTCTTTCAGTAGTTTACATGCTTTCATCCCATCCATTACCGGCATTCGTTTGTCCATTAAGATCAGGTTGGGAATCTCTTTTGTGGCTATTTGCACTGCCTGTAAACCATCTTCAGCCACTAGAAGTCGAGCACCAGTGTGTTCCAGTGCATCTAGCAACAATTTCCGATTATCTTCAATATCATCCACAATGAGAATAGTGCTTCCTTTAAACCGTATTTCCTCGTAATCAACAAATCCGTTTCGATATTTATCGGACAAAACTTTTGATAATTCAATTTCACTAAAAATGATCGTAAATGTACTTCCCCTATCCGGATTATTTTTTACGGTTATCTCTCCACCCATCGCCTCGGCCATCCTGCGACTAATGGTAAGTCCCAGTCCTGTTCCACCATAAGCCTTTAGTGTTTGGCCTTTTTGTTGTACAAAGGGTTGAAAAATATCCTCCATCTGGTCTTGAGCAATACCAATTCCGGTGTCTCGAATACTAATTTCCAGGTTAGCCTTTTGTTCATCTATTTCTTCTTGGTGAATAGTTATGGTGACACCTCCTTCAGC
>DBQD01000026.1 GCA_002305715.1 Proteiniphilum sp. UBA1403 | reverse complement strand
CAATGGGCGTCATGTTGTCCAACGACTCATGGGGCCGTTCTTCGTTGTAGTCTTTCCACCAAGCTTCGGTCAGTTCCCTGACTTCAGATATGTTGCGGAAAATATACCTATCAAGTACAGCCCTTCTGTAGCTTCCGTTGAAGCGTTCAATGTAACCGTTCTGAGTGGGTTTGCCAGGCTGAATTTAGATGATGTTTATCTCATTTCCTTTGCACCAATCTTTGAACACTTGGGCGATAAACTCAGGGCCATTGTCGCAGCGTATGTTCTTTGGTTTGCCATTCAGCCATATACCCTTACCACCGCTTTGGGAATAAGCCGGTAGAGCCCTGCGTCAGTTCCTTTGACAAGACGCGAAAGCTCATCAGTGAACACCTGATCCTGAGGGAGTAATTGCAAAATCCGGTTGCGTAGTTGTTTAACTTCCATACTGTAAAGCTACGTAAATATTCTTAAAATACAATAAATATGTGTTGGAAGATATAACGTTAAAATATTGATATGAAACCTATTAAAAACTTTTTACAAAACGTTTAGCGATGGTGCAGTCATTCTTTATTATGCACCGACAAACGAAAGAACAACGAACCGCCGGCAAGGGTTGGTGTAATGGCGGCTAAAGTTCTCAGCCATCACCACAACCAGGACATATCTTTCCGATTATCTGGATAAACATTTTAATACTACATTTCATGATTATGTAAATAGTTTCCGTGTGGAGTGCGTGTGAATTACTCGTGACCAAAGAAAAACAGACACTCGAAGAGATTTTATACTAAAATTCAGTTATTTTTGTCAATTTGACCTGTTTCTTGTTTTATTGACAGTCCGGTATTTACGCTCCTTCATTATTTTTGTAGACTATTACTTTTTAATTTAAAATTATCATGAAACGGCTAATTCCAAAATTGTCTATTGTCTTTTTTGTATTTCTAAACATTATCTCATGTACTAAAGATCCAATCATTAAAGACCCATATATTACTTTGGGATCAACCACATCCATCCCGTTTGAGCCTGGTTCTTCTTCTTCAGAATTTGTATTTAGTACAAATTACAGTTGGACTGCAAGATCGTCAGAATCCTGGTTGACTGTTTCGCCCTCAACCGGCGGTGCCGGAGAGAACATCAGACTAAAGATATCTGCCGGAGAGAATGCCAATTATAAACCAAGAACCGCTACTATTACAATTTCAGCAGGTGAGGCGACACAGGCATTGACTGTTCAACAGGCTGAAAAGAGAGGTTTTGAAATCATACAGACCAATCTCTCCGTCGGAAAAGATGGCGGCAATGTCACAATACCGGTTAAAGCAAATGTAACTTATACCTGCACTGTTTCTGAAAATGCAAAATCATGGCTATCTGTCACTCAGTTAAAATCATTGGCTGATTATAATATTATTCTATCAGCGTCAAAGAATGAAACTTATGATTCGAGAACAGGTACAGTCACCATTGCCTATGAAAATCAGACATCCACAATCACTATTGTTCAGAGCCAGAACGATGAACTTATTGTGACGCAGAAAGAATTTGAAATAGGAAGTGAGGGTGGTGAGTTAAGGATTCCTGTCTCTACCAATATACAATACGATTGTATTGTTATGGAGGGAGCAAAGGACTGGATAACAATATCTGAAAGCCAAACAAGAGGTTTGGATGACTACAATATAATACTCCAGATTGCTGAAAACGAGGATTATGTTGGAAGAGTAGGTCAGATAAAAATTACAGGGGCCGGTAAGGAGAGTTTCATAACCGTTACTCAGGATATAAGCGATGAGATAAAAAATATGTATCAAAAAGAGAGAGCTTCTCTTTTAGCATTGTTCCGTTCATTAAATGGAAATCAATGGGTTAGAAATGACAACTGGGGATCTGACAAACCATTTAACGAATGGTATGGAGTAAACGTCAATGAATATGGGTTTGTCGTCAAATTAGATCTGCCCGAAAATAATCTCTCCGGCGCTTTGCCTCCTGAAATTGGAGATTTATCGAAATTGGAGTATCTTTCATTAGGTTGGAACTATGGTATCAGCGGAGTTATTCCTCCTGAAATTGGAAACCTGAAAGAATTAGAGTATCTTAATTTATATGGAAACGAACTGACAGGAGGAATCCCGGAAGAGTTGTTTTCACTTTCGGAATTGAATTATCTAGATTTAGGCGTAAACAACCTTTCCGGCGAGTTGTCACCCAAGATTGTGCAAATGTCTAAACTGAAAGGACTTTATCTAACTTACAATAACTTCAATGGGGCGTTACCAAGAACCCTGGGACAAATGAATCTTACACAGGTGGCGCTATATAATAATTCATTCTCGGGATCAATACCTGATGAACTTGGATCTCTGAATAATCTTGAAATATTCAGCATTGCCGCAAACGACCTCTCAGGTACTATTCCACTATCTATTCTTAATAATCCTAATATATGGAAAAAGTTCTGGGGAAACATCATAGCCTTTAACCATTTTGATCTTTCTAACCTTTCTTATTATCCGGCACCCGATTTTACTTTCAATGATGTGGCAGGATTAACACTTAATCTTGGGCAAGAATATACGTCGAACAAATACACTGTATTATATTCTTGGCAGTCATGGTGTCCAGTTGCTTCAGCTTTTCATCCGAAACTCATTTCTCTCTATAATCAATATAAATCTAAAGGACTTGATGTAATTGGATATTCAATTGAAGAGATGAATTATATAGAGATGGGGATGACCGATCAGAAACTAAGGGTGGTTGCAGATAATTTAGGTATGCCGTGGAGAACAATATACCTCACCGGAAAGTATCATGATGCATATTATTCAATGATGAAAGAGGGAGGTTCTCCAACAATCCATGTCGTTGATCAAAGCGGGAATATTGTATTCTCAACATATGCTTTCGCACAGAGTCGCGATGATTTAGAAGCTTTCCTTGCAGATAGGCTGGGCGAAGGTTCAGTACACAACTACTATGCTTCAACTGACTATTCTGTTGACGGAACAGTAAAGAAAATCCAGACACACACGGTAGGGGACGGCATAAAACTCATATTCACCGGTGATGCATTTACCGACAAGGATCATGCGGACGGCACGTTTGAAATGAGAGTGAATCAGGCTATAGAGGCTTTCTTTAGTGAAGAGCCCTATACTTCTTTACGTAATCGTTTTGATGTCTATTCCGTTGCTGCAGTATCAAAGAATAAGGAGATCGCAGATGACTCTGAAACAGTCTTTAGTACATATTTTGGTAGTGGGACGCGAGTAGGTGGCGATGATGATGCTGTATTTGAATATGCCCAGAAAGTTTCGGGTGTTGATATGACAAAAACTTTAATTACTGTTATAGTAAACTCGCCAAATTACTCAGGTACATGTTATATGTATGAAGACAACGCTGCTATTGGATATTGTGCAATTACCGGCTATTCAGAATCGGAATTCGTGAAATTGATCAGACATGAAAGCGGTGGTCATGGTTTTGGGAAACTACTGGATGAATATGCTTATTCAGGGGCAATACCTGTAAGCGAGAAAAATGAATTCATGCATAAGAGAGACAATCTGGGTTGGGGGGCTAATGTGGATATTACTTCGGATCCAGCCAAGATACAATGGTCGTTCATGTTGAATGATGTGCGATATAAGGATGCCGTGGGAATCTATGAAGGAGCACTGACCTATTCTTCCGGAGCATGGAGACCAACATATAATAGTATAATGCATATGAATACCGGAGGTTTCAACGCACCTTCAAGGTTTGCAATCTACAAACGAATTATTCGTCTCTCTGAAAACAGGGAAGCCACTTTTGAGGAGTTCGCCAAATTTGATGCCCCCAATCTTGTGCCGATTTCAACTAAAGCAGCCAGTGTACCAAAGGCAGATAGCTATGAACCACTGGCACCTCCTGTGTTTATAAAGGGTAGTTGGAAAGATGCAAGAAAATAAGAGTTTAAAAAGAAAAAAGGGGCTGTCTCAAAAGAT
>DBQD01000008.1 GCA_002305715.1 Proteiniphilum sp. UBA1403 | reverse complement strand
GCGGTATGGACGGGACTCGAACCCGCGACCCCCTGCGTGACAGGCAGGTATTCTAACCAGCTGAACTACCACACCGTTTGGTCATCGCTATCTTCTTTGTTTTTTCTTCGGAGTCGCTACTCCGTGTATCATTTCCGATAGCGAGTGCAAAGGTAAGCGTTTTTTTTGAACTACCAAACATTTGCACGCCATTTTTTAAAAATATTTTTCGCTATTTCTCAATTTTATTCTGTTGCTGCAGCGGATTGGCCAGGTTTAAGCCACTGGTTGAACCATCGGAAGAACTCTCTTTGGAAGAGAACACCGTTCTGAGGTTTTGATATCCAGTGATTTTCGTTGGGGAAAATGAGCATACGTGAAGGGATACCGCGAAGTTGGGCTGCATTGAAGGCCATCATTCCTTGTGAAGCGAGAATTCGGTAGTCGAGTTCACCATGGGTAATCATGATGGGGGTATCCCACTTTTCTACGAAACGATGGGGTGAGTTGGCATAGGTGCGCTGTGCAGTGGCATTTGAGGTGTCCCAATATGGTCCGCCCAAATCCCAATTGGCAAACCACATCTCTTCCGTCTCGAGATATTGTGCTTCGAGGTTGAAGATACCTGCATGCGACAGGAATGCTTTGAATCGACCGTTGTGATTGCCTGCGAGCCAGTAGACCGAGAAGCCGCCATAGCTGGCGCCGGTGCATCCGAGACGGGTTTCATCGATAAAGGATTCTTTGGCCAAAGCATCTATCGCAGCGAGATAATCTTTCATATTCTGTCCGCCGTAATCGCCACTGATCTGCTCAAGCCACTCTTGCCCGAAACCGGGGAGCCCACGACGATTGGGAGCAACAACGATGTAACCGTTAGCCGCCATCATCTGCAGGTTCCAACGATAAGACCAGAATTGACTTACCATGCTTTGGGGTCCGCCCTGACAATATAGCAAGGCGGGATACTTCTTTGAAGGATCGAAGTGAGGTGGATAGACTACCCAAGTGAGCATTTGCTTGCCGTCAGTGGTTTCAATCCATCGCTCTTCTACCCTACCCATGGTGAGATTTGCTAAGATCTCTGTATTCTCTTGCGAGATATTGGTGGCTTCACCTGTAGCAATATCCACCGAATAGAGTTCTGTTGGCTGTGAGAGGGATTGGCGACCGGCTATCAGTTTTCCGTTAGCCACAGCTACTGAGGTATAGTCGTGGTACCCCTTCGTGATTGGTGTAATTGCGAGGGTATTGAGTTCTACCTTATAGAGCTGGGTGGTTCCCTGTACAGGTGTGACGATGTAGAGTGTGTTGTTGTTTTCCCAACTAAAGGCATCGGTATTGTAATCGAAATCTTGGGTGAGGTAGGTTTTCTCTCCTGTGGTGAGATCCATGACAAAGAGGCGGTTCTTGTCGGACTCATAGCCATCGCGCTCCATACTGAGCCATGCTATCTTTGTGCCGTCGGGTGAGAACTGGGGGTTGGTATCGTAACCTTCCATTCCTTCGGTGATGTTACGTGCTTGACCACTGGCAACATCGTAAAGGAAGATATCGGAGTTGGTGGAGAGACTATATTCTTTGCCGGTTTTTTTGCGTGAGGTGTAGGCTATAGTTTTACTATCGGGGCTCCAGGCGAGTTGTTCCATGCCTCCAAATGGGGCCATGGGAGCTTCAAAAGGTTCACCCTCGAGCAAATCTTTTACGTTCTCGAGCTTGTTGCCGACCAGATCGGCCACAAAAGGATGGGGTACACTTGCTACCCAGTGATCCCAGTGCTTGTACATGAGGTCGTCTACTACACGACCTGTAGCAGCGGGGAGATCGGGATAACGGTCGGCGGCAGTCTGTGTTGTCTTCACTTGCTTGATGAAAAGCACCTTTGTGCCATCGGGGGAGAATGCAAATCCTTCGATATCTTCTCCAAAACGGGATAGTTGCTTCATGCCTCCGCCATCGGGGTTGATGCTCCATATTTGGGAAGTTCCCGTTTCATTGCTCAGGAAGGCAATCTTCTTTCCGCCATCGATCCACTGCGGGTTACTCTCCTGCGTGTTGGTTATGGTGAGTTGCTTCTTCTCGGATCCATCGCTCTTCATGACGAAGAGCTCGGCGTTTGTTTTATTCTGATCGATACTCACATAGGTGACCGGATAGACGAGCCGACTCCCATCGGGGGAGAGTATAGGACCCCCTACTCTGCCGAAGCTGTAAAGGACCTCGGGAGTCATAATATCTTTGGCTATGGTTGCCTCAACTTTACCGATTATCTCGGATGCTTCATTTCCTCTCGACTTGTTGGTTCCTTCTGTGGAAGGATTGCAGGCTAAAAGCCCGCCAAGTAAAATTGACATATAAATTACTTTTCTACTCATTTTATTGTAATTTTCGCATGTTATTTCTAATCATCACACTACCA
Organism: Proteiniphilum sp. UBA1403; assembly: GCA_002305715.1. Classification (GTDB taxonomy): domain Bacteria; phylum Bacteroidota; class Bacteroidia; order Bacteroidales; family Dysgonomonadaceae; genus Proteiniphilum. Next base: position 17,120 of record DBQD01000008.1, on the reverse strand, counting down.
AACCATCTTTCATGTAGATGGTACGGTCGGTTAGGGTTGCCAGTTGCTCATCGTGTGTAACGATAACAAAGGTCTGGTTGAGTCTATCGCGCAGATCGAAGAAAAGCTTGTGTAACTCCTCTTTGTTACCTGTATCAAGACTACCGGAGGGTTCATCTGCAAATACTACAAGAGGGTCGTTGATTAGTGCCCTGGCTACTGCCACGCGCTGCTTTTCTCCACCGGAGAGCTCGTTGGGCTTGTGGTCTATTCGTCCCGAGAGACCCATCAAGTCCAGTAGCTCACGTGCCTTTTTCTCTGCTTGATTGTGCTTTACGTTGCCAATAAGTGCTGGAATCATCACATTCTCGAGTGCGGTGAATTCCGGCAGCAGTTGATGAAACTGAAAGACAAAACCAAGGTGCTTGTTTCGGAAATCGCTCAACTTCTTTTCTTTTAGCTTTTGTAACTCCTGTCCGGCGATCGTTATTGTGCCTGCATCGGATTTCTCGAGGGTGCCCATTATAAGGAGAAGCGTGGTTTTACCGGCACCACTCGGTCCAACGATTGAGACTATTTCTCCCTCTTTTACTTCGAGGTCGATTCCTTTTAGTACCTGAAGTGACCCGAAGCTCTTTTGGATATTTTCTGCTTTAATCATGTTGTAGGAATGGATTAATTCTTCGCCCTGATAGAGAGGAAGAATTGAATGCACGAAGATAATTTTTTTTTTGCTGTTTTTGCTGAAATCTATTTGGTTATTTTATTGTTCCGATATTCCTCTTCCAAATTGAGCGTCTTGATTTTAATATTATTAACAGTTAACTGTCGGAAGAAATCTGTTCTTATCCGTTATAAGGGTAGCACGGAATAATGAAAAAAGATGGATGATTTAAGCAAAATGAGACAAGAGTATGAATCGGATCCGCTAGATGAGCAACAAATGGCGGCGGATCCACTGGAAACGTTCACCGAGTGGATGTACGATGCAATTGCCTTTGGTTTGAAGGAGCCCAATGCAATGACGGTAGCCACTGCCACACCCGACGGGAAGCCCTCTGTACGGGTGGTACTCTTGAAGGAAGTGGAGCTCGAAGGGTTTGTCTTTTTCACGAATTACCAAAGTCGTAAAGGAATGGAGCTTTCTGCCAATCCTTTTGCGGCGGTGGTGTTCGACTGGCACGACATGGCACGGCAGGTGCGGGTGGAAGGACGGGTGGAGAAGCTGTCGCCCGAGGCATCGGATGCCTACTTCAAAGAGCGCCCTCAGAATGCACAGATTGGGGCATGGGCATCGCCCCAAAGTAGGATTGTTAGGGACCGCGCTGAGATTGAACAACTGCAACTGGAGATGACCCATCGGTTTGCCGGGAATGAGGTGACGAGACCGCCGCATTGGGGTGGCTATCTGATTAGACCGGAGGTGATTGAGTTTTGGCAAGGACGTGCAAACAGATTGCACGACAGAATTGTCTACTACAAGACTGAGGAAGGATGGAGCAAACATAGACTTGCTCCATAATGACTGAAAAGAATGATAGGTGTCAGAACACCTTATTGCGGGGTACCGTAGCGACAAACTCCTTCAGATAGAACGGTTCGAAGTAAGCTGTATCGACAAAATCACCGGCTGCAAATGCCTGCTCGGCCAGTGAGATCATGCCTGAAGCGAGTGGATGTACATGATCGATAAATTGCGCATGTGGATGCTTGAGGGCGACTTTGCATTTCTCAGCTCCATTGCCAAAGAAGAGGACCTTGTTTGTTGCAAGAATATCGGCATAGCTCTCCTCATTCACAATATCGGCAGCTGTGGCGCGAATAGTTTCGAGGTTTTGATTGTAAAAGGTAGCGTAAACCTCCATACGTCGGGCATCGATTAAAGGGGCAAGGAGTGTATCGGCGTCAACCTTTTCCTGCATCATGGAAGCCATGATGCGTGGTGTGGGCAAGGCAATAAGTGGTACTCCAAGTCCATAACTAAGCCCTTTGGCTTCCGAAACACCAATACGTAGTCCGGTGTAGGAACCGGGACCGCTACTCACTGCAATCGCATCGATTGTGAGATGCTGTTCGCGGACAAAGTTCATGATCTCATGCACAAAGCGACCTAACAGGGATGCATGTGACTGACCCTGGAAGTTTTCACGAGTGGCGAGAAGAACGCCGTCGCGCGACAAAGCACAGGAACATACAGACGTGGATGTTTCGATTGAAAGGATGACGGGCATAATTGTTTGGATTTGATCTCGCAAAGGTAGCAATAAAAGGTGGACCAAAAAGTGAGGGCAAAAAAAAACTGCACCCTAAGGATGCAGTTTTTTTTGTTTTTTAATCTATGCAGATTAATAACGATTTCTATCACGGTTTCCGTAACCACCGCGGTTGTTGTCTCTGCGGGGTGCACGTTCGCCTTCAGCGCGAGGACGAGCTACAGAAACGGAGAGTGTACGTCCGTCGTATTCTGCATCGTTCAATTCTTCAATAGCATGTTGTCCTTCGTTTTCGTTGGACATTTCTACGAAACCATAACCTTTAGAACGGCGTGTTTCACGGTCGGTAATAATTTTGGCTGAGGATACTTCACCATACTCCTCAAAAAGTTCTTTTAAATCGGCATCAGTAATCTGATAACTTAAGCCAGCTACGAAAATGTTCATGTAAAAAATAAATAAAATAATAAAATAATTAAAATTTGCAGAAGCTCTTAGAAAGTGGAGTTAGGCAATAACTTGACGTGTGTGAAGTGACTAAATAACGGCCTACTAAAAAATACTTATGCGCGACAAAGATAGTCATAAAATAATTGTGACAAAATATTTTAGGGGAAAATTTAAAAAAATAAACCGACTTTGCCATATTGGCGCAATTTACCGCATCTTATTGACTTACTGGCAGAATAACACAAAAATGGCCATATGGCACATACAGGCCATATGGCACACTTAAGTCAAATGCAATACAGTTAATTTACTCCGCTTCTCTTAAGCAGTGCATCGACCGTTGCTTCGCGACCTCGGAATCGTTTATAAAGGTCGGTTGGCTCTTCGGTATTCCCTCTCTCGAGGATATTGCGACGGAAAGAATCGGCGGTTGCCTTATCGAAGATCCCCTTCTCTTTGAACAATGAGAAGGCATCAGCATCCATCACTTCGGCCCACTTGTAGCTGTAATAACCGGCTGCATATCCTCCTGAGAAGATGTGACTGAAAGAGGTTGAAAGGCAAGTACCGGGCACCAAAGGCAATAGTTGTACGCGCGACATGGCTTCCTGTTCGAAGCTGATTACATCGCCTGTATAGGGCTCTGTGAGCGTATGCCACTTCATATCGAGATAACCAAAGGAAAGCTGTCGAAGTGTGGCGTATCCCACGTTGTAGTTTGAAGCTTTGATGATCTGCTGTAGCAGCTCTTCGGGCATCTTCTCGCCTGTTTCATAATGGAATGCAAAGCCATCGAGGTATTCCTTTTCGGTGAGCCAGTTCTCCATGATTTGTGAAGGAAGCTCTACAAAGTCGCGGTATACAGAAGTACCGGAGAGTGATTCGTAAGTACTGCGTGCCAACATACCATGCAGAGCATGTCCAAACTCGTGAAGGAATGTTTCTACCTCATCGAACGTTAGCAACGCGGGTTTGTTTTCGGTTGGACGGGTGAAGTTCATCACGATGGTGATATGCGGACGGCTGTCCACACCATCTTTAATATATTGATCCTTGAAAGAAGACATCCAAGCGCCAGAGCGTTTGCCATCGCGTGGATGAAAGTCGGTATACAAAACAGATAAGAAGTTCCCATTTTCATCGAGTACATCAAATGCTTCCACTTCGGGATGGTATACCTGAATTTCGGGGTTGGGCACAAACTGCAATCCATAGAGGGTAGTTGCCAATCCGAATACCCCCTTCTTTACATTTTCTAATTCAAAATAGGGGCGAGTCATCTCGTCGTTAATGCCATACTCCTCATCTTTCAGTTTGTCTGCATAGAAGCTCCAGTCCCAGGGTTGCAAATCAACAGGCTTACCCTCCATCTTCGAAGCATATGCTGCTACTGCTTTTACTTCGTTGCGAGCAACATCACCAAAGGCATTCGCCAAGCCATCGAGAAGGCCATACACTCCTTCGGCATTTTTTGCCATACGGTTCTTTAGCGCATACTGAGCGTAACTTTCATAACCCAACAGTTTGGCTATCTGCAAACGCAGTGACACAATCTTGCGCACAAGGTCCTGGTTGTCGTACTCGTTACCATTCACACCTTTGGTGTTGTAGGCCTTGTAAAGCTTCTCACGCAAGTCGCGACGTGTAGAATATTTCATAAAACCGGTGTAACTAGGGGCAGAGAGGTCGATGAGCCATCCCTTCTTGCCTTTTGCTTTTGCCCGCGCTGCGGCTGATTCAACAACAGATGCAGGAAGTCCGGCCAAGTCGGCCTCGTTGGTGAGCAACATCTCAAAAGCGTTCGTCTCACGAAGGGTGTTCTGGCTATAGTCGAGTGTTGCCTTGCTCAATTCCATTGAGAGGGCACGATATTGCTCCTTGCCTTCGGCAGAAAGCGTTGCTCCGCTGTTCTCAAATCCTTCGTAGTATTTTTCAACAAGACGGATCTGCTCATAGGTGAGACCGGAGTTGTAGCGTGTATCGTATACAGCCTTCACGCGACTGAATAGTGCTTCGTTGAGATTGATATTATTGCTATGCTCTGAAAGTGCGGGTGTGATTCTCTGAGAGATTTCCATCATCTCGTCGTTGCTTTCAGCGCTGAGCAGATTGAAAAACACTCCGCCCACACGGTTGAACATGGCTCCAGAATACTCCAGCGCCTCTATTGTGTTGGCAAATGTGGGTTCTTCGGGGTTGGTCGTAATCTGGTCGATCTCGGCACGGTGTTCTGCCATTGCCTTCTCAAAGGCAGGCTCGTAATGTGATATCTTTATCTCTTGAAAGGGTGCGGTACCATGTGGTCCTTTAAATGGAAGGAAGAATGGATTTTCTTCCGCCTGGATGGTTGTCATCATCATTATCGCAGAAAAAAGGGTTATCAGAATTTTCTTCATATAATTTTCTATATATTTGTAAGTACAAGGCGCAAAGATATAGAAAAAGCATCTTAAATTTTGCAATATGATAACAACATCTGACAAATCCAATGAGAAAACCGCTATGGGCACTTCATCAACGAAGAGTAAAACAACTGAAACAGGTAAACGCCGGAAAAGTACGGCTGCGGGAGCCAAGAAAAACTTCATTCTCGATACAAATGTAATTTTACACGATTTTAACTGCTTGGAGAACTTTGAGGAGAACGACATCTACATACCTTTTGTAGTGCTCGAGGAATTGGATAAGTTTAAAAAAGGAAACGATCAGATTAACTTCAACGCTCGTGCCTTTGTGCGGACATTGGACCTGATTACGGATGATGACCTCTTTACCAAAGGTGCCGACCTAGGTATGGGTGGTGGAAAGCTCTATATAGTGAACGCTTCACGCGATAATAAACGAATAAATGAGGCTTTTCCGGATAAGATACCCGACAACCGCATTCTTGCTGTGGTAGCTGACGTGGAAGCGAAGCATCCGGAGATGAAGACCATACTGGTTTCAAAAGATATCAACCTGCGCATGAAAGCGCGATCTTTGGGTATGTTGGCAGAAGACTATATCAATGATAAGGTAACCGACGTTGATGTATTTGACCGCGGAGAGATGGTGATTGAGGGTGTAAACCCTGATCTCATTGACAAGATATATGTACAGCCAAATGGTGTGGATGTGGAGGAGTTCTCCTTTGAAATACAGCCTGATCCGAACCAGTGCTTCATCATGAAGAGCGAGCGAAACAGCGTATTGGCACGCTACAACCCATTCACCCAGACGGTGAAAAAGGTAGAGAAAGAGAATAATTTTGGAATACAACCACGTAATGCTGAACAGGCTTTTGCGTTTGAGGTGTTGAACGACCCGGATGTAAAACTGGTGGGCTTAACCGGTAAGGCTGGTACGGGAAAAACGCTACTGGCTCTGGCATCGGCTCTCAAGCAAAACAAAACTTACAACCAGATTCTACTGGCAAGACCTATTGTCTCCCTTTCGAATAAGGATCTGGGATTTCTTCCGGGTGACGAGAAGCAAAAGGTGGCACCCTACATGCAGCCCCTGTTTGACAACCTAAATGTGATTAAGCAACAGCTGGGGCAAAACAGCTCTGAACTACGGACAATAGATGAGATGCAGAAAGGGGGATTGCTTGTGATTGAAGCGTTGGCATTCATTCGTGGACGAAGTCTATCCGGTACGTTCTGTATTATCGACGAGGCACAGAACCTTACTCCTCACGAAATAAAAACAATTATTACTCGTGCTGCAGAAGGTACGAAGATGGTATTTACGGGCGATTTGCAACAGATTGACCAACCCTACCTCGATACACAATCGAGTGGACTGGCTTACATGATTGACAAGATGAAGGGACAGAAAATCTTTGCACATGTGAACTTGGTGAAAGGTGAACGAAGCGAGCTTTCTGAACTGGCAAGTAATCTGTTGTAAGTAATGAGTCGCATTTTTTTATTAACTTTGCGGCCCAATTAAAAAATAGTACGATGCAGAAACCCTCTATTCCAAAAGGTACGCGCGACTTCTCTCCTGAGGAGATGGCACGCCGAAACTATATATTTGACACTATCAGAGAGGTATACCGACTCTATGGATTCCGCCAAATTGAGACACCGGCAATGGAAAATTTGTCGACATTGATGGGGAAATATGGCGAAGAAGGCGATAAGCTGTTGTTCAAGATCCTAAATTCGGGAGACTTTCTCTCTGCAATGAGTCATGATGACCTAACCGAAGGAAACGCGGTGAAGACAGCCAACAAAATATCGGAGAAGGGGTTACGATACGACCTTACCGTGCCGTTTGCACGCTATGTGGTGATGCACCGCAATGAAATTACATTCCCATTTAAACGCTTCCAGATTCAACCGGTGTGGCGCGCCGACCGACCGCAGAAGGGTCGCTATAGAGAGTTCTTTCAGTGCGATGCCGATATTGTTGGTTCCGACTCGTTGCTGAATGAGGTGGAGCTGATACAGATTATGGATGAGGTGTTTACCCGCCTTGACATCTGTGTACAGATGAAGCTGAATAACCGCAAAATACTCGCGGGAATTGCGGAGATCATTGGTGAAGCGGATAAGATAACCGACATCACCGTGGCTATAGACAAGCTGGACAAGATTGGACTGGAGAAGGTGAACGAGGAGTTGATAGCCAAAGGGATAAGCAAAGAGTCTCTTGATAAACTGCAGCCTATTTTGCTACTAAGCGGTACGACAGAAGAGAAACTTGCCAAACTGCGTGAGGTGCTGGCCGAATCTGAAACGGGTCTAAAAGGGATTGATGAGATGTCATTCATCTTTGAGAAAGCCGGTAAGCTGACACTCAAAAATGAGGTGACACTCGACCTGACTTTGGCGCGTGGACTTAATTACTACACTGGTGCCATCATCGAGGTGAAGGCGTTGGAAGTGGAGATTGGCAGCATCACCGGCGGTGGAAGGTATGATAACCTGACTGGTATATTTGGTTTGTCGGGTGTGTCGGGTGTGGGCATCTCTTTTGGGGCCGACCGTATATATGATGTACTGAATCAGTTGAATCGTTTCCCGGGCGACTTCACACGGGCGAGCGATCTACTTTTTGTAAATTTCGGGGAGAAAGAAGCGGATTACCTGCTTCCGGTGATCATGCAATTGCGACGTGCGGGCATCAGTTGTGAACTCTATCCTGAGGCTGCCAAAATGAAAAAGCAACTCTCTTATGCCGATAGCAACCACATCCCCTTTGTAGCTCTAGTGGGCGAAAACGAAATGAAGGAGGGTAACATGACTCTTAAAAACATGGTAACTGGCGAGCAACAATGTGTTACGCTCAACGAGGTGTTAGCTATTGTGGGGCATCAGACGAAATGAGTGTATGAATGTTAATTATAATTGAATGAATGATTAATAAAGGTCTATAAAAGAAAAACTCCGGTATTACCGGAGTTTCATTTTTTGGTTAGTGAACGAGCTTTACATCCACTGCATTCATTCCTTTGGGACCGCGTTCGAGTCGGTAGGTAACCTTATCTCCCTCTAGTATACCTGCCTCGGCATTACTCTTGTGAAAAAAGTATTTATTTACGCTGTTTTGTTCTTTAATAAAACCATAACCTCGTCCTTCATCGTAAAAATCGACACGCCCTGTAGGTTCTCCCACTTCTTCGGTCTCCTCCTTGCGAGGTACAGATATTTCAATGTCTTCGATAGCAATCTCATCGTGAGGAGCTAGAACAGGGGGTTCACTTACGATCACACCATTGGCATCGACATACGCAATCATATCTTCAAAGGAGCTGGTACCCTGTTGTTTTCGCTCTTCTTTGCGCTGTTGTTTTTCTTTTTTCTTTTGTTGTTTGTTTTTTTCGATCTCTTTCTTGAGGAATGAACTTGGTTTTGCCATTTATATACGAATAGTTTTAAAATTGTATTATATAATCTGATCGTAAACGATCTATACTTCAATGCTGGTAATATACAGACTCAATTTATATTCAATGCGATTTCTTTACGGGTTCAATGCGATTTCTTTACGGGTTCAATGCGGGTCGTGTACTGGCTCAGTGTGGGTCGTGTACAGAAGGATACTGCAGGTGAACTGTTCAAGGGTATAAAGTTACATAAAAAATATTGATTATCAAGTCAATATTGATATAAATAGATTTAACTATACGCCTGAAAGCCAAAAAACAGGCTCCTAAAAGGGAAACACCAAGCACAAAGGTTTGAGTTTAGTTCGCTACAACTGATATCGTAACCGCTGATCTCGTCTATTTAAAAAGGTAAAACCTGACCGCAGTCTTCAGAATCTTGTAGTTTTAAAACCCTTGTACAGTCTTCAGAATCTCGCAGTACTCAAAACTCGACTGCTGTCTTCAGCACTCTTCCTGTGAGCTTCTGAATGTCCTTCAGCATGGGCTGCTCATCGGTGGCACAAAAAGTGAGTGCCATGCCACTGTTGCCGGCACGTCCGGTGCGACCAATACGGTGTACATAGGTCTCTGCCACATCGGGCAAATCGTAATTTATTACCATATCGAGCTGATCGATATCAATGCCTCGCGCCGCAATATCTGTGGCAATAAGTACCATTGTATTATGCGACTTAAAGTTCGTTAGCGCTCGCTGACGTGCATTCTGCGACTTGTTACCATGGATGGCCTCGCTGCCGATACCCGCCTTTGTGAGTACCCGGGCAATTTTATCGGCACCATGTTTTGTGCGGGAGAAAACGAGAACCGACTTGCGCTTATCTTTCTTCAGAAGGTCGATGAGCAAATCTTTCTTCTCCTGTTTCTCTACGTAGTAAATATATTGTTCGATGGTGTCTACCACAGAAGAGACGGGGGTAACCTCAACCCGTACAGGGTTGCGAAGGATTGTGCGTGAAAGGGATGCAATGGAGTTGGGCATGGTAGCCGAAAAGAAAAGTGTTTGCTTCTCTTGTGGAAGTAGCGGCAGCAGTCGCTTAATGTCGTGGATGAATCCCATGTCGAGCATTCTGTCGGCTTCGTCTAACACAAAGTGTCGAATGGACTGAAGGCTGATGTAGCGTTGACTGATGAGGTCGAGCAATCGCCCCGGTGTGGCGACAAGGATATCGACACCCTGCTTGAGTGCGCCAACCTGAGCATGCTGCTTCACTCCTCCATAAATCACACAGTGGCGAAGACCGGTGTAGGTTGTATACTCACGCAAGCTGTCGTCTATCTGGATAGCCAGCTCACGAGTAGGGGTAAGAATCAATGCTTTGATCTCTCTCCGTTTACCATGGCTTTTATTGAGATAGAGTTGTTGAATGATGGGAAGTGCAAAGGCGGCTGTCTTGCCGGTGCCTGTTTGTGCTAATCCCAGTATATCGCGGTTCTGCAGGGCTGGGACAATGGCTTGTTCTTGAATGGGGGTAGGTATTGTGTATCCTTTTTCGTCGAGCGCTTTTAGAATGGGCTCGATCAATGTTAATTCTTTAAATGTCATTTAGTAAAGTTATGCTGCACCATAATGGGACAGCGGTTGTTGATTTCCGTTTTCCCGCACTGGCAGCATGATACAGCATGCCTTCTATTTGCTTAAAACGGTGTTATTTTAACAAATGGTGGGGGAAAAACCTATAGAGTATGAACCAACACAAAATGTTACCGGAGACAAAGGTATGCAAAATTTTCCAATTATCACGTATCAATAAATTTTCATAGTAGCCTAAAAAGCATTTCCTTTGCATGCACAAACAAAGAAAGAAATGGTTTCAATCGAAAATATCACCGTCGAATTCGGGGGGTTCACCCTACTCGACCGGATATCGTTCGTACTGAATAAAAATGAACGGGTAGCTCTGGTTGGTAAAAATGGGGCGGGCAAATCTACTCTCCTCAAGATTATGGCAGGGTTGCAGCAACCTACACTGGGCAACATCTCTTATCCTAGGGAGATATCAATTGGGTATCTGCCACAGCAAATGAAGCTAAGCGACAGTAGAACAGTGAAGGAGGAGGCTTCGATGGCTTTTGCAAATCTGAAAAAGATGGAGGCAGAGCTGGAGAGGTTGCACCAGGAAATGGCTGAACGAACAGATTATGATTCGGATGCTTATCATGCTATTATTCAACGCGCAACGGATTTGCAGGAGCTCTTGCAGATGTCGGGTATCCATAACTTCGAGTCGGAAGTTGAAAAAACCCTGATGGGCTTGGGTTTCCTGCGGAGCGACTTCGACCGTCCTACTCGTGAGTTCAGCGGGGGGTGGCGCATGCGTATTGAGTTGGCAAAGATTCTATTACAAGCACCGGATGTGCTGTTATTGGATGAGCCGACCAACCATCTCGATATTGAGTCGATCCAATGGTTGGAAAACTTCCTGGCTACACATGCCAATGCGGTGATGCTGGTATCGCACGACCGTGCTTTTCTTGATGCAGTGACCAACCGCACCATCGAGATTATGCTGGGCAACATACATGACTATAAGGTAAATTATTCTAAATACGTGACTCTGCGGCAGGAGCGACGTGAACAGCAGCTCAGAGCCTTCGAGAATCAGCAGAAACAGATAAAGGATACTGAAGATTTCATTGAACGCTTTCGATACAAGCCGACCAAGTCGAACCAGGTGCAGTCGCGCATTAAACAGCTGGAGAAGCTAGAGCGCATTGAGGTGGATGAGGTAGATAACTCTCGCCTCAACTTGAAGTTTCCACCGGCACCTCGCTCGGGCTCTTACCCGGTTATTGTGGAGGATTTGCAGAAGAGATATGGCGACCATCTGGTGTTTAGCGATGTAACGTTTACCATTGAAAGGGGTGAGAAAGTTGCATTTGTGGGTAAGAACGGTGAAGGGAAATCGACTCTGGTGAAGTGCATCATGCAGGAGATTGATTATCAAGGGAATCTCACACTGGGTCACAACGTGAAGATTGGATACTTTGCACAGAACCAAGCACAGCTACTCGACGAAAACTTGTCGGTATTCGAGACTATAGATGAGGTAGCCGTCGGTGATATCCGTACTAAAATACGCGATATATTGGGCGCTTTCATGTTTGGAGGTGAGGCTTCTGACAAAAAAGTGAAGGTGCTTTCGGGAGGTGAACGGAGTCGTTTGGCCATGATACGTTTGTTGCTTGAACCAGTGAATCTGCTGATATTGGATGAGCCTACCAACCACCTCGACCTGGCATCGAAGGATGTACTGAAGAAGGCGATCAAGGAGTTTGACGGCACAGCGATCATTGTCTCTCACGATCGGGATTTCCTCGACGAACTGGTGGAGAAAGTGTATGAATTTGGAGGCGGAAAGGTACGGGAACACATTGGTGGTATTCGTGACTACCTGTCGATGAAAAAACTGGATAACTTGCAACAGTTGGAACTGTCGAAGTCGCCCACAATTCAATCGGCATCGTCTTCCCTGAAAGAGGAGAAGTCGGGCAAAGGTGAAGCAGCAACCGGCAATGTAACAGAAACGAAACTCTCCTATCAAGAGCAGAAAGAACTTAACCGTCGTATACGCAAACTGGAGAGACAGGTAGAGGAGGCGGAAAACGAGATTGAGGAACTTGAAACAACGCTTGCGGAAATGGAGCAAGAGTTGGCCACACCAGAAGGAGCTTCGAACGTGACAATGCTTCAGAACTACCTGGAGACCAAAGCTAAAATGGATCGCATCATGAACAATTGGGAGCGACTCACGTTAGAATTGGAGAAGGAGAGGAGTTAGATCGTTTTTTACGTTGCTACACCCTTAAGCCAAAACATATTAACTTATAATTAGATTAAAAGACAGACATCGGAACGTTGTATGATTGTAACGTTGCAACGATGGAATGTATAAACAACAAACATGAGTAAATTCAGCGAATTTTTATTAACTAAAGTCATGGGTTGGAAGGTAGTGAACGAGTTTCCCCTTGTCCCCAAATGTGTACTTGCCGTGGCACCGCACACTAGTAACTGGGACTTTGTAACGGGTAAACTGGCCTACTCCACACTGGGACGACAAGCTAACTTCCTGATAAAGGCAGAGTGGTTTTTCTTTCCCTTCAACCTCTTTTTTAGTAGCATTGGCGGAATACCGGTAAAGAGGGGAAAGAGTGGTGCGCTGACCGACATTCTGGCCAAGGAGTTTGAAACAAGGGAGTGGATGCACTTGGGTATTACTCCTGAGGGGACTCGAAAACCGGTAAAGGAATGGAAGAAAGGTTTTTATTTTATTGCTCTCAAGGCGAAAGTTCCTATCTTGCTTATTGGTCTCGACTATGGCAAAAAAGAGGCCCGTGTGTTGGATATTTTTTACCCTACAGGCAACTACAAGGAAGATATTGTGAAGATTAAATCGTACTACAAGGATATAACGCCTAAGAAGCCGGAGAACTTCATTTTGTAACGTACGGTTATTATCCACACTGCCTCAATCCTTGAAATCGAGCGATAGCTGGATTGCATCAACAGTGTGGGTACTCTCATCGGCATCGGCATTCTTGAGCGTAAGACCCATGAGGCGAATTTTCTGATCCTGAAGTTCATCGACCTGCAACAGCAATTCTTTACCCAGATCAAACAACTGGTTGTAGGTGCGAAGATAGTATGTTACGGTGCGACTGCGGGTGATTTGCGTAAAATCGGCAAACTTAATCTTCAATGTAAGCGTACGGGCAAGGAACTTCTTCTTTTCTGCGCGGCGCTGTAACTCTGCGGCAAGCTGATGGAGCGCTGCGAGGAGATCGACCATCTCACTTAAATCATCGGAAAATGTCTCTTCGGCACCGAGGGATTTGCGCACTCGCTCCGATTCCACCTCCCGTTCATCCACCCCTCGGGCAAAATGATAATAGGCAATGCCCGCTTTTCCAAATTCATGTACCAAGTCCACCTCCGACCATTGTCTTAGGTCGGCTCCCGTTTTAATACCGAGTTCCTCCATCCGTGCAGCAGTAACCTTTCCCACACCAAAGAATTTGTTCACGGGGAGTGTCTCAAGGAATGCCTCCGCATCGGACGGTTCAATCACAAAGAGACCGTTGGGTTTTTTATAATCGGAAGCTATCTTGGCTAGAAACTTGTTGTAGGAGACACCGGCAGAGGCAGTGAGTCGCGTACGGTTAAAAATCTTCTGTTTGATTTCCTTCGCGATGAGTGTAGCAGAGCGACTTCCCTTGTGGTTGACAGTAACATCGAGGAAAGCTTCATCGAGCGAGAGCGGCTCCACCTTGTCGGTATACTCGAGGAAGATCTGCATGATCTGGTTAGAGACCTGGCGGTAATGGTCGAACCGAGGCATCACGAAAATGAGATGTGGACATTTTCGCAGGGCTGTGACAGAGGGCATGGCCGAGTGAATGCCGTAACGGCGTGCCTCGTAACTCGCCGCAGCTACCACACCTCTCCTTTCGCCATAACCCACCGCAACTGGTTTCCCTCGATATGCGGGATTGTCGCGCTGCTCTATGGAGGCATAGAAGGCGTCCATATCCACATGGATGATCTTTCGGTTCATATTCGCAAATATACGGTAAAAATATTGAATATGAGTCGGTATAAACTGTTAAACAGTACCTTATTTCCAATTACTAGACTGCTTGAGATGCTCAATTTGGGATTGGAAGAGCTGAAGCCATTTATTTACGTATGCGTACAGTCAAATTATATATCTTTGTACCGGAAATAAGTTGTATGAATTTGTCTCATTTGTACAATTTCAAGATTAACAAAGCAAATACCTTTGTCGAAAAAAAGAATATGGGTAAAAAAAATGTGATTCAAAAAGCAACGTTGCATCTGCATGAATTGTGCACCGTTATTGGTGAAAGGCGTGTGGGAGGTATTGGCAACCGGAAGGCTACATCCTATGTAGAGAAGGTGTTGAAAGAACTAGGCTGGGAGACAGAATCTACATCTTTACAGGTGATCGATTGGGAGAGTGAAGGAGCCTCACTCACCTGCTTGGGTGATGAGTTTGAAGTTTTCTCATCTCCCTATTCTCTGGGATGTGCGGTGAGTGGTCAACTGGTAGCTGTCGACTCAATGGAGCAGCTCGAGAAAACCAATTTCAGGGATAAAATTCTGCTGCTCCACGGCAATATTACCACAGAACAGATTGCACCGAAGAATTTTCCCTTTTGGAATCCTGAAGAGCATCAACGGTTGGTTGCTCAATTGGAAAACGGTAACCCACTGGCATTGATATGTGCCACAGGACATAACGCAGCCATTGCTGGTGGTACGTATCCTTTTCCGCTATTCGAAGATGGTGATTTTCACATCCCATCGGTATACATGAAAGACATTGATGGGGTAAAGCTGCTTTCCTGCGTGGGTAAGACGGTTGATCTGATATCACATGCCAAACGCATTCCCGAGACTGCTTTCAACCTGATTGCACGTAATAACCAACAGTTGAAAGATCGACTCGTAATCTCTGCACACATCGACACCAAAATTAATACACCGGGCGCCATTGATAACGGCACGGGGGTGACTATTTTGCTCCTGTTGGCAGAATTGCTGCGAGAGAGGAACAATAATCTGCCCATTGAGCTGGCTTTCTTTAACGGTGAGGATTATTACGCCACACCGGGTCAAATTCTCTACCTACAACAGAATGAAGGGCGTTTGGGCGATATTCGGCTGAATATCAACATAGACGGGGCAGGCTATAAGGAGGGTTTGACTTGCTTTTCGCCGTTCGATCTACCAGCCAATCTGGCAACAGTGTTGCAGGAAGTGTTGACAGAAAGCCCTGAATTGGTGGAAGGCTTGCCATGGTATCAGGGCGACCACAGCTTGTTTCTTCAAAACGGTTGTCCTGCTATAGCCGTCAGTTCGCAATGGTTTATTGAGCATATGGAAAGTCAAGAAATTACCCATACTCCAAAAGACAACCTAGATGTAGTCAACTTTGAGCGGGTGGCAGAATGCGCACTGGGTATCGCCTCGTTCATTGGAAAAATTGAAGCTATTCCAAAAGGATAACTCCGTTACTTTGTTCTTCTTTTTATTTATATCGTCCTGTTTTAAGTTTGGCTAACGCAAAATCTTGAAGCAGGACGATACTCTTTTTCAGAACTTGACATTAAATTTTCAACATGTTTCACAGTATCATGTTGTAGGTTAAAATCTGTTCGGAATTGCAAAACAAAGAGGCTGAAAAATTTGTTAATAGTGAAAAAATTGAGTATATTTGTTTCTAGACATATACTGAATCTGAATTAGAGACACAATCACAGCAATAGCGAGTAATAACACCAAGATATGTATCTCCAATTAAAAATGGTGATTTAAAAAAGAATAAAAAAAGGGAGAGTTAGATTAAACATTGAAACTATCGTTAAAAATCATAGCAAATCCAATTATGGACAATGAATCCACTAAGCAACTTGAGTTCCTCCTAGCCACATTTGACAATTTAAATATTGCTACAGTTGTAATTAACGATGAGGGTAGCGTTGTTTATACAAATGGTGCCTTTGCTGAACTTCTCGAACACCTAATAGGCAACTTGAATGGATGGACATTCGAAAAAATGGGAGTTGAGTTTAACATGTACGACTACCATGGCGAAAACTTACCATATAGTAAATGGCCTATAGCTAGGATCTTGCAGGGTGAAAAGATCTCTCAAGAGAAATTGATTTTGCATCACAAGACAACCAATAACAATCTCTACATAAAGGTAAGTGGGGGTCCTGTTCATTATACAGATAATCACCAAAAATTATTCGTAATCTCGCTTGAAGATATCACAGAGAAGGAAGAAAGCATCCGGTTGCTTCGTGAAAGCGAAGAGAAGTTGAATCTCTTCACAGAAAATGCCCCAGCAGCTATTGCCATGTTTGACAGGGAGATGAGATACATTGCCGTTAGCAAAAGATGGTTGGAGAATCACAAAATAACACGAAAAAATGTTATTGGAGCTTTACACTATGATGTTGTACCGGATCTGTCTCAAACTTGGAAGGAAGTTCATCAAAGGGGATTGAACGGAGAGACCCTTCGTAATGACAATGATATGTTCCCAAGACAGGATGGTTCGGTTCAATTTTTGAAATGGGAGGTGAAACCTTGGTTTAACAATAAACAGGAAGTGGGAGGAGTTATTATTATAACCGAAGATATTACCGAACAAAAAATAAATGAAGAAAAGATACGGGTTGCCTACACAAAATACAAAACACTCTTCGACAATATCCCGATAGGGGTATCGATATCTGACGACGAAGGAAGAATTTTTGAGGCGAATGCCATCGCTGAAGAGATGCTGGGTATAACAGAAGAGGATCATATTGAGCGAAGAATAAACGATAGAAAATGGCAAATTATTCGTTCCGACGGATCGGTCATGCCAACAGAAGAATTTCCCAGCGTCAGAGCCATCGAAACAAGGAAAAAAGTGGAAAATGTGGAGATAGGTGTGCTCAAGCCAGATAACACCTATGCATGGGTAAACGTAACTGCAGCTCCATTTAAACTTGATGGTTATGGTGTTATTGTTACATTCCACGATATCACAGCTCGGAAAGAGGCAGAAAAGAAGCTGAAGGAG
>DBQD01000006.1 GCA_002305715.1 Proteiniphilum sp. UBA1403 | reverse complement strand
ATCCACTCCGAATCGGTGCGCCAGCAAATGGTGGTGATGGAACGGGCAAAAAATCAATCGAATAACTGAGTATATGAAAATATTGATATTGGGAGCCGGCAAAATGGGCTCCTTCTTTGCCGATGTGCTCAGTTTCGATCACGAGGTGGCGGTGCTGGATCGTGATCCCAAGAAGCTACGGTTTATCTACAATACACAGCGTATGACCAACCCTGCGGAGGTGGAGGCGTTTGAACCGGAACTGGTCATCAATGCCGCAACACTCAAGTATACCATCCCAGCCTTTGAGTCGGTGCTGCCCTATCTGCCGGCGACCTGTATTCTGAGTGACATAGCTTCAGTGAAGACCGGACTCGAGGACTTTTACAAAGAGCGTACGCGCCCTTATGTCTCTACCCATCCCATGTTTGGGCCGACCTTTGCGAGTTTGAGCGACCTGAGTACGCAGAGTGCCATCATCATCTCGGAGTCCTCGCACTTAGGGAAAGTCTTTTTCCGCGATCTCTATCGTCATCTTAAACTCAATGTATTTGAATATACCTTTCGGGAGCATGATGAGACCATTGCCTACTCTCTCTCCATTCCCTTTGCCTCTACTTTGGTGTTTGCTTCGGTGATGAAACATCAGGACGCGCCGGGAACGACGTTTAAAAAGCACATGCAAATTGCACAGGGGTTGCTCTCGGAAGATGATTTTCTGCTGAGTGAGATTTTATTTAACCCCTACACGCCGGGTCAACTCGTCCATATACGGGAGAAACTCAAAGAGTTGCTGGCTATTGTGGAACAGAAAGATAGCGAGGGAATGAAGAAATTCCTCGAAGGGGTTCGAAAAAATATTGAATAATTATTTGATTGTATAATGAGAAAATAGTATGAAAATTATCCATTGATCAGTGAAACAGAAAGAACCGAAGTTTACATATCATCTACGATGCTGAAAGGTTCATCCCCGGGTCTAAGTGAACTCATGGCTCTTTCATATTCTTCCACAATTTCGTATTTCGGCAAATAACTTCTTGTCGTCACAATTGGAGCGGTGTTATAGGGTTGTTTCGGATAAATAATAACCGTTACTTTTACCACATAGTTTCCATTCATGATACTTGTTTCATGTTCTAAATTTGGAGAGTATACACATTTGTCGCCGATAAATACATAAGAAGAGCTGCGGTTTTGTTTGTAAGGAATTACATGAGGTGTTCGTAAAATTTGAGTACTGAAATCATTATAGACTAAATCACCACCGATTTGTGGAAGGGTGGTGCTACCTCCATATCCTTCTCTCCAATCCGTTCGTCCATTAAATATTGGGTAATTGACAATTTCAGAGGAGATTTCATATCTCTCTATCTTATTTTCTATGGCAGGATTAATAACCAGTTGAATATTATCTAAATAAACAGTCCGATAGAGATAATTATACTCACCTATACCTCCTCCTAAATCACGAGCAAACTGCCATTGATTCATATCACCCATTTTTATAACAGGTTGCTTTTGTAAGTTCCAAGCACCTAGCGGTTCTTCGAAAGAAGGCAAAAAATGATCGGTTGAAATGATCGGAGTCCCGGGTACAACCATGTTGCCAATAGGTGTTATTTCGCTACCAGAGATGGTAGTCATACTACCTGTAAAATCGGCAGTTCCATTAGTTTTAAATCGTAAATCCTGCATGGTAGTTGTGGGATTACCCATTTTCCCGAAGAAAGAACCAGCAAGCAGATTTATTCCTAACCTAACGGCTTCCGAGACGCCTCCACTCGCAAAAGCAAGTGCTGCCGAGGCCCCAATTTTAGGAAGCATCTCCAGATTATTGATTTTCTTCTGAATTGTATCCATCACCACTTTCCCTACGCCTTGAGAGGTGTTGTTCAAAACTTTGCTTGTTATTCCAAGCCACTCGTTTGAGTTCCCTTTAGTGACAATTGAGCCTTCTGAATTTAGTTTAATACCTCCTCTTATATCAATATTTGATTCTTGTAATCTTTCAAAATAAAATCAGGTAACTGAACACTTGCCGTGTTGTACCAAGGCAAAAGAATGTTTCCATGAAAAGGAGAGGCGATGATTGTTGTGTCTTCCCAGTCGAATTAAGGAGATACGCTTTGTGTAATGCTTCGTGTTTGCAAAACCAAAGATTCACTAAATATTGGGTTTTCGTCAATCGAATGTTGACAGGCAATTAGTAAAATAACACCAAATAATAAAACTGATAGATTTTTTGTTTTCATAATTATGATCTCCTTTCATTATCGTAAGGGTTAATAAACCAGACAGAAATAAAATACCCACTAGGACCGTGTTCCAAGCTAAAATGCTGTACATAATTCAGGTTGTAATACTCAATTCTATCACCCTTATGGACAGCAATGGTCTCTCTATTTATTTCGAAGCGATAAATAGTGTAATCTGGTAATTCATTAGCAAAACGCATTAGATTTGTGTTATTCTTCTTTGCCAATTCCATAATTTGCTCCCCTATTTTCTCTCCGGGGCTCTTGTTCTCATACACAACCTCATC
The DNA here is from genome assembly GCA_002305715.1 of Proteiniphilum sp. UBA1403. Taxonomy (GTDB): domain Bacteria; phylum Bacteroidota; class Bacteroidia; order Bacteroidales; family Dysgonomonadaceae; genus Proteiniphilum. Next base: position 59,892 of record DBQD01000006.1, on the reverse strand, counting down.
CTGGCATCCTCCAATAGAAGAAATAACCAACACTGTAATTATTAAAAAAAAGATTTTTTCATTGCAATAACTATTTAATATTAATTAAATGTGATTTATGATAAAAATGTATAGCGTATTATCGCGCATGGTTTAATAGATTTATTTTGTGAAATTGTCCATTAGATAATGGATTTTAAATCATTAGGTTTCAAATGTAAGTGTTTTTATTATATGATCAAAACAATACTTAAAATTTATGTAAATTAAAGATACTGCTATTTACCCGTATAGACCCGAATGATTTTTGCATCGGATTTGGGGCGACTGTTGCCATCAACTTGCAGGGCTGCAATTTTATCAATCACCTCCAATCCTTCCGTCACTTCCCCAAAAACAGTGTATTCTCCATCCAAGTGATGCAATCCTCCATGTTGGGTATAAGCCTCTTTCAAGCTTTCCGGCAGGAAGAATTTCCCCGGAGCCGCGGCATAGAGTGAGTCCACCACTCCCAACAGGGAATCGAGCATCGCATTAAATTGTCGCGGGTTGCTCTCTTTCAAGCGGGCCAGCTCATCCTTATACGGTGAATAGTGGGTGCGGATTATTTGGTTCTTGATGGGTACATTTACCGCCATCTCCATGGTGTCGAGTCTACCTTGGGTATATTCCTTTCCGTGAACAATATAAAACTGGGAGGCATCTGATTTCTTTTGCGGATTCTCATTGTCTCCCCTTCTAGGAGCTGCGAGGGCTCCTTTTTTATGGAACCTGTTCTCCCGGAACTCGGGCATCAAATCCATGTCGGTACGGCCATTGCCAATTTGTATGCCGGCCGGAGCGTTGCGCGAGTCTTGTGCTCCCCCTTGAATCACAAAGTTTTTTACTACCCGGTGAAAAAGTGTTCCGTTGAAGTATCCATCTTCGATTAACTTCAGATAGTGGTCGCTATGCCGTGGCGTGTCGTCGTACAACATAGCCTTCATGGTGCCGTAGTTGGTTTCAATCACAATGACAGGATAACGGTTTTGTGCCTGCAAAGTTGCTGCAGAGACGATACAGAGTAAAAAGAGTAAAATTCGGTTCATAACTTTCTATTTTTAGCTGATCGTTGATCACGAATTTTTTATTAATTGGGCGCTCTCTTGTACAGAAACAACGCGATGAGTATAAAGATGAAATTTGGTATCCATGCGGCGATGAACGGACTCATGCCTCCCTTCACGGCGAAGGTGGAACTGACAGTCATAAATAGGATGTAGGCCATACTCAGCGCCAATCCGATACCGATGTTCAACCCCATTCCCCCTTTTACTTTACGTGCCGAGAGCGCTGCCCCGATAAGGGTGAGGATAAAGGCTGAGAATACGGATGCTATGCGTGAATGGTATTCAATCTGAAACGCTTGGATGTTGCCCATGCCTCGTTCCTTTTGGCTTTTTACGTGATTCCGTAGTTGTGGAGAGGTCATCATCTGCTGGTCGCTGTTGGCAATGATGAAGTCGTTCGGCACAATCTGCAACATGGTGTCGATGGAACTGCCCTGGGTGATGGTTTCTTTCAAACCATCAAAATCGCGTATCTGGTAATCTTTTATGGTCCAATGATAGGCCGAGTCGTAACGGATAGAGTGAGCCGTAAGTCGTGATACCAGTTGGAGGCTGTCGAAATGATCAATTGAGAAGTTGTAGCCCGTATTTGTCTGCATGTCGTAATTGCCAAAGTAGACAATAACCCCCGGAGCCACTTTAAATTGGATATCGCGATCGCCTGTTTTCTTCTTACGTGGATCCACGTAGTTCTGCTCAAATTTAATTCGAGTGGCATTGGCAGGCGGAATTATGTAACTGCCAAAGACAAAAGAGAAGAGCGCAATGACAAGTGCCGAAATCATATAGGGCTTCATCATGCGCGTGAAGCTGATGCCGTTTGAGAGGATGGCAATGATCTCTGAATTGAGTGCCATCTTGGAGGTGAAAAAGATGACGGCAAGGAAGACGAAAAGAGGACTGAAAAGATTGGTGTAATAGGGGATGAAGTTGAGGTAATAATCAAAAATGATATCCTGCAACGATGCGTTGTGGGTGATGAACTTATCGATTTTTTCGTTGATGTCAAACACCACCGCAATGGAGATGATTAACACGATCATGAAAATATAGGTACCAAGGAACTTCTTAATGATGTACCAGTCCAAACGATTTATCCTCAAAAGATTGTCTCCTTGTTTCATAATCTTCTTGTGACATTTTCAAGCATCTTCGGCATCCAGGTTGAAAAGTCGCCGGCAATGATTCTTCTGCGGGCTTCCTCAACCAACCATACATAAAATGCCAGGTTGTGTATCGATGCAATTTGTAAACCCAATATCTCGTTTACGTTGATGAGGTGTCGCAGATAGGCCTTGCTGTAAAGCGTGTCGACAAACGATGCGCCATCCTCTTCAATGGGGGAGAAGTCATCCTTCCATTTTTCGTTGCGCATGTTCATCACTCCCTGTTTGGTGAAGATTTGTCCGTTGCGACCGTTGCGGGTGGGCATGATGCAGTCGAACATGTCAACGCCGCGAGCAATGGCCTCCAGCAAATTCTCAGGCTTACCCACTCCCATCAGGTAACGGGGTTTGTCTTTCGGCAGAATCTCATTCACTAACTCCACCATCTCGTACATCTTCTCAGTGGGTTCACCCACAGCCAGACCACCAATGGCGTTGCCGTCTGCGCCTTTTGAAGCCACGTTTTCGGCTGCACGACGTCGCAGATCGGGGTAGACACATCCCTGTACAATGGGGAAGAGTGCCTGGCTGTGACCGTAGGGACAGGTTGTTTCATCAAAACGTTTAATGCAGCGATCGAGCCATCGTTCGGTAAGATCAAGCGACTTCTTAGCATAAGCATAGTCTGCATCACCGGGTGTACATTCATCAAAAGCCATGATGATGTCGGCACCAATAATGCGCTCAATGTCAATCACCTTCTCTGGTGTAAAGAAGTGACGTGAACCGTCGATGTGCGATCGAAACTCAGCTCCCTCCTCCGTCAACTTGCGACTATCGGTAAGTGAGAAAACTTGAAACCCTCCGCTGTCGGTCAGCATTGGTTTGTTCCAGCTGTTAAAACGATGAAGACCACCGGCATGCTGCAGAATATCAAGTCCAGGACGAAGATAAAGATGGTAGGTGTTTCCCAAAATTATCTGAGCACCTATGTCTTCTTTCAGTTCGGAAATGTGAACTGCCTTAACGCTGCCAATGGTGCCCACAGGCATAAAAACGGGAGTTTGCACTTCACCATGGTCTGTAGTGATCAACCCGGCTCTGGCATTCGTTTTTGGATCGGTATGCTGTAGTTGAAATTTCAATTTGATATTTTTCGAATGATTTGGGGGCAAAGATAAAGTTTTTGCCGTTACAAACAGGATAGTAACCGTTTAAAAATAGTTATGATCTCATTCCATTTTATCTCTCTGTTTGCAAGCATTGTCTGTTTTTATAACGAACCGCTCAGTAGGAAGCCGAAATGAAGAAAGAAAATTGTATATTTGTCCTGTATTGACATTTTAATAAATCACGCACATATTATATTCAATGCATACCATGTTGCATGTGTTACATGGAGAGTTGGATATGATTATCTAAGAATAGATCGTTTATGGAGAAGAAGCCAGAATTGATGATGAGAAAGCCAGAGTGGCTGAAAATATCATTGCCACAGGGAAAAGAGTACCTGGATGTGAAAGAAATTATTGCGAGAAAGCAACTACATACCATTTGTGTGAGCGGCAAGTGTCCCAACTTGGCAGAGTGCTGGGGTAGGGGAACAGCAACCTTCATGATACTGGGTGATGTTTGTACCAGGGCGTGCAGATTCTGTAACGTTAAAACAGGAAGCCCACAGGGGATAGTTGATTGGGACGAACCCGACCGTCTTGCCGAAACCATTGAGAAGATGAATCTACGACATGTGGTGCTGACAAGTGTGGACAGAGATGATCTGCCCGATGGGGGGGCTGCACTATGGGCAAAGACGGTGCAGCGAGTGAAAGAGAAGAGTCCGCACGTGACAATAGAGACGCTGATACCCGATTTCAACGGTGTGGCGGAATTAATTAATCAGGTGATTGATGCAGGACCCAATATTGTGTCACACAACATGGAAACAGTGCGACGCTTGACTCCCAAAGTGAGGAGCCGCGCCAAATACGATGTGAGTTTGAAAACATTGGAGACAATAGCAAACCATGGGAAGGTGAAAGCAAAATCGGGCATTATGGTCGGCTTGGGTGAAACACCCGATGAGATAATTGAGACAATGGATGACCTGCGGAAGGTGGGTTGCAAAATCCTCACCATTGGACAGTACCTGCAGCCAACACGGAAGCATCTGACAGTGAAGGAGTATGTATCCATTGAGCAGTTTGAAGTATACAAACGAATTGGCTTGGAGAAAGGGTTTGCGTTTGTGGAAAGTGGTCCGCTTGTACGCTCTTCCTACCATGCCGAAAAACATGTCTGAGATGATCTGACGAAGCGCCAATAAACGAGTAGGATATAGAAAATATAATATGGGTAAGAGAGTGATATTTGAGGATTTGGGGAGAATTCGTTACAAGGAGGCGTGGGATTATCAGGAAGAGCTGTTCCAAAAGGTTATCAAGGATAAACTGGATCAGAAGCCGGATAAAAAGCAATACCTGCTCTTCTGCGAACATGAGCATGTGTTTACATTGGGAAAAAGTGGCAATCAGCAAAATCTGCTGATTGCCAAAAATATATGTGAAAGCAGAGAGATCGACTTCCATGCAATCGATAGAGGGGGAGATATTACCTATCATGGACCGGGTCAGCTGGTCGTTTATCCGATCATCGATCTGGAGGATTTTCAGATGGGTATCAAGAGGTATATCTCCATGCTGGAGGATGTGGTAATTGAAACATTGAAGGTGTTTGGCATTATTGCCGAGAAAGATGATAAGGCAATGGGGGTCTGGTTGGATGCAGGTCATCCTGCCAAAGCCCGGAAAATATGCGCTATTGGTGTCAGAGCCAGTCGCTTCGTTACAATGCACGGACTGGCGTTGAATGTAAATACCGACCTCAATTATTTCAATTTTATCAATCCGTGTGGATTTACCGATAGGGGGGTCACTTCTATACAGAAAGAAGTGGGACATGAGGTGGATTTTCACCTTCTGGCCAACACAATGAAAGAGACGTTTGCTGCTCTTTTTGGGATGGAATACAGCGAACCGGAGACGCAATAGTACATGGTGAATATTCAATAAGCGGACTGCTGATTTTACAACGGTAACTTAAACATTTTTAACGACGATTCCGTACAAAACCGCTTTAACATTTCTATTTTTGTATCCCATAATAAGTATCTATCATTAACAGTTGAGAAAATATGAGCCAGATAGTCGATATCAGAGAACTGAACGAGAGAATTGAGCAGAAGAGCGCTTTTGTGCAAACGCTCGTGACAGGGATGAACAAAACAATTGTGGGACAGAAGCACCTCGTGGAATCACTCCTTATAGGACTGCTGTCCGACGGCCATATCTTGTTGGAAGGAGTTCCGGGATTAGCAAAGACGCTGGCAATAAAGACGCTGGCTCAGCTTATCGATGCAAAATACAACCGCATCCAGTTTACGCCCGACTTGCTGCCAGCCGACGTTATTGGAACCATGATCTATAGCCAGCGCAACGAAGAGTTTTTAGTGAAACATGGTCCCGTTTTTGCCAACTTCGTTTTGGCAGATGAAATTAACCGTGCTCCGGCAAAAGTGCAGAGTGCTTTGCTTGAAGCTATGCAGGAAAGACAAGTGACCATTGGAGAGCAGACATACCCACTACCGGAACCTTTCTTGGTGATGGCAACTCAAAACCCCATAGAACAGGAGGGTACATATCCACTTCCGGAAGCACAGGTCGACCGTTTTATGTTGAAAGCGGTGATCTCCTATCCTTCTAAGGAAGAGGAAAAACAGATTATTCAACAGAATATTTTTGAACCGGTGACCATCGATCGGGCTGTAGTCTCAACCAATGCTATATTGGAAGCTCGCAAGGTGGTGCGCGAAGTATATATCGATGAAAAGATTGGTAAATACATCGTGGATATCGTGTTCGCAACCCGATTCCCAGAACAGTATGGCTTGAGCAACCTTAAGGAGATGATAGGCTTTGGTGGTTCGCCACGTGCATCCATCAACTTGGCACTTGCGGCACGCGCATATGCATTTATCAAACGAAGAGGGTATGTGATACCAGAGGATATACGTGCTATTTGTCACGATGTGCTTCGTCACCGTATCGGACTTACATACGAAGCGGAAGCCAACAACCTTACATCTGAAGAGATCATCAGTGAAATCCTGAATAAGGTAGAGGTACCCTAATCAGAGGGAGATCGAATGAAGAAGTTTATTAACCAACGTTCAATTTAAAATCCTCTTGTTGAGGGTGTGGCCCAAATGGAGACGACCGATCTATTAAGAAAAGTACGACACATAGAAATAAAAGCGCGCGGACTCTCACGCAATATCTTTGCGGGTGAGTACCACTCTGCATTTAAGGGTCGAGGTATGGCGTTTGCAGAAGTAAGGGAGTACCAGTATGGAGACGACCTGAGAGATATCGACTGGAATGTAACTGCTCGCTATAACCGCCCTTTTGTGAAGGTTTTTGAGGAGGAACGGGAACTCACAGTGATGTTGATGATCGATGTTTCTGAGAGCTTGGGGTTTGGATCTCGTAAGATTCTGAAACGGGATATGGTGGCCGAAATTGCCGCTACATTGGCCTTTTCGGCAATACAGAATAACGACAAGATTGGGGTCATCTTTTTTACCGATAAAGTTGAGAAATTTATCCCTCCACAAAAAGGAAAAAAACATATTCTTTTTATTATACGTGAAATTCTGGGATTCAAACCAGAGAGCAAGGGTACCGATCTGAATATGGCACTGCGCTACATGACCAATGCCATCAAAAAGAAATGTACGGCATTTGTAATTTCCGATTTTATTGATCCATCTGATTATAAAAAAGCATTGCAGATAGCCAACCGCAAACACGATGTGGTGGCCATTCAGGTATATGACCAGCTCAGCACGGGACTTATCCCGGTGGGACTAATGAAAGTAAGAGACCCGGAAACGGGTGAGGAGCGATGGATTAATACCTCCTCAAAAAAGTTTAGAGATAGCTATCATAACTGGTGGAACAGCATGAAAAGCAATATGCAATATGCTTTCCGACAGAGTGGAGTGGATAGCGTCTCGGTATCCACAGACAGTGATTATGTGAAGGCTCTCTTGCAATTATTTCAACAAAGAAAGTGACATTGAAAAACAGAAATCATATCGAATTGTGGATGAGAACAGCATGGATAGTGTGTGCAATCTCACTCTCGTTGCCACTGACAGCTCAAAAGGCGTCGGTGCAGGCAACCGTACAGCCCACTGAGATCTTGATTGGTGAACAGGCGCTGATTAACCTGAAGGTGATCACACCCAAAGATAAAACCATTTTTTTTCCGATTTTTGAGAAGGAGATTGTACCCGGTATAGAGGTAATAACCATGTTGACACCAGATACAACCGTGGAGAATAATGTGATGACGTTGAACTTCAAGTATGTGGTCACCTCTTTCGATTCAACGCTTTACCATATTCCACATATGTCGGTGTTCGATGGGACCGATACTGTATTCTCCAACTCTTTTGGACTGAAAGTGACCTCACCCGAACTCTCGGACTCAACATTGGCGTATCTGGAGAAGATTAACAAAGGGGAGACAGACTCCATCGATTTTGTGCAACTGCAATTGCGAGATATCAAGCCGGTGCGCAAACCGCCTTTTGTGTGGACCGATTATCTCTGGATCTTGTGGATAGTACTGGGGGTCGCATTGTTGGTGCTACTGATAGGCTTCATCATTTACTTGGTACTGAAGAAAAAGAAGAAAGGGTATATCTTTAAGCCACCTGTGGTGTTACCTCCACATGTGAGAGCTCTACAGGAGCTGGAAAAGTTGAAGGAGGAGAAAATATGGTTGCAGGGTAGGGAAAAAGAATTCTACAGCAGACTGACCGATATTCTTCGAATCTACTTGGCTGAACAGGAGGGGATCAACGCAATGGAGATGACCTCAGGTGAGATATTGAACGAGATACGGAAACTATCGGATCTGGAATCGGTTTTCAACAACCTGAAACAGATTCTTACAACCGCCGACTTGGTAAAGTTTGCTAAATACAAACCTTATCCCGATGAGAACGATCTGAGCATGGTTAACGCCTATTTCTTTGTGAACCAGACCAGAGACCCAGACCCGATTCCGCAAAAAGAGAACGAAAAAAAGAACAATCATGAGGTAACCCAAGAGGATACCACAAAGAATGTATAAAACATGGAATTTCTGCATCCTGAATATCTTTTTCTGTTGTTGCTGCTGCTCCCGCTGATTGGGTGGTATGTGATTCGACTGTCAAAGACGCAGGCTTCTTTTAAACTGGCATCTACACTGGCTTTCAAGGGTGTTAAGCCCGATTTCAGGATCTATATGAGGCACCTCCCTTTTGCTCTGAGGTTGATAGCAATAGCCCTCATTATTATCATAATTGCAAGACCTCAGTCGGTGAACAGTTTTGAAGAAACCGAAACGCAGGGTATCGACATCGTTCTGGCACTTGATGTATCAGGATCAATGCTCTCTCAGGATTTGCAACCAGACAGACTGCAAGCAGCAAAAAAAGTAGCGTCTGAATTTATTACAGATAGGAATAACGATAACATTGGCTTGGTGATCTTTGCGGGTGAAAGCTTCACTCAGTGTCCCCTGACAACCGATCATAAAGTGCTACTCAACCTACTGAACGAGATTAAATTCGGAGTGATTGAAGATGGTACAGCCATTGGATTGGGATTGGCCACCTCGGTGAACAGGTTGAAAGAGAGTACGTCAGACTCGAGAGTGGTGATCTTGCTGACCGATGGTACAAACAACAGTGGACAAATAGCACCGCTGACAGCTGCCGATCTGGCTCGATCTTATGGTATTCGTGTATATACAGTGGGTGTAGGTACAAAAGGTATGGCGCCCACACCGGTGAATACACCATACGGAATCAGAATGCAAAATATGCCGGTTGATATTGATGAAAAAACACTCACCGAGATAGCGGCAATGACAGGTGGACAGTACTTCAGAGCACAAGATACAGAAGGACTTCGACAGGTTTACGAAGAGATCGACGAAATGGAAAAATACCTGATCAGTGTGCAAAATGTAACTAGAAGACAGGAGCTGTTTTTGCCATTTGCTCTGTTCGCATTGGGGTTGATCGTTTTGGAGCTTATGTTGAGAAGAACTTGGTTAAGGAATATTCCATAAATGTCTCAAATATAAAGGAACAAATTAAAGTAAGACATGTTTAGATTCGGAAATCCGGAATATCTATGGTTGTTTACCGCTATGCCTCTGTTGCTGGCGGCCTACATCTATTTGAACATCAGAAAGCGTAAAACGGTGCAAAAAATGGGTAACCTATCTACGCTCAAAATGATGATGCCCGAATTGTCGCTTAAGCGTTCTTACCTGAAGTTCTGGCTTATCTTTGTTGCCATATGTGTGGGAATATTTATGATTGCCCGACCTCAGTTTGGGACCAAGGTGGAAACAGTGGAGAAGGAGGGGATAGAACTGGTGATAGCAATTGATGTCTCTAATTCTATGCTGACTAAGGATGTTTCTCCCGATAGGTTATCTCGTGCTAAGCAAATTCTATCGCGACTCATCGATGTTCGGAAAAACGATAAGGTAGCTTTGATCGTCTTTGCTGGTGAAGCGTATGTGCAGATGCCTCTTACTTCGGACACGCAATCGACAAAGATATTCCTCAATACCATCGACCCGAGCCTGCTACCCATACAGGGCACAGCCATTGGAGAAGCAATCAGGTTGGGGGTAAGTTCATTCTCAAGTAACGAGGATATTAGTAAGGCTATCGTAATCATCACAGATGGTGAGGATCATGAAGGGGATGCTTCTTCTGCTGCAGCGGAGGCTGCAAAGATGGGCGTGATGGTTAATGTATTGGGAATTGGTTCTCCAGAAGGATCGCCCGTGCCTGCTGTAGAATATGGCTCGAACTACATGACCGACAACGAAGGTAACGTTGTGGTTTCACGCTTGAATGAGCAGATGGCTATGGAGATTGCCCAAAGTGGAGGTGGATTTTATGTGCGAGCCGATAATTCAAACAGTGCTATTCGAGCACTGGAGACACAGTTGAATGAGCTGGAGACAGGTAAATCGACCAGTCTCTCCTATTCTGAATACGACGAGAAGTTCCCTGTTTTGGCATGGATCCTCTTGATAATCATGTTTTTGGAGATACTGGTGTATGAAAAGAAAAACAGGCTATTCAGAAATGTGAAACTTTTTAAATAAGATTTCAGCTGAGCGCTTAAATGAAAAGAACATGAACAGAGTTTTTATAAAATATGGTGTATTGTTGCTATTGTTGATGCTCCTCCCTGTGTCGGTTTCTGCACAGAAGGATGTGAGGAAGAGTGTCCGAAAAGGTAACAAGGAATACTCTCAGCAGAATTATCCGGAGGCCACTATTTTATATGAAAAAGCACTGAGCGGTAATGCTTCTTCAAAAGAGGCGGTTTTTAATCTCGCTAACACACTTTATAAGCAGAAAGAGTGGGATAAATCCATCGAGCAATACAATCATTTTATTACGTTGGAACAGGAAAATCCGACTGAGGCTGCAGCAGCATGGCATAATATAGGCAATGCATTGTTACAGAAGAAAGAACTCCAAAAGTCAATGGAAGCTTATAAAACAGCATTGCGATTGAATCCGCAGGACGATGAGACCCGATACAACCTGGCTGTGGTGCAGAAAATGATCAAAGATCAAGAGGAACAGAATCAGGAAGATGGAGGTCAGGATCAGAGTCCGCAGCAACAGGAACAGAATCAAAATCAACAACAACAAACTCCGCAAAATCAACAGGATAAAGATAAGAAAGCTGAGCAACCTGAACAACCTGAACAAATGTCGCGTGACAATGCACGACAGTTGCTTCAGGCCATAGAACAGGATGAGCAGCAGACGCAAGAGAAAGTGCAACAGATAAAAGCCCAGGAAAGAGAGGCTCAAGCGGAACAAAACAGAAGGAACAACAAAAACTGGTAATAACGGTGATGCAAAGAATACAGAAACAACAAGGCGTAACACTCTTTCTCCTCCTGGTATTCCTAGTAATGGGTGGTGCGACCGGGAGTATGGCGCAGGTGACTTTCAAAGCTTCGGCACCCGCAACTGTCGTGCAGGGAGAACAGTTCAGGTTAAGTTTTGTGCTGAACAAGGAAGGGAGAGATCTCCGTCTGCCCGATATGCCCGATTTTGATCTGCTTTTTGGACCTAGCACCTCTACCAGCTATAGCCAGCGTACAATTAACGGAAAAACAACTTCCGAGAGCTCGGTAACTTATACCTACATTATTGTAGCAAAGAAGCCCGGTACATTTACAATTTCGGAGGCTTCGATTACGGTAGATGGCAGCAATTATAGGTCAAATCCAATTCAAATAAAAGTACTCCCCCCAGATGAAAGTTCTTCGCAGGGAGCCACTCCTCGGGATCGTTCATCCAGTGAGTCATCTTCTTCCGGTTCAGCAACGGTCTCGGCCAATGATGCATTCATTCGGGCAATCGTTTCCAAAAATAGTATATACGAGCAGGAGGGATTCACGGTTACCTTCCGTTTGTATACTACATTGAACATCGTCAATTTTGGTAAGATCCAGTTCCCAGAGTTCGAGGGATTCATGGCAGAAGATATACCTTTGCCGGCTAATCAGCAACTGCAATTGGAACGATATAACGACCGGAATTATTATACGGCAGATTTGAAGAAAACGTTGCTATTCCCACAACGTTCAGGGAAAATGACCATCCCTTCTGGTAACATCGAAATGGTCTTCTCTGTACCCTCAGGAAGAAGAGTGTCAACATTCTTTGGAACACAGGAGGTGATGGTGGATGTAACTAAAAACATGACCACAAATCCAGTGTCAATTCAAGTGAAACCATTACCCGCTGGTAAACCGGCCAGCTATGCAAATGCGGTGGGTAACTTCACACTGAACCCCTCAATAAGTACAGTTAACACAAAAGCAAACGAGGCAATCACTTTGACATTAGAGATATCAGGTACCGGTAACATGAAGCTGATTCGCAATCCGGAGGTGGAGTTCCCCGATAATTTCGAACAGTATGATCCGGTAGTGGACAATGCCCTGAATGTGACTTCAAACGGGCTGAATGGTATCCGCAAGATATCCTATATGGTCATACCTCGTTACGAAGGGAATTATACAATTCCTCCTGTAGAATTTACCTATTTCGACTTAGGATCAAATAGTTACAAAACGCTTACTACTCCTGAATATAAACTGCAGATTGCCAAAGGTGATGCAGGTAGTGCTCCTACAAGTAGTTTTGTAAATAGACAGGATGTAAAGGTTGAGCAGGATATTAGGTACCTGAAAACAGGTGAAATTTCTTATCTATCCCGCACAAACTTTTTCGTGGGTTCGTTTGCCTACTGGCTGTGGTATCTCATACCGCTAACAATGCTTGTACTGTTGTATCTATTTAACTTAAAACAGGCACGTGAAAATGCAAATGTAGCTTTAATGCGTACGAAAAAAGCCAATAAAATAGCTGTAAGGCGTCTGAAAACGGCTGGAAAGCATTTGCAAAATCAAAATAAAGAGCAATTCTACGACGAAGTGCTTCGTGCACTATGGGGCTATTTTAGTGATAAACTATCTATCCCGCTCGCACAGCTCTCGAAACAGAACATCGAGTCGGAGCTATCCAAGAAAGGGATCAACGAAGATCTTGTTGGTAAGTTTATGCATATTCTCGATACGTGTGAGTTTGCTCGCTATGCACCCGCTGTGGGGGATGCTTCGATGGACAGAATTTACCAGGAAACCCTCGAGACAATTGGTGAGATGGAGAATAAATTGAGAAAAAAAGTGCGATGATCGTGAAAGCAAAAAGAGGAAAAATGAAATCAATTAATTTGATACTACTACTGCTGCTTGGACTCTCCTTCTCTGTGACATTGAATGCACAGGACTCTACAGCAGCGCAGGCTTACAGAGATCAGGACTACAAAAAAAGTATTGAACTGTATGAGGAGCTTGTTTTGCAGGCTCTCAATGAAAAGAAAGAATCTGCACAACTATATTATAATCTGGGAAATGCCTATTTTAGGGATAATCAGATTGGAAAAGCGATCCTCAATTACGAACGAGCTTTACTCCTGAATCCAGGAGATAGCGATATTCGACATAATTTACGTTTTGCCCAAAGCAGAATCGAAGATCGGATTGAAACAGCAGGAAGCCTGTTTCTTACCAATTGGTTTCATGCTGTTCGTGATCTTAATCATTCGAACGGTTGGGCAAATTTGGGAGTGGTACTGTTTATCCTTTTATTAATTGCAATCGGCACATTTCTCTTTGTCCGAATTCTTTGGATACGCAAATTTTCATTTTACACAGGCCTTGTTCTAATCGTCCTGATTCTTTTGGCAAATGTTTTTGCATTCGATCAGAAGAAAGAACGTATACACAGAAACTATGCTATTGTAATGACAGGAGCTGCACGTGTGAGCGCTGCACCCAATGAAAATAGCAATACCCTATTCGAACTGCATGAAGGGACCAAAGTTAGAATACGGAATACTGATGGAAATTGGTATGAAATAGAGATAGCCAATGGCAGTGTAGGATGGACAAGCAAAGATAATGTAGAGGTCATCTAAAACTGGCAAGGGAATTACTCATCCTTTCTGAGTGGTATTGTTGCCTAGTAATAACATAAAACATATGTATATATGAAAGAAGCAGTTGAGGCATTGTTACCCTTGGAACGGGATCTATTTCTAAAGTTAAACGGTAGTGATTATCTATTTCTCGATAACTTGATGTGGATGTTCAGCGGCCGATTGGTTTGGATTCCACTTTTTCTGTTTATTATTTTTCTTTTCTTCTACAAAAATCATTGGAAGGAGGGAATGTTGCTCACCCTGTTTTTTATTCTACTCTTTACGGTGTGTGATCAAGTCTCCTCTTCATTTTTCAAGCCATTCTTCGAACGTTTTCGACCAACACATCATCCCGATTACAAGGATTTTGTGGATATAATGAATGGTTACAGAGGTGGTCGTTTTGGCTTTATCTCCAGTCATGCTACAAACAGTTTCGGTCTGGCCGTATTTCTCAGCCTGCTATATCGTTATCGATGGCTAACTGTAGGGGCTCTCTTTTGGGCAATGTTGAACAGTTATACCCGCATCTATCTAGGAGTACATTTTATTTCTGATATTCTTGCAGGGATGATTGTAGGCACCTTAATCGCATTTGTATTGTTTTGGCTCTATAAAATTGTACGTAGTCAATTAATTCGTCATACTTGGCTCACCAGTAAATCAATCAATGCAAGTAACCAATCACTACTCCTCTCTCTCTTTATCCCAGCCTATTTGATTGTGATGACTATCTTTAGTTCATTGTTAGTAACGTTGCCTCACTGAGTATCTTCTATTGATATGAACGTAACATTTTAGTAAATATTTTTAGAAATACTTTGGCATATCTGTTTTTTTTATGTAAGTTTAGGGCACGAATTAATCTCATATGCATTCACAATATTAAAATAAAAAGCCATGGCAAGAACAATCACATTTAATGAATTGAGGGAACTGAAAGACAAACTCCCCGATGGTAGTATCCACCAAATTGCAGCGGAGTTGGATATGAAGCCTGAAACAGTCCGGAATTATTTTGGTGGATACAATTACAAAGAGGGAAAAAGCGTAGGAATACACATTGAACCGGGACCAAATGGGGGTATTGTAGTACTCGACGACACCACAATCTTTGATAAGGCTTTAAAAATTCTCGGGTTAGATGACTATCCACAACAGGAAATAATCGAAACTGAAGAAACTGAATAAACAAAAATAAGAGAACCCAATATTTCACAAGCTAGTCGAATATTGGGTTTTTTTATTCTTTATCTAACTTAGTGTTTCGTGGTATATCTCTACGAGCACATAAACGATATCTATATGGAAAAAGATAAGTTAGTCACTGTAGCCATTCATTCGTATGAGAAAGCCCAAATTCTCAAAACGATTCTGGAATCTGAGGGTATTCCGGCAGTAATTCATGGTATAAAAATGATTGATCCGGTAGTTCCTGGGAATGTACGCGTACGCATAAACGAATCCGATCTTTCCAAGGCGCTGCGTATTATTGAAAAGGTTGATCTAACTTCCCAGGTAGATAAAGAACTGGAGCAGGAGATAGTAAAAGAAATTCTCGTCCCGGTTGATTTTTCTGAGTATTCACTCACTGCTTGTGAATTTGCCTTTCGCTTAGCAGATGATTTAGATTGTAAAGTAAAGTTGTTACACGCTTTCTTTACACCATTCTATCCGGGTGCAATTCCTTTTGGAGATTCATTTACTCTACAGGCAACCGATAAAGAACTGTACCAGGATATAAGAAGTAAGACGGAAGGCGAAATGCTCTCTTTGGTACAGAAAATTGAGAAAGCAATTGAAGATGGTTCCTTTCCAAAAGTGGAATATCAATCTGTATTGTTGGAAGGTCTCGCAGAAGAGGAGATCATTTCCTATTCAAGAAAAACTCGTCCTACGGCTATTGTAATGGGCACAAGAGGTAAGCATGCCAAAGAGCTTGATCTTATCGGAAGTGTTACAGCAGAAGTTATGGAAGGTAGTAGGACTCCTATCTTTGCTATACCAGAGGGTGCTAAAGTACGTGATCTTGCAGAGATCAAATCCATTGTATTTCTAACCAATTTTCAGGAAAGGGAGTTTAAAGCGTTTGACATCATGATGAAGCTCCTTGCTGCCTATCCTGTCAAAGTTTACCTTGCGCATATTGCAAAAAAAGAGGATGTATGGAATGAAATTAAACTTTCGGGTCTTCAAAAACGATTAGCAGAGCTGTATCCTCATCTGCAAACAGAATATAAGTTAATTGAACAGAACGAAGGTTTGGAAGTTACACTGGAGAAATTTGTTATAGAGCATAATATTGACATGATATCTCTTTCAAGTTCACGTCGTAATATATTTGCTAGAATGTTCAATCCTGGTATTGCTCGTAGAATGTTGTTTCACTCTGATACACCTTTATTGGTTATTAAAGGTATGTAATAGATGTTCTATAGAAATAAAAAGGGCCTCTTTTACAGAGGCCTTTTTTAATTATTATGTCTGATTCTTTTTATTGCAGACCCAATTTAGCTTTAACAGTAGGAGTAATGTCTGTTGCATTAGGGCTTACATATACAATAGGTGATTGCATAGTGGAGACATCGAAAACAAAAGTGTATTGGTTTTCATCTCCAACAGCTTTGATTGCATCAGCGATTTTTTTGTTCACCGGTTCGAGCAGTCTTTGCTGAAGTTGTTGTATTTCCTGCTGGCTGTTTTGGATGTAAATTTGATATCTCTCCTGAATCTGGGCTAGCTGTCTTTGTTGGTCTTGCAAAACAGTTTCAGAAGTGGCTTGAGCTTTGCTGAATTCTTCTGACTTCTTGTTGAATTCATCCACCAAAGCTTGTCCATTCTTGGAGATTTCTTCTTGCTTAGCACTGAGTTGTGACTCAATACCAGACAATTCTGGCATAGAACCGAAGATCTCCTGTGTGTTGATATATGCAATTTTCACATCTTGTGCCACAGCTGCAATGGGAGCCAGTGCAATAAAAAAGATCAATAATTTCTTTAACATGATTTCTATTGTATTAATAATTTAAATTCCTTATTTAAACAGATGCAAAGATAATCTATTTATTTTTAATAGCCTAAAAGCGAAAGTACTTGATCGCTAATATCAATACCAGGCGATGCAAAAATAATTGAAGTGGCCGAGGCTCTGTCTATCACAACACTATATCCCTGATCTGTGGCAATTTCTTTTACTGCTGTATAAATGTTATCCTGTATAGGTTTGATCAACATTTCTTGTTGCTTAAACAGCTCTCCTTGTGGTCCGAAATATTGATTGCGAAGTTCCTGAATAGCATTTTCCTTGGCTACAATTTCGTTTTCACGTTTGGTTTTTTCTGATGCGGAGAGAGTCGCTAGGTCTGCTTGATATTTTTTATACATAGCATCCACCTCTTCGATTTCTTTGTCAACAGTGCTTTGCCACTGTTTGGACAAGTCTTCAATCTGCTTGTTGGCACTCTCATAAGCTGGTATTTTTTCAAGGATATACTCCATGTCAATGAGTGCATATCGTTGAGCATAGGTTCCACTTATTGCCAACGAAATGAACAGTGAGATTATTAACAGTGTCTTTTTCATCATGATTTCTCTTTTTTTTATTGAATCAAATGGGAATACGCTTCATTTTAAGGGACAACAAAGTTGATTTACTATACACTACATGTTTTGCTGTCACTAGTTGTTATGTAAGACGGTTTCACGCTTCAAACGTTTACCACACTGCCTGTAAAAAAAGTTAAACAATATATGGTAAAGGTCTGCAATTCTTAGAATTCTTGACCGATAATAAAATGGAACTGACTTCCACCTCTCTGTCGGCTACCACTACCAAATACTGTGTCAAATCCATACGCCCAGTCTATACCCATTAATCCAATCATTGGTAAGAATATACGGGCACCTACACCTGCTGAACGTTTTAAGTCGAATGGATTTAAATCTTTTACATTATACCATGCGTTACCTGCTTCCATAAATGCTACACCGTAGATGGTGGAGTTGGGTTCAAGTATAAAAGGATAACGTAACTCAAGTCCCAAACGTGTATATGCACGAGCTTGTGTAGCAATTGAGTTATTTTCATATCCTCTAAGAGCAATATTTTCTGTTGCAAAAGAGGTGGTATAACCACTCATGCCATCACCCCCCACGTCGAATGTTTCAAAGGGTGTCATTTTGTTTTCATTGTAATGCCCGAGAACACCAAACTCCACGCGTGTAGCGACTACAGGCGTACGGGTCACAGTTGAGGGTGTAAGCGGTGTAAAGGTTCGTATCTTCAACTTCCACTTGTGGTATTCGTTCCATTTGTATTTATTGGGGTCACTGTATGCCATGGCATCATAGTTATTTCCATCCCACAAAGAAAAAGGAGGAGTAGCATTTACACTCAACGTGAACTGAGAACCAGTACGTGTGTAGATAGGGTTATCGGTAGAAATACGTGATAAGGTGAGACCGAGTGTAACACTGTTACTTGTACCTGTTTGAAATGGAAATTGGTTATATGACCAGTTTTTCAAGCCGTAACGTTGGTATCCCAATTCCGCCATGAATTGGAAGTAGTCATCAGGCCATTCAAGTCGTTTACCATAACCTAAAGAGACACCCACCATGCTAAACACCTGATCGGGGTCATATGCATATTGCGCCATATCTTGATAACCATATCCGCCATAACCATAACCCCCGTAACCTCCGTAACCATATCCTCCATAACCTCCATAGCCAGGATATCCTCCATAACCATACATATAGGGATTATAATAGCTGTTCTGAGAGTAATAATTGGTGTTCAATCCGGTATATCGTGAATAATAAGCACTTAATGAAAAGTTGTTCGGTCTTTTACCTCCAAACCAAGGTTCCATAAACTGGAATTGATAAGATTGGTAATAACGTCCATTTGTTTGTGCACTCAAAACAAGTGTTTGCCCTTCACCCTGAGGAATTATACCTCTGTGCATAGAAGGGTTCAACAGATTCATTAGAGAGAAGTTGTTCAGCTTCAAGCTGAGTTTACCCACAAGCCCTGTTACACCCCAACCGGCGGAGAACTCAATCTGGTCGTTCCCTTTCGATGTGAGCGGATATGTGATATCCACTGTACCATCTTCTGGGTTTGGTGAAATACCTTGACCGATGTCTGCAGAAAGTGCTTCAGGATCGAAGTGCCCTGTTTGTGCAATTTCACGTACAGAACGAAGCAGGTCTTCCTTACTAAATACAGCTCCCGGTTTTGTGCGAAGTTCTCTTCTGATTACATCCTCATACAAACGGTCGTTACCCTGAATTATTACCCTCTTGATGGTTGCTTTAGGGCCCTCTGATACACGCAACTCCAAATCTACGGAATCGTTCTCAATATTGATCTCAACAGGGTCTATGTTGGAGAATAGGTAACCGTTATTCTGATAAAGATTCACTGCTGCATCTTCATCCGTTAACAACCTTTCTTGTAGTTTCTTTTGGTTGTATATATCTCCTGGGCGCATGTTCAATAATTGTTCGAGTCGAGCAGATGGATACTGAGTATTTCCCACCCAATTGATTGAACGTATGTGATATAGTGGACCTTCTTCCACTACCAACTCAATATTTAGTGTCTTATCATCGAATTTATAGACGGTATCACGTATGATTTCTGCATCACGATACCCTTTTTCCTGATATTTAGTGAGTATCTTTTTCTTATCCTCTTCATACAGACCATCCACAAACTTCTTTGCACGGAATAAATTCCGGATCTTTCCTTTCTCGTTTGTTTTCTTCATTGCCCACTTCAACTGATTGTCGGTAAGCGCTTTGTTTCCTTCAATCAGAATACTGTTGACTTTGAGTTTTTCCTTTTTATCAACACCTACTTCCAGAATAACCTGGTTTTTTTGGGTCGTATCTGGGCGCTGAAAAATACGGACCTCTGCATCGCCAAACCCTTTTTCCTCAAAGAATTTTTTAATGATTATCTCTGCCCTGTCGATTTGGGGAGGGGTGATTTGATTCCCTTTTACAAAACCTATCTTCTTTTCTATATCCTCCTGTTCGCTTTTTTTCATTCCCAAATAGCGAATATCGGCAACACGGGGACGGTCGGTGAGTTTTATTTCAAGCCAGACACTATCTCCTTCAATCTTTGTCTGTAAAATCTTCACGTCAGAAAACAGACCTTGTCGCCAGAAACGCTTCAACGCATTGGTGATATCATCACCAGGGATTTGTATTTCCTGTCCCTTCGAAAGTCCCGAAAATCCAACAAGTACGAATTTCTGATCTTCATACATGGTCCCCTCCACTCCTGTAACATCGATATCTGCCACGATATATTTTTTAGGAGGAGCAGTATAGTTTACATTAAGTTCACTTGGAACCATAGTACGAACACTATCATTAGTCTGCGCCAATGACAATGTCTGTATAAGAAGGGTGAATAACAAAAGTAAAGTGAATGTTCTTTTCAACATCGTAATATATCTTTTCTCTGACTGTCTTTTGTTCAGTGTAGTCTGATTATTTTTCTGATTCTATCTGTTCGCTGGTTTTGCCAAATCTCCTTTCGCGACCTTGATAGTCGATTATAGCTTCAAACAGCTCCTCTTTACCGAAATCGGGCCAAAAGGTATCTGTAAAATACAACTCGGCATAGGCGCATTGCCACAACAGAAAATTACTGATCCGTTGTTCACCTCCCGTCCGTATTAACAGGTCGGGGTCGGGGAAGTCGCTCGTGCTGAGATACTGACTAATAGTTTCTTCGGTGATATCTTCTTTTTTCAATTTACCTTCGATAACATCACCGGTAATAGCACGAGTAGCCTCAGTAAGTTCCCACTTGGAGGAATAGCTTAATGCAATAACCAGTTTTAGATTCTTGCCTTCTGCTGTTTCACGAATGCATCCTTCAAGTGCTTCCCTAACATGGAGGGGAAGTCTGTTTTTGTCGCCAATTGATGAAATACTGACACCATTTTTCTTGAGGTTTGCAGTCTCTTGCGTAATGGCATACACCATGAGTTTCATGAGTCCTTCAATCTCCTCAGTGGGACGACGCCAATTCTCTGTAGAGAATGCATATAATGTAAGAGTCTTCACCGACGCCTCAATGGCAGCTTCCACTACATTTCTGATAGCGTTTACTCCCTCTCGATGCCCTTCGGCTCTTTCTAATCCTCTTTCTTTAGCCCACCGCCCGTTTCCATCCATTATAATAGCTATATGTGCTGGGGAACGACGATGATCAATTTTTTCAATTAGTGACATCTTTAATAGTGGCTAATATGTTAGTTGCCGTGACAAGGATCATCTCTCAAACCGAAATCCCAAGTTAGGCATAACATTGTAATTGAATACCAATCTTGGTTCTTGAGGAGACTGCTCCCGATTCCGTAGGGTTGATTTAAACTCCATCCCTGTGTGGCGTGAGTCACGTCAAAATCATCTATAAACAATTTCCGTAACGAGTACTCGAGGGCTATATTGAACCTGTTCTTTAGTTTGAACTTCATTCCTATACCAAATGGTATATGTAAATCTACAAAATTCCGTTCTTTAGGAGCATATGTCAAACCTGCACCTACAAACAAGTAGGGGGTATAAGATCTTGTCCCCAAATACCGGTACTTATTGCTGTAGGGTAAAAAGTTCCATTCAATATGTGTTCCCACTTCGGCAAATGATCGTTTAAAATCAATCTGTTCAGAAGTTGGAAAAGCATTGTCCGAATCTCGTGTGTCTCCGTATACTTGTCCTGCAAGCAGATTTGCTTTCAAGGCCCAGTGAAAGGAGAAGTTGTAACGAAAGACCATCCCCCCTGCTAAGCCGGGATTGTAAAAAAAACGGCTTTTATTCGCATCTCCCATGTAGGAAGAAACCCCCAAAGCGAATCCGGTCTCGTTGGAAAACTCCTGAGAATATAGAGAGCTGTTAGCAACTGAGATTAATCCCATGAAAGTTGCTACAAGCAGAAACTTATTCTGTAATTTCATGCCTTCAATCCTATAAATCTTGTTACCAAGTAAAAACGGAAAAAAGTGCAATAAATTATCTTTTGCTCAATAAATGTAACAACCTACATGTTTTTTCAGTTGGTGTTAAATTTATTAAGCCTTCCTCTCCATAAATCGGTCAATTGTGTTTGTGTGTTGGATACTCCGCCGAATACCCAAATATAGTGATCAGCATCGGTGATTACCGAAGCATAACTTCGTTGCGTAAAGTTTGAAGGGAACAGCTGATTTTCTGTAGCTTCAATCCAATCGAGACCAAAGTTTTCAGAGTACATCAATTTGTTCTTCTCGGATGTGGAAATCATCAGATAAGGCTTCTCGTCATAGAAAAACAAACTGCTACCAATTACGGAGACTGTATTGGGAATTCTTGAAATAATGTGATTGATGGATCCGTTATTTTCAAGTAAAATCCAAACAGCATTGCTAGCTCCATTCTCTTTTGTTGTTCCGCCCGATACAATTAAATATTTGGAGTAGAAGGTTGGTAGATCAACCGCTGTAACTGAGAAATCCTTTATGGGCATGTTTGCAGGGATCTTGTTCAACCTCTCCATTGCAGTGAAGTTGTCAGTCTGCACAAAGTAGAGCTGCCCCTCTACCTCAGCTGCAGCCAAGATAGCGCCGTATGTTGCCAAAGGCAGTTCTCCATAAATTGCTTTTACCGTGTAAGGGGTAACAACCTGATTCCAGTTCACTCCATCGTATGATTCATAAACAGTACCCGTTGTGGAATCGAGTCCATATAAAGCCGACTGTGTGGAAGTCAACGAGGAGATTGATAGCGTATGTGGCAACCCGATTGTGTTCATTGTGCTCGAGTCGAACCCATCGGAAGATAGCACCTTTATGCTGCTGCCCGATTTGATATAACTAAAAAAGCGATTGTTGTAAACAACTGTTTTTTGAGATTCAATTGGGAGAGGCATATAATCTGCATCCATTTGTTGCCACGAAAGAATATATGGATCCTCCTGATGAATTCGCAGTTCAAAATCATACCGTTTCTCTGTAACGCCGTCGGGAGCAATTGTGGTAATCCGTTTCAAGCGGTTTATGGCTACCGAGTCGGTGTCAATCCAGTTGTACGTGCTGTCGGGGTCGAGTGTAAGTTTCACTTGGTAAAAGAGTGAGTAGACACTTGAGCCTGATATTTTCAGAACCACGCTATCAACATGAAACAAATAGGGTAGCGGTTCTTTATTGAATATCTTGCCGTTTATTTGGTCAATTGTGAATTGCGTGTTTGATAACACATTCGTTGTGTCTGTGGCAGATGACAAGGAAAAAGCATAGATCTGTGCATCGGGTGAATATTCTATCTCCTCACTGGAAGAGTCAAGGCAGGAGGATAATAGCAACAGGTTAAGAGCAAGCACCCATGCAGGGGAGAAATATTTAGATATCATTCGTTTCAATAATATTGTACAGCACGTTTAAGTTATGCAAAAGTAGAAAGATTTTTCGCTTTAACCATATTAAAATGAATATTTAAAGAAAATTTCGAGATATTGGGCACTTTAAATGAAACTGTGTCGCTCCCAGGTAGTTTTTAATACTTATTTCTTCACCTTGAATTTCAGGTGCTTTTGTACCACTTTGAAGCATCGTAGTTGATTTCTCCACATAAGCTTCATCCCACATATTTTTCTCAATGAAAGATGATAACAGTTGGGCACCACCTTCCACTAGTAAAGAGAAAATTCCTTCTTGGTATAGAGATTGCAGAATCTGTTTGTTGGTGTCCCCTGAAAAGTCAATCTGGATCTGCTTTACACTCTCACAAAGAAAAACATCCGTTCTCTCAAATGCATTAAACAGGATGGTAGGTACTTGTCCGTCAAAAAGTGTTGCAGTTGAAGGTAATTTGTTTTCTCTGTCGATTACAATCCGAATAGGATTTTGACCATACCACTTTCTGACAGTGAGCTGAGGGTTATCCATTAGAGCGGTATTCGTACCAACTAATATTCCCTGCACCTGCGTGCGTATTCTATGCACAAGTGTATGGGTCAGTCTGTTGGATATGAGTGCAGGTTTTTTCTCCTGTAAAGATGAGCGCGAGTGATCTATGTATCCATCCTTGCTTTGCGCCCATTTCAATATCACATAAGGACGATGATATTGTTGGTTTACAAAAAATGCCCTATTCAATTCATATGCTTCGTTTTCCAGAACACCTTGGATTACTTCGATACCATTTTCCCTGAGCATGGCGATTCCCCTCCCCGAAACTGCCGGATTGGGATCCTTAATGGCTACCACCACACGTGGAATCCTATTTGCAATAATCAGCTCGCTGCAGGGTGGAGTCTTGCCGTGATGTGAACAAGGTTCAAGAGACACATAAAGGGTGGAGTCAGCTAGCAAGCTCCTGTCATTTACAGCTTTTATTGCATTCACTTCAGCGTGTGCTCCTCCAAATTGTTTGTGATAACCTTCGCCAATAATCCGCTCACGGTACACCACCACAGCCCCAACCATAGGGTTGGGACGAGTATAACCCTCTCCCTTGCGAGCAAGTTGCAGGCATCGCTGCATAAATACCGGATTTAATTCCATTTTACCTATCTTTGCTATATTAATCAGTTATCAGTAGAGTAACCTTGCTATGCAACAGATTCAATACATCCGTCACGAATTAAGCGACTTGTATACTACCTCAGAAATTTCTGTACTGACCCGTATCATCCTCGAGGAGGTGCTTGGTGAGTCGTATCAACTTCTGGCAGATGACAAAATTAATCATTTATCCCTTACAGAAATGGAAAAGATGAATGATATTCTCAAACGTCTCAAAAAGGGTGAACCCTATCAGTATGTGTTGGGTGAAGCTGAATTTTATGGCAGAAAATTCAAAGTTACACCCGATGTGCTTATTCCCCGTCCCGAGACAGAGGAGTTGGTAGAGTGGATTGTTTCGGATGCGAATGACTCTGGCTCACATTATCTCGATATAGGTACGGGAAGTGGTTGTATAGCTGTGACGTTGGCTAAGGAAATCGCAAATGCCCAAGTTGATGCATGGGATATCTCTGAAAATGCACTGGCAGTTGCAAAAGAAAATGCCCATGGCCATAAGGCTCAAGTCAATTTTTCTCAAGTTGACATCCTGCAACCAATGAGATTGTCGAACCGATATGACATAATTGTGAGCAACCCGCCCTATATAACCGAGGCAGAGAAAAATGAGATGAGCCGCAATGTGCTCGACTTTGAACCTCATGTCGCGCTCTTTGTGCCGGATAGCCGCCCACTTATATTTTATGAACATATTGCCGATCTTGCAAGGGTGCTACTTAACGACGGAGGTCGATTGTACTTCGAAATAAACAGGGAAATGGCAGATGCCTTAACGAATTTGCTCTCCAGCAAAGGTTTTCAATCTGTAGAGGTACGGAACGATATCTCCGGCAATCCCAGAATGGTACGAGCACTTAAACCAGTTATCCATGTATGAATTAAAAAATAGTGTCACCTCAGACCAAGCATTCGCCAAAATGGCGAGACTCTGCTCTCGAAGGGAGTGCTGTGTGTTTGACATAAAAAGGAAACTGAAACTTTTAGATATTGATGGTGAAGAAGGAGATGCAATCATTTCCCGGTTAATTAAAGGTCGTTATATCGATGAAGCACGCTATGCCCGAAATTTTGTTCACGATAAAATTACCTTTAATAAATGGGGCATAATAAAAATAACCCAAGCGTTACGACAAAAAAAAATACCCTTTGATGTAATTGAAGCTGCTTTTGCTGAATTCACCGATAACGAACTTAACGCTCAATTGGAACAATTGCTTCTGTCAAAAAGAAAGAGTGTGAAAGGAAAATCAGCTTACGAAATCAATACCAAGTTAATCCGTTACGCCTTGGGGAGAGGATTTGCCATGCAAGATATTTTACACTGCATGAAAAAGTTGAATCTGAACGATTTGCCTGATGTTACGGAATGACTTGTTGCGTGAGCTTGCCCATCTCTTTTTCCCTGCCGTCTGCATGGTCTGCAATGAGCAGTTGGTACATTCAGAAGAATGCATTTGCTTGCGTTGCCTGTACAAGTTGCCACGCACCTATAATTTCAAGCAACTCGATAATGCTGCTGAGCAACTAATGGCTGGAAGAATTCCGTTTGAGCGGATTGCCACTTTTTGTATCTATGTAAAGGGAGGAATGCTGCCTCCCCTTATTCATCAACTTAAATACCATCACCAAAAGAAGGTCGGAATTCTATTGGGTCGTATTTTTGGAGAAGATTTGCGAGGAAGTGATTTTTTAAAAACCATTGATGTTATTGTACCTGTTCCCTTGCATCCCAAAAGAGAAAAAAGCCGCGGATATAATCAGGCCGAAGTGATTGCAAGAGGTTTGTCTGAGTCCACCTCCCTTCCTGTTATTGTGGGCAATTTGAACCGCATCCTGTTCAACCCCACGCAAACCAAACGTTCCAAAACACAGCGATGGGAGAATGTGAAGCACATTTTCCACGTGGAGGACCCCAATATATTTGCACACAAACATTTGCTAATAGTAGACGATGTAATCACTACCGGCTCCACCATTGAAGCCTGCGGTATAGCCCTACAGGAGTGCCCCGGAATTAAAATTAGTGTAGCCACATTGGGCGAAGTTATCTAACTTGTAGCATCTACCTTTTCTTTTTTCGACAAATGAGTCGATTTTAATTTTGAAATCTCTATTTTTGTAACTTATTTGAGAAAAAACGAGACTATGAATACTGTACAGAAATCAACAGCTGAGAAACTTCTCAAAATCAAGGCCATCAAATTGCAACCATCCAATCCTTTTACGTGGGCTTCAGGTTGGAAATCACCCATTTACTGCGATAATCGCAAGCTGATGTCCTATCCTGTCATTCGCAACTTCATCAAAGTGGAGTTTGCGCGGCTTGTCCTTGAGAAATACCCCCACGCCGATGCCATTGCCGGTGTCGCTACAGGAGCCATTGCTCCCGGAGTTTTGGTTGCCGACGTGCTCGGTTTGCCTTTTGTTTACATCCGCTCCACTCCCAAGGATCATGGACTGGAGAATCTGATTGAAGGAGATCTACGGCCGGGACAAAAGGTTGTTGTAATTGAAGATTTGGTATCAACCGGAGGAAGTAGTTTGAAAGCCGTTGAGGCCATTCGGCGTGATGGTTCCGATGTGTTAGGAATGCTGGCCGTCTTTACCTATGGTTTCCCCAATGCAGTAAAAAATATGAAAGAGGCAAAAGTGGAGCTGACAACCCTTTGCAATTACGATGCAATCCTAGATGAAGCACTTCAGACCGATTATATCGATGAGTCTGAATTGAAGACACTTCAGGATTGGCGTCATAACCCAGAGAAATGGGGACAAACTATTAAAAAAGCAAAACGATGACCGAATTTGTCAGTCAAGAAAAAATAATCCCCCATCGTGATGTAGAAGTGTTTCGTGTGTTATCTGATTTGAATAAATTAGAATCAGTGAAACACCTCATCCCGGAAGATAAAATCAGCGACTTCTCTTTTAATGCCGATATGTTAACGTTTCGTATCGACCCTTTGGGGAAGGTCGCATTTCTCGTAGAAGAGCGAGAGCCCAATAAATTGATAAAGTTTAAATCAGATAAGATGGGTTTCGATCTGTTTGTCGCCATTCATCTCGAACCGGAATCGGAAGAGCAGACCCGCTTACGTCTGCAGCTATGTGCCGATCTGAATCCGTTTATAAAAGGAATGGTAGAGAAACCATTGGCTGAGGCCCTCAATAAGCTATCCGATGCATTGGTGCAATTGCCCTACGATCGCCTTTAGTCAATCAGCAATGCTTTGACTCTAAAACAATGCATGTATATTGAAAATAGGTAACCGGATGAACTCTTCACAGAGGCCACCCGGTTTTTGGAAAATCAAAAAGTCATATAAGAAATAGAACTAATAAAAATGTGGTCTTGTTTCTTCTAATAGTATTCATTCGATGAGATCACAGGTATGGGCATTTCTGTAGCAAGTTCCGCTATGCCGTGATTGTACTTGTAAATCACATCGTACGTTGTTTCTCCAATGAATTCTTTCACTTTGACAGAGAGTTTTACAGAGTCGGTGTTTTCTACACGCAATGGTCTCAAGTCGAAGCAGACGAACCCTTCGTAAAATTTATATTGTTGGCTATCATACGAGTTGTGCCGAAACTCCAGTTCTATGTTGTTTGTCGATGATGACTCATCAAGCATATTCTTCACCAAATTAATCGCATGAGGCTGTACACCTCCGTAGTTGAACATGAATGAGACATTTAAATAGTCCCCACCGACCCAAACTGCATTTGTTTTAACCGGATCGTTACCGATGCTATCCTCATTATGAGTATTTAACTCAATTACATCTTTCGTCAGAATATTCCATATATCATTCACTTTAATGTAGTGATTGTAGCCATCCTTCGCACCCGAAAGAATGGTGTAATTGAGAAAAACCCGCTGGTTCATTTCCGGATTATACGTCACAGCCGAAGCTGCTGGCCATAGCCGTGTTCCATTGTCGAGTAATAATGAGTAACTGTTTTCCCCATTTGGAATTGCAGTGGCAATATTAATGCGAAATTCACCCAATGAATGAGCACTGTCGTCGCAGGACGACAGAAAGAGGATGATTCCGATAGTAAAAATGCCGATTGCTAAGAAAAACCTTCTCATATTGTTTTACTCTTTGTACATGATAGATGCAACAAATGCAAAAAACGCTGCATGCAAATAGAAAATTATCGCCTATTTAATGATAATTAACAGTATTAAACAAATAGGGGTCTGTTACCTTGTCAAATTGTATAATATGGAGGTGTTTTTATCGTTTTTATCCTTTCGGGTATAGCTTTTTAATTAGGTCTGCTCTTTTAATCAATTTAAGTGTGCGGACAATAGCTTGTTTGTTTTCCGGTTGGTGCCAGAAGAAAAAGAGACGTTGTGCAGTTTTCTGTTCTTTTGTTTTGGCTGTATACACAGGTTTCAAGGTATACGGGTGAAAGCCAGTATAATAAATCTCCGTTGCCAACGTCATGGGTGAGGGTGTAAAATCCTGTACCTGTTCCAGTTTAAAATTCAGTTTTTTGGTTATAGCCGCCAGTTCGGCCATATCCTCATCCCTGCAACCGGGATGCGATGAAATGAAATAAGGAATGAGTTGCTGGTTCAGTCCCTCCTTCTCATTTAACTCGTCAAATTTCTTTTTAAACTGATAAAACAGGTCGAACGATGGTTTGCGCATCAACTCCAATGTTGCATCGGATGTGTGTTCTGGCGCTACTTTTAATCGTCCCGATACGTGTCTCACAACCAGTTCCCTCAGATAGCTTTGTGTAGATTTGTTTATTTTTTCGTCGCTACTTCGGTGCAGGAGCATGTCATATCGAACGCCGCTGCCAATAAAAGACTTCTTCACTCCTGGTAATGCATCCACTGCCTGGTAGATATCGAGCAATGCACTGTGGTCGGTATTCAAATTGAAACAAACCTTCGGGAAGATGCAAGATGGCTTCTTGCATTTTTCGCATATTGATGTATCTTTTCCCTCCATCCGGTACATGTTGGCAGAGGGACCACCCAGGTCGCTGATGTAACCTTTGAAATCGGGCATAGCGGTGATCTTCTTCACCTCAGTCAGAATTGACTTCTTAGATCGTGAAGCGATAAACTTGCCCTGATGTGCCGAGATGGTGCAGAAAGCGCACCCACCGAAGCAACCACGATGCAGGTTCACCGAAAATTTAATCATCTCATAGGCCGGAATCTCCTTGCCTTTGTATTTGGGGTGTGGCAGACGTGTGTAGGGTAAATCGAAAGAAGCATCTATTTCCTCTTCCTTCATTGGGGGGAAAGGAGGGTTGATAACCAGTGTGCTGTTGTCGACCTCCTGTAATATGCGTGCTGCAGACCTACGGTTCGATTGTTCCTCCACCACTCGGAAGTTTTGGGCCTGTTTTCGTTTGTCACGCAGGCACTCCTCGTGAGAGAACAGCGCAACCTCTTCACCAAAAGCATTCTCCGGTACCTCCCCTTTCGAGCAGAGAAAAGCTGTCTGAGGAATATCCCGTATTGAATTGAATTGCTCTCCGTTACGTAATCGCTTGATCAGCTCTTTCAAAGGAAGCTCCCCCATTCCGTAAATAAGCAAGTCGGCCCCCGTATCGGCCAGGATAGTTTTATGCAATGAGTCGTTCCAGTAATCGTAGTGGCTGACCCTTCTCAGCGAAGCTTCAACCCCTCCAAGAAGGAGAGGCACATCGGGGTAAAGTTGTTTTAAAATACGAGAATAGACCGTTGCCGCTCTGTCGGGGCGCATGTCTGTGCGGCCATCGGGTGTATAAGCATCATTCGATCGCAGCCGTTTGCCTGCTGTGTAATGGTTAATCATGGAGTCCATTACCCCAGCTGTTACTGCAAAGAAATAACGCGGTTTACCTAATTTCTTGAAATCTCGCAGATCATCCCGCCAATTTGGCTGAGGCACAATGGCCACTCTGAGGCCTTCGCTTTCTATGAGCCGACCAATGACGGCAGTTCCAAATGAAGGATGATCCACATAGGCATCGCCCGAGAACAATACCACATCCACCTCATCCCAACCGCGTAGTTCGGTCTCTTTCTTTGTTGTAGGCAGCCAATCGGTTAGTTGAACTGTTTTCTTCTGCATCAGGGATGTTTCAGATTTTGTTCTTTCAATAATTCTGCATCAATCACCCGAGCTCTTTCTACTGCGTTGTGGATATCGGAACAAATATTCTCCTCGCCCACAATCTGGGGTATTTTTGAATGATAGAGACTCTCCCGTATATTTTCCCTCACTCCGGAGAGGATGACATGTATTTTTTCTTTTTTTGAATGGAGACAGAGCGACTCCAGGTTATTTAGCCCTGTAGCATCTATGAAAGGCACTTTGCGCATTCGGATGATACGGATATTGGGATGTTTACCAATTTCGCGCATCAGCTCATCGAACTTATTGGCCACACCAAAGAAAAAGGGACCATCAATTTCATACGCTTCCACTCCCTCGGGCAGGTACAGAACCTCCTCTTTCATGTCTTGAGAGTGTGATTCCATCTCCTTTGTAATATCTATACGATCTGTAGTAAGAGAAATTTGCGTACTTTCGTTCATTCGCTTCAAGAATGCAAAAACAGCCAGCACCATTCCCACAGCAATAGCGATAGTAAGGTCGAATATCACAGTCAACAAAAAGGTAGTAAGCAGGATTGCAAGTGTCGATTTCGATTGTTTCGTAAGCGAAAGGAAGGTACGCCATTCACTCATGTTATAGGCAACAACCACCAGTACACCCGCCAAGCATGCCATAGGTATATGCTTTGTGAGGTCGCCTAGGAAAAGGACAATGAGCAACAACACCACAGTGTGTATGATACCGGCAACCGGAGTCCGTCCACCGTTATTAATGTTGGTCATGGTGCGTGCAATCGCTCCGGTAGCGGGAATACCACCAAAGAATGGCGTGATGATGTTGGCTGCTCCTTGTGCTACCAGCTCCATGTTGGAGTTGTGTTTCTTGCCCGTAACTCCGTCGGCCACAGTGGCAGAGAGTAGCGATTCGATTGACCCAAGCATGGCGATGGTGAAAGCCGATGGGAACAAAAGTCGCACACTTTCGAGGTTCAACGAGATTGATTCAATCTCCGGTAGTTCGTTGTTAATGTTAAATCTGTCGCCAATGGTCTCAATTCCTTGAATGTTCCCATAGGTCTTTAACAAGTAGGCGACAACTGTCATCAGGATGATGGCGATGAGAGATCCGGGAATCTTTTTGTATAATTTCGGTCTTCCAATGATAATGACTACACTCGCAATACTGATCAGTACAGCCCACCAGTTCACTGTTGGGAAATAGTGAAAGTAGGCAATCCATTTCTCAATGAAGCCCGACGGTAGTTTGGGGGTGGTTAGCCCAAAAAAATCTTTCATCTGCGTAGAAAAGATTGTCAAAGCTATACCACTGGTGAAGCCCACCACAATGGGGTAGGGTATAAATTTAATTACGGTACCCAATTTCAGGAAGCCCATCATGAGCATCATAACACCTGCAATAACGGTTGCCAGCATGAGTCCCTGTACCCCATACTGTTCCACAATACCATACACAATCACAATGAAAGCACCGGTGGGACCACCAATCTGTACGGTGCTACCTCCCAAGAAGGAGATAATGAAACCGGCAATTATAGCCGTATAAATACCTTTTTCAGGTGTCACACCTGAAGCTATTCCGAAAGCAATTGCCAAGGGCAATGCTACAACCCCCACAATCAGGCCGGCCATCACGTCGGCAATAAATTTTTCCTTGTTGTAGGTTCTTAAAGATTGAAAGAGGGCGGGTTGAAAATCTTGAAGAAATTTTAGTTGCATACGCTTGATAAAAAACGCTGCAAAGGTAACAAAAAAATCAGAGAAGTCCCTGTTCCACGAGAACACATACCCGTTCGGTCACGCGATCTTCTCCAAAAGGATCGTATCTTTTTTTCAGGCTGTTACCAAATAATCCGGCGAAAACATTGTAGGTCCATGCTTTTAAGCTACCCATAAAAGCATCGATGATGTGATATGAAGAAGAATTGGTCTCCCGGTCCACCAGTTTCATCAGTAGTTGCCCCTGCGAACGGGTCAGTTTTTTCATTTTGGGGGTATAGGCATCCATCAAATATTTCTCCATCCGATTTAGGTGTTGTTGACGCGCCTTATCGTTGGGGAGTGTTTCCATATATTCGTAGGTTTCTTTTATAATGGTTGCAATTTCTTTGGCGTATGGAAGTGTCTTTTTCACATCCCTGACCAATTTAGCGTAGGCCATCTGATCCCTTGATGTGCGAAATTTTATGGGAGCATACTTAATGAAGTCTTCCAACCACATACAGGCAACAGTATCACCCTCCAGAATCACAGCCGGGTACACATTTGGCATCAGATATATGGTAGAGACGGGACCACTTTTTTCGGGGCTATTATTGTCTGCATAGTACCCCTGAGCATGTAGGTCTGGTAATAACCACGCCAAACAAAGTAGAATCCACAAAAGATTAAGTCTTCTCATAACAGCGCAAAGATAAACGCAATGTTTTATTAAACCATGATACAACACGTTAAGTGTGGTTAATTAACTTGCCCGTTTTTAGAAAGTTAAGAAAAAAACACCAAATAAATTGACGAAAAATGCTGTAGATTTTACATACAGAACTACAAAAATAAATTGTTTTTGCAATAAATTCCCTGAAGAAAGTGTATTTTTGAATAAATAACAATTAAAATATGGAATATCTTCATCTCGGAGAGCTTGTACATAAGCAAGCCTTGAAACTGAAACACAAAACCGCATTGAAGTATCAGTCGCCACAAGGTGAATGGATTGATATGTCGTGGGAAAAGTTATCCAGTCAAATCATGAGAACCGCGCAGGCAATGGCTGAGATTGGTGTGCAACCGTATGAAAACATCGGTATCTATTCCCAGAATATGGATAAATACCTGATTGCCGATTTTGCTGCGTATGCCAACAAGGCTGTCATGGTGCCCATGTATGCCACTTCATCGCCCATGCAGCTCAACTACATTCTGAACGATGCAAAGATTCGCTTTCTGTTTGTTGGTGAGCAATTTCAGTATAACAATGCCTATAAGGTGCAGCAGGAGTTACCCTTGCTGGAGAAGCTGATTATCTTCGATCCTCAGGTTGTGTTGAATCCGGAAGATAAGACCTCACTCTATTTCGATCATTTCATTACAATGGGTGAAAATTCCGAATCGTTGGCATTGGTGAATTCCCGAATAAAGCTGCTCAATCAAAATGATTTGGCCAACATCATCTATACATCCGGAACAACCGGTGAACCCAAAGGGGTCATGATCACCCATGCCAATTATATCAAAGCCTGCTATATACACGACATTCGCCTCACTCAATTGACAGATAAAGAAACTTCCATGTGTTTTCTCCCTTTGACCCACATTTTTGAAAAAGCATGGACCTATTATTGTCTTCACAGGGGCTTTGTTGTGGCCATCAACCGTGATCCAAATGAAATACGAAAAACCCTGCCGCAAGTGCGGCCGACACTCATGAGCAACGTACCCCGTTTTTGGGAGAAAGTGTACGATGGTGTGAAAGAACGAATAGATACAGCTTCAGGAGTCATTAAATGGTTGTTCGATGATGCGGTGAAGACAGGCCGACGGCACAACCTCGAATTCGTGAACATGGGCAAAAAGGCTCCATTGGGAAATCGGATAAAGTTTTTTCTGTATCGTCATTCCATCTATCATATGATCAAGCGTGTTGTAGGTATCGACAGAGGCAACTTCTTCCCCGTGGCGGGTGCTCCTTTGTCCGACACCATCAACGAATTCATGCAATCAATTGATGTGCACCTTATTTATGGTTATGGTCTTACGGAGACTACTGCCACCGTCAGTTGCTTCCCTGCTTCAGGATTCAAAATTGGGACTGTTGGAAAAGTGATGCCCGATGTGGAGGTGAAGATTGGCGAAAACAACGAAATATTGGTTAAGGGTGAAACCGTGATGGCGGGCTATTACCAAAAGCCTGAAGCCAATAAAGAGGTCTTCACCGAAGATGGTTTCTTTCGCACAGGCGATGCCGGCATATTGACAGAGGATAACGAAATCATTCTCACAGAACGAATTAAAGACCTGTACAAAACATCCAACGGAAAGTACATTGCGCCGCAGATGATTGAGACCCGCATTTCGGAGGATAAATACATTGAACAGGTGGCCGTTATTGCCGACGAACGCAAGTTTGTGAGTGCACTCATTGTACCCAACTTTGAGACCCTCACACAGTATGCCGAAAAGCAACAAATTGTGTATGAAACACGGGAAGAACTGGTCAATGATCCGCACATTCACAACATGATCTTTGGTCGCATCGAACTGCTGCAAGCGCAATTCACCACCTACGAAAAGGTCAAAAAAATAACCTTGTTACCAAAGCCATTCAGCGTGGAGAGTGGTGAACTGACCAACACCCTCAAGCTGCGTAGAAAGGTGATTCTGGAGAAATATGCCAACGCAATTGACAAGATGTATTCATTTTAAATCATTATCTTTGCACCGTTTTTTAAAGGATTAACGGCATGGATTATAATTTCAGAGAAATTGAGAAAAGGTGGCAACAGTATTGGGTCGACCATCAAACGTATAAGGTATCGGAAGAGAGTACAAAACCAAAATATTATGTGCTCGACATGTTTCCCTATCCTTCCGGAGCAGGGCTACACGTGGGACATCCTCTTGGCTATATTGCATCGGATATCTTTTCACGATACAAACGTCTAAATGGATTTAACGTACTCCACCCCATGGGGTACGATGCGTACGGACTCCCCGCAGAACAATATGCCATTCAAACCGGACAGCATCCTGCCATCACCACCGAGAACAACATCAACCGTTATCGGGAGCAACTCGATAAAATAGGATTCTCATACGACTGGAGTCGCGAGGTACGTACCTGCGACCCCTCATACTATAAATGGACACAGTGGGCATTCATCCGCATGTTCCATTCCTACTACTGCAATCAGGCACAACAAGCCCGCCCCATCTCGGAGCTGGTAGATCTGTTCTCCAAAAAGGGTACCGCCGGACTTGATGTGGCCTGCACCGCACCGATATCATTCACCGCCGAAGAGTGGAACAGCAAATCCGAGAAGGAACAACAGGAGCTGCTGATGAACTACCGCATAGCCTACCTGGGCGATACCATGGTCAACTGGTGCCCACAGCTGGGTACTGTTCTCGCTAACGATGAAGTGAGCGAGGGCCTCTCTATTCGTGGAGGCTACCCGGTGGAGCAGCGCAAAATGCGCCAATGGTGTTTACGTGTTTCGGCTTATGCACAACGATTGCTGGAGGGACTCGACAAGATTGCATGGAGCGACTCACTCAAGGAGACGCAACGCAACTGGATTGGGCGCAGTGAAGGTGCTGTCATCCATTTCAAGACTTCTGAAGGAGCTTCGTTCGATATATTTACAACTCGTGCCGACACCATCTTTGGGGTAACCTTCATGGTGCTGGCTCCCGAAAGCGAACTGGTGTCGCAGCTTACAACCGAGGCACAACGTGACGAGGTAAATGCCTACATTGCCAAGACAAAGAAAAAAACCGAACGGGAACGATTGGCCGACAAAACTGTGACCGGCGTCTTCTCCGGTTCCTATGCCACCCATCCATTTACGGGTGAACTCCTACCCATTTGGATATCCGATTATGTGTTGGCCGGATATGGAACAGGTGCCATCATGGCAGTGCCGGCGCACGACAGTCGCGACTATGCCTTCGCCCGCCATTTCAATCTGCCCATTATCCCTCTTATTGAGGGATGCGACGTGTCGGAGGAGAGCTTCGATGCCAAAGAAGGTATCATGATGAATTCCGGATTCCTGAATGGCATGACGGTGAAGCAGGCCATCCCGGCAGCCATCAACGAGGTGGAGAAACTGGGGTTGGGCTACCGCAAAATCAACTACCGCTTGCGCGATGCCATCTTCTCGCGTCAACGTTATTGGGGTGAGCCATTCCCTGTCTATTACAAGGATGGTATGCCCTATACGCTCGACGATAGCGAGTTGCCACTGGAGCTACCAGAGGTGGATAAGTTCCTGCCGACAGAAACGGGTGAACCACCGCTGGGGAGGGCACAAAACTGGAAAACTAGAGAGGGTTATCCTCTCGAATTGAATACCATGCCTGGTTTTGCCGGCTCGTCGGCATACTACCTGCGCTACATGGATCCGAACAACACCGAAGCTTTGGTATCGGAAAAAGCAAATACTTACTGGCGCGATGTGGATCTCTATATCGGTGGTACCGAGCATGCTACGGGGCATCTTGTGTACAGTCGCTTCTGGAATAAATTTCTCTACGACCTGGGTG
This sequence comes from Proteiniphilum sp. UBA1403, assembly GCA_002305715.1. Taxonomy (GTDB): domain Bacteria; phylum Bacteroidota; class Bacteroidia; order Bacteroidales; family Dysgonomonadaceae; genus Proteiniphilum. Next base: position 23,097 of record DBQD01000006.1, on the reverse strand, counting down.
TCTCTTGCGAGGAGGAGCCATTCAAGAAGCTTGTGAACCAGGGAATGATTCAGGGTCGCAGCAATTTTGTGTACCGCATAAAAGGAACCAACACGTTTGTATCGTTCAACCTCCGTAATCAGTATGAAGTGACCCCCATTCACGTGGATGTGAATATTGTGCATAACGACCAACTCGACCTGGAAGCCTTTAAAAAGTGGAGCCCTGAATACCAAAATGCTGAATTCATCCTGGAAGATGGTAAATATATCTGCGGATGGGCTGTAGAGAAAATGTCAAAGTCGATGTACAACGTGGTCAACCCCGATGATATTGTCGAAAAATATGGGGCCGATACGCTCCGCCTTTATGAGATGTTTTTGGGACCACTGGAACAGTCCAAGCCATGGGATACCAACGGTATAGATGGAGTACATCGCTTCCTTCGCAAAGTGTGGAACCTCTTCTATAAAGATGGCGCACTGGCGGTGACCGACAATGAGCCTTCAAAAGAAGCATTGAAGTCGCTGCACAAGCTTATCAAAAAAGTCTCGTACGACATCGAGAACTTCTCTTTCAATACCTCTGTCTCTGCCTTCATGATCTGCTTGAATGAACTCACCTCACTCTCCTGTCGCGAGAGAGGTATATTGAGCGACCTTACAGTCTGCTTGGCACCTTTTGCTCCGCACCTTGCTGAAGAGTTGTGGCATGCTTTGGGCAATGAAACATCGGTTTGCGATGCCACATGGCCCGAGTGCAACGAGGAATATTTGAAAGAAGATGCCTTCCCATATGCCATCTCCTTCAATGGTAAAGCGCGCTTCATCCTTGAGTTCCCGGCAGACGCAGCCAATGCAGCAATTGAAAAAGCTGTACTGGAGCATCCACAGTCACAGAAGTGGCTGGAAGGTAAAACACCGAAAAAGGTAATTATCGTACCTAAGAAAATTGTGAACGTGGTGGTATAGTTAACATATAGTCATCGTCTCAAATATGCCGAAGATCGAGAAACAACCTAATTTCAGCTTGAAAAAGTTCTACTGGAAAGACTATTTGATAGTCTTTCTGGGAACTTTCATGTATGCATTGGGTGTAACACAGTTCATCATGCCCCATCACTTCGTTATGGGAGGGCTCACCGGGATCGCCGTGTTGGTCAACTATGCAATTGGATGGCCTGTTTCGATTATGGTCTTCGTGATGAATGCCCTGTTGCTACTTGTTGCTTTCAAGATACTGGGAACGGAGTTTCTGATAAAAACCATTGTGGGAGTAGCATCACTGACCACTTTTATTGGTATGTTTGAGAGTTTTCAATGGACACCCATCATGACAGAAGAGCCACTTATGGCGGGTCTTATTGGCTCCATTGTAGCCGGTGCAGGAGTGGGGCTAGTGTTGTCGGTGAACGGAAGCAGCGGGGGTACCGATATTATTGTGCTGGTAATCAATAAGTATCGAAATATAACTCCCGGACGCACCATGTTGATGGTGGACCTGGTTATAGTCTCTTCTTCTTACATCATTTTCCGCAGCGTGGAAACCATTGTATTTGGTATTATCATTATTGCCGTAATGACCACTTCGGTCGATTGGGTGCTGAATGGTATCCGGCAATCGGTCCAATTTTTTATCATTTCCAGTAGGTACGAAGAAATTGCCACCCAGATTAACCTGCAGCTAAACCGAGGATGCACGGTACTCGACGGTACAGGGTGGTATACAAAGAATCCACAAAAGGTGTTGTTGGTCATGGCAAGGCGAAACGAATCCACCTCCATTTTCCGCTTGGTAAAGCAAATCGATGAAAATGCCTTTATCTCTCAAAACAACGTCATCGGAATCTACGGACAGGGATTCGACCGTATGAAAGTGAAATAGTTAATTCCTTTTTATCATTTATAGGGTTGCTTTATCAACCAGATAGACAATCGACTGATAGGTGATGCCGCTGTTCATGGAGAGTCCGATTTCACAGGTGCGGCTGTTGGAATAACCCTCTCCGGCATCCCGAATACCTTGTTTCAGTGCCGATAAGGCCGCATTGTTCAGTTCGGGATAGAAAAATCCCCGGTCGCCAGCCCAGCCACAGCAATCTACATTTTCGGGAACCACCACCTTCTCGCTACACCGTGAAGCAATGGCATAAAGCTTCTCGCTCAACTGCATCTTCTTCGAGCTGCAGGTGGTGTGGATGGCCACCGTAACGGGACGAGGGACAAACTGCAGTCGCTCCAACAGAAAATCGTGGATAAACTCCACCTGATCATACAACTTCAACCGCTTATCGAGTGTTTCGCGCATATGCAATAGGCACGGACTCATGTCGCACACAACAGGTAGCTCCCCATTATGTGTGATCTCCAGAAGGGCAGCATTTAACTCCTGCTCCTTTCTCTCCGCTTCGCGGCGAAATCCTTTGCTGGCAAATGCCATCCCGCAGCAAAGTTTGTCAACTCGCTCCGGAATTATCACATTGTAACCAGCTTTCTTTATAACAGACAACATTGTTGAGGGTAGATCAACTTTCTCCTCATATCCAAACGAAGGGCCACCCATAGAGCGTGTGATGCAGGTTGGGAAATAGACGACTGTGGGAGCATTCAACCTGTCCAATTGCTCTGTTGTATCGGAGGTAGAAAGTGTCGGAAACAGGCGCCCGCCAATTTTTTTGCTTCCGGAGGGCGTATAACGTGTCCACAAAGGGAATGTGCCTGCACCCACACGAAAGAGACCCCGGGTTACATCCTCCATCGTATCATACCCCACAATTTGTGCTATACTGTGAGGTACCTTCATTATGCTGCGCAGCATGGATGTAGTCCCGGCCATGTGTGTGGCAATCTGTGCGGCTACAAATTTCGCCATACGACCATTCTGTTGCCAGCGTAGCTCCTTCACGAGCAGGCCGGTATTGATACCCACGGGACAAGCAATACTGCACAATCCATCGGTTGCACAGGTCTCTACCATTGGGTATGAAACCTCCCTCACCTGTTTTAGGATAGAGTTCTTGCCTCCACTTGTGCTATTCTCGGCAAGATGACGATAGGCTACAATGCGCTGCGGTGGGGTGAGCGTCAGGTTTTTGGAAGGACATGTCACCTCACAAAAACCGCATTCAATACATTTGTCAATTAACGAATGAGCCTCCGGGATGTGCTTCAGGTTCTCCACGAAGACATCCTTGTTCTCATTAATCAATACACCGGGGTTCAGTATGTTGGTGGGGTCAAAAGCCTGTTTTATCCGTTTCATCAACGCATAAATGTCGCTTCCCCATTCTCTTTCCACAAAGGGAGCCATGTTGCGACCTGTTCCATGCTCCGCCTTGAGGCTTCCCTCATGCTTTATGGCCACCAGCTCACACAGCTGATGCATGAAGTTTGCGTATTCCAATACTCCTTTTTTGGAATTGATATCCGGGAAGATGGTAAAATGAACGTTACCATCGAGAAGATGACCCCACATCACCGCATCGGCATATCCGGTTTGTACGAGCAGCTCCCGCACTTCTGTCAGTGCTTCGCCCAGTATCTCACCCCTGAATGCAATGTCCTCAATAATGCAGGCCGTGTGGGGTGGTCGGGTGGCGGCCGCTGAGGTAAACAATCCGTTGCGTACACTCCAGTAGCGGTTGTACAGTTGCTTGTCGGTCGTGAATTGTATTGGTACCAGGGTAGGGAGGTGTGCCAGTTTCGCTTCTATCTCCCTCATTTGAGCCAGTAGGCTCTCCTTGTCGTTGGCCGACGTGTCAATCAGCAGGGCTGCTGCACCCTCGGGTAATTGTTTCAACTCCTCCGGCATATCCTCATTTTCTTCCATGGCACGCAGGGCATTGCGATCCATCAGTTCAGCTGCACTCACCTCGCACTGGCGAAGCGGAATAATGGCATCGCACACATCGCGTAAGGTTGCAAAATACAGCATGGCGGTGGCCTTCAGGGGGGCATCGTGTATGGTCTCAAAGGTGGCTTGCGATATGAAACCGATTTGGGAAAAGCTGTGCCAGTTGGGTATGTAGTTTTTTATCCACGGTCATGCTGTTTATGTAAACAAACGGGACAGCAACCTACTACATGCATCCAATTTGGATGCGTTGAATGCGATTATTGTAGTGAAATATAGATATCTTTTTCCACTTCCTCCAGTGCAACTTTGCCTTCTCGAGCAAGCCATCCAATTGCAGCATAGAGATCTTTATCGGTCAATTTAGTTGACTTTTTAACATCCTTCAGGTTCTGACGGCCTGCACCATCGAGCTGAGCCCATACTTTTCCGGCGTTTGTTCCAATTTTTTCGATCATTGTTTTGGTATATTAGTGTATAATTTCAGTTGCAAGTTGTTTCACAATCTCCTCCACCTGTAGAATAAGTGAGTGGGCATTGTCGTTGTAGATGACAAAATCCGATCGTTGTATTTTCACTTCTTCAGGCAGCTGAGCTTGCATGCGGGCTTTCACCTGCTTGGCTGTTGCGTGGTCGCGCACAATGGCCCGTTGCAGGCGTACAGACTCGGGAGCATATACCATGATTGCTTTATCGACATGGGAGTGGAATCCTGCTTCAAAGAGCAGAGCGGCATCCATGGCAACAATCGGTTGGTGTTGTCTGTCGCGCCATTGCTGAAAATGCTTCTTTAGTTCAGGATGAATGATGGCATTGGCAAGCGCCAGCTTTTGCTCATCGTGAAAAATGAGCGATGCAAATGCTTTGCGGTCGAGTTTTCCATTGCGGTATAACTCTTCCCCGAAATGACGAATGATCTCCGCACGAATCACAGGTGAGGTATCGTTGAGTTCCTTGGCTTCTCTGTCAGCCTCATAAACCGGAATATCATACAAGCGAAGCAGGTCGCACACGACCGATTTTCCACTTCCTATTCCACCTGTGACACCAACTGTGATCATTTTCGCAAATAGTTTATATGCAGTATATCCTGCTTTGGGGACTAATGACCGTTTCTGTTCTCAAACAGAAACTCTACCGAGGAGGGTGAAATTCGCGTGTTTTTAGCTGTCGACGGACTCGATGTAAGTTCCAACTCCACACGTCCCCCTTCGTTCTCATGAAAGTTCCGGTAGTCGAGTTTGATTTCGAAATCTTCCGGATTTATTTTTTTATACTCCTCCAACGTCACAGAAAAAGATACTTTCACGCGAGAGGGAAAAAACTTCACGTCGAGATTTGTCGGCATATGCAACGCCGTGATGGGAACCTCAACCGTACGCTCTGTATATTCCTCGATGGGGATATAGATTTCAACCTCATTTGGTACAAACTTTACCCCCTCAACGGGGTTAATTTTAACCGGTAATTGTGAAGTTGCTTTCAGGTTCTTAAATAGGGTATATTCGGTCGTAGCAGCACGCAGTGCTTTAAGTGACGCTGCAGATCCATATGCCATTACAGTTTCGGGAATGAAGAAGGCACTATCGGCCACCAGGTTTGCACGGCTTGTGGTAATCTCTCCATCGAATACTACACGCAATTCCTTATGCTGTAATTTGGAGGTAGCCAGCGATATATGCATGGGATAATAACCGCGAATGATGGTGCTGGGCGCCAATTTGGAGCGAATGAGCTGGCGAAACTGATCGCCCTGTACGTCGTTTGTCCCTTCGCGGATAAACTCACCCACATTTATCTCAAGCGAATCTATTTTTTTAACATCCAACCTAAATATGCCCACTCCATTGTCGGAGACGCTTATCTCAATATTTGCCGGCAATGGGTTGTCAAACACCACATCGTCGGGGATGTTTGTGTATTTCAATGGAATTCGGTAGGTACCTTCTACATTCTCCTTCTGAAAGAAGAGCATTAGCCAGAAAATAAAGGCCAGCGTGAGGAACAGTAAAAAGAAAAGCAAATTCTTCCACGGTATGGTGGAAAAAAATGCTTTTGCTTTGGGTTTCCAATTGCTGATGAATTCCTTCATTCCCATGGCAAAAGGTTTAGTTTGTTGTCACGTCAGATGAAGAGGCAAAAACAGATGCTTTTTCGAATTTAATTCGTACACCGTCTGCTACTTCCACCAGGAACCAGGTGTCGCCTACTTCTTTAATTCTACCGTGAATACCACCTGAGGTAACCACCTTGTCGCCTACCTTCATGGCTTCGCGGCTCTTCTGCAGTTCCTTCTGTTTTTTCTGTTGTGGGCGAATCATAAAGAAATAAAAGACGGCAATAATGGCAACCATCATAATAAGCGTGCTGGTCATACTACCACCACCCATACCTCCGGCCGGTGCTGCTTGTAATAAAATATTCATACAATTTGATATTTAATGTTTATAGAGAATAATTAGCTCTTAAAGATACGATTTTCTTCTTTTAATTCCTGCACAATGGCATCTAATATTCCGTTGACGAACGTGCCACTTTTGGGTGTACTATAGGATTTCGCAATTTCAATGTATTCGTTCAGGGAGACACTTGTTGGGATAGATTCAAACGTAAATATCTCAGAGAGAGTGACCTGCATGATGATTAAATCCATGAAAGCAATGCGTTCGAAGTCCCATTTATCGGTGTGCTTATCAATCAGCTCTCTGTATTTTTTTTCATTCAAGATGGAGTCATGCAGTAGCTTGATGGCATATGTCTTGTCCTCTTCATCCTTAAACATTGGTAGGAGCGACTGGTTAGCACCTTTAGCTTCCGCGAATTTCTTGATTGTCTTCAACACAAACGTCTGCACAATCTCTACATCGTCGTTCCAGTAGATACATTCATCTTCGAGGATGTCATCCAGCTCTTCGTTCATGTAGATAAATTGCTTGAATGCCTTTCTCCAGAATGTACGGTCATCTTCGTAGGAGGGAGACGCAATCTCAGCATATTCTTTATAAAGGTCCGACGCCAATATGGTGTCGAGCAGGTTCTTGATGAACGACTCATACGCATCCCACACCATGGGGCGCTCGGTAAGGTGTTTCTGAAACTCCTTGTTATCCCGAAGCTGAAGAATGAACTTGTTGTCAATCAGGTGGGTGTTAGGATGTAGATCCTCTGCGGAAGGGAGGTACTTGTTACGTTTCATCTCCACCCTGTTTTCGTATGCTCTGGTGAGTTCCACCATTAGCAGCAACAGATAAAAATAAAGATCGTAAGATTTCTGTAAGCCCGTCATGAGCTCGTTTTCGGCATTTCGCAAATCCCTATTCGTATTTTGGTACCAGGAGTAAACAATCTGGATAACCCGTATGCGAATTAAATTTCTGTTTATCATTGAAGAAACTTGTTTTGAAACCACAAAAGTAGCTATTTTTTTTGGTATTTCACATCCTCAACATCAGAATGATCACAAGTTATCACATACTCATTGGGAGTGATTTATTGATATTTGGGACTCTTTGACCTATATTAAGCATTCGCACTTCTCTTTTTGCATTATACCACTTGTTGCTGCGTTTTCATTTCGCCCTCTATCGTTCATTTAAGGGAAGGACCATCCTGTATTCAAGTCTTATACTTGTTCGGATAATCAGGGGTTTTTACAGTGGGGTAACAGAGGGATAACAGAGGGATAACGGAGGGGTAACAAAGGAAATCAAATAGAATATAGGCGAAAAATAGAGCTGAAAGTGTCGAAAAGCGAATCCATTTGGATAATCAACAAATAAGTTGAGCGGGTGAAAATGGAATGAAATTTCAATTTTTTTCCGTAAGTTTGTCCACTTAACTAAAATTTTTAATTTAATGAAACGCAAACTTGTCTCACTATTATTTCTATGTTGCTCTATTATTGGTTATGCACAACCGGTAGAGCGCAACATCTCCATTATTCCAGAGCCAGTTTCTCTCCTTGATAAGGGTGGTTTTTTCCAGTTGCCCGATGAGGTAATTCTATCCACTTCTTCGGAAAAAGAGACGGCCTATGTAGTCAATTTATTGAAACAAAAACTATCGCTCGCACCGGGTAAGAGGGTTACAGTGAGCAAAAATAGTCGCAATGCTCATATCCTGTTATCGCTCAACAAAAAAGAGGATGCTACACTCGGTAAAGAGGGTTATAAGTTGGATGTGACCGACACCAAGATCACAATAACTGCCAATAAACCAGCGGGACTCCATTATGGTGTACAGACCTTGATTCAACTGCTGCCTCCTCAAATTGAGAGTGATTGCGCTGAACCGAATGTAGTATGGCAGGTGCCTCAAGTGGAAATCACCGATTATCCGAGTGTGGGCTGGCGTGGACTTATGCTCGATGTTGCGCGGCATTTCTTTACGGTGGATGAGGTAAAGAAGTATATCGACAACATGGCGAAATACAAGTTCAATATGTTGCATTGGCACTTGACCGACGATGAGGGTTGGCGTGTCGAAATAAAAAGTTTACCAAAGCTTACAGAGGTGGGCGCATGGCGTGCCGAGCAAATTGGATGGTTTGGTAATCTGCCTGCAATTGATCTGGATGCACCAAAAACATACGGCGGTTATTACACGCAAGAACAGATTAAGGATATTGTGGCATATGCTGCAGAACGCAACATCCAGATTATGCCTGAAGTTGATGTGCCGGGACATAGTTCGGCTGCATTGGCTGCATATCCCGAACTTGCTTGCTTCCCTGGAAGCGGTGATCATTTTGTACGCACCGGTGCTGAGTTTCTCGATTGGAGTACTGGCGGACACCCTACAGCCATCTTTGAAAATACCCTGAATCCGGCCAGCGAGAAAGTGTACGAATTCATGGAAAAGGTCATTGCCGAGCTGGCAGAGATGTTCCCCTTTGAATATATCCATACCGGAGGAGATGAGGCGCCCTACACATTCTGGGAAAGGAGCGACGATGTGAAACAATTGATGAAACGCGAAGGGTTGAAAGATATGCCGGCTGTACAGTCTTATTTCGGGAAGAGGGTAGAAAAGATCATCCTCGCAAAAGGGAAAAAGATGATGGGTTGGGATGAGATCCTTGAAGGTGGTATTACCCCCTCTACCGGCTTGATGAGCTGGCGCGGTGTTGAGCATGGAATTGAAGCCTCCAAGTCGGGACATTATGTAGTAATGAGCCCTACAACCTATGTTTACATCGACTTTATGCAAGGTGATATTACCACCGAACCACGTGTATACAGCACATTGAGACTGAACCAGACCTACAAGTTCAATCCAATACCCGAGGGAGCTGATGCAAACTACATACTGGGTGGTCAGGCCAACTTGTGGACCGAGCAGATATACAACAATCGCCAGCTGGAATACATGACATGGCCTCGTGCTTTCGCTGTGGCTGAGTCGCTTTGGTCGCCCCAAGAAAAGAAAGACTGGGACCAGTTCGTAGCGAAGACAGAAGATCATTTTGTTCGCTTCAATTATGGTAAGATCAAATATTCTCCGGCTATTTATGATCCTATTGTTTCGGTAACGAAAGAGGGCGATGATTACTATGTAACCCTTACCCCGGAAATAAAAGGACTGGATATTTACACCAGCTTCGATGCCTCTACACCCGATAACTTCTATCCGAAATACAAAGAACCACAGCGCATACCAAGAGATGCTTATGTAATGAGGATCATTAGCTACAGAGGCGATAAGCCAATTGGACGACTGATGAGCATATCAGTGGAAGATCTGAAAAAAAGAGTAAGATAAAGTGAAGTAAATGATTGTGCAATAAAAAGAAAATCACTATCTTTGCGCCGCTTTTTTGAAAGCTCCCGTGTGATGGGAAATAAAGAAAGCACTTTATTTTGAGTAACACAAAAACAAAAAATTAAACAATGAAGACATTTGCATTAAAAGGCGAGATCAGAGATGGTTTCGGTAAGAAAGCAGCGAAAGCTTATCGCGCAGAGAACTTGATTCCTTGCGTTGTGTATGGTGGTCACGGCAGTGAAAACATAAACTTTGTGGTTAAAACTGGTGATGTACGCAATCTGATCTACACTCCTGAGGTGTTTCTGGTAAATCTCGATCTTGGAGAAAAGAAACTGATGGCAATTGTAAAGGATGTGCAATTCCACCCGGTAAAAGATACCATTCTGCATATCGACTTCCTGCATGTATTTGAAAACCTGCCAGTGGTGATCGAAATCCCTGTGCGTTTGGAAGGACTTGCTGCTGGTGTGAGAGCCGGTGGTAAACTCTCTCTCGACATGCGTAAGTTGAAAGTGAAAGCATTGCCTGCTAAATTACCTGAAGTGCTGGTGGTCAACGTTGAAAGCCTCGAATTAGGAAAGACAATTCAGGTTGGTCAGCTCAGCTTCGAAGGTCTGGAGATATTGAATGCCAAGAATGCAGTTGTCTGCCGCGTTCAGTTGACACGTGCCGCAAGAGGTGCAGCAACAAGAGGTTAATCAATGTATTAGTCAATGAAGTATTTGATTGCGGGATTGGGGAATATCGGACCCGAATATGCACTAACCCGCCACAATATTGGATTTATGGTGTTGGACGCTTTTGCAAAAGCGTCCAATGCTGTTTTTGAGGACAGACGGTATGGATTCGTGTCTGAGATGCGACTCCGTAATAAATCGCTCCTGCTCCTCAAACCTTCCACGTTCATGAACTTGAGCGGAAATGCCATCCGTTATTGGATGCAGAAGGAGAAGATTGAAACGGAAAACCTACTGGTGGTGGTCGACGACCTGGCACTACCCTTCGGGACATTGCGTCTGAAATCGAAAGGGAGCGATGCCGGACATAACGGACTGAAACATATTCAGGGGTTGATTGGTCAGAATTATCCGCGTCTCCGATTTGGTATCGGTAATGATTTTCCCCGGGGAGCACAGGTGAATTTTGTACTGGATGAATTCTCTGAGGAGGAAAAGCAAAAGCTGCCCGAGCGCATTGATATGGCGGTCGACATTATTCGTAGTTTTTGCTTGGCAGGTATCAACACCACAATGAATCAATATAATAATAAGTAAGGAGTTCTTGTGATGGAAGAAGTACGCATCGACAAATGGTTGTGGGCGGTACGCATTTTCAAAACACGTACCATTGCAGTGGAAGCATGCAAAAAAGGACGTGTGATGATCGACAATGTAGCTGTAAAACCCTCCCGCAATATCCGTGTTGGCGACGTAGTACAGGTACGTAAGCCGCCGGTTACCTATTCGTTCAAGGTGCTTGCCTTGTCCCAAAACCGTATGGGGGCGAAGCTGGTACCGCAATTTATGGAGAATGTCACACCACCCGATCAGTACGAACTGCTGGAGTTGAGTAAGATTAGTGGCTTTGTCGACCGGCAACGGGGAACAGGGCGGCCCACCAAGAAGGAGCGACGCGACTTGGAACAGTTTGGTAGTTCCCTCGATTTCGATGAGTTTGATTGGGACGATTAATAGCATGGTAAAAAGCCATGCTTTTTTTATACCCTGAGCTTCTTCTCCTCTTTGTGGTAACAGGGTACCACGGTTACGGTGTTTTCTTGTAGGCAGTAGGCCGCATCGCCAACAGCATGGTTGTCGATGAGACGTTGCCAGTGTTCGCTCTGCTGCAGATAATCCAACGGATTGCTTTTTGCCTGTTGCCACAGCGAAAGGGCAATCCTTACGGCATCGGAACCAATCGTTAGGTCTGTTTTTCCAGCTAAACGCTCCGCAAATGCTCCTCCAAAGAGGGTGTCTTCCAGATTAACCCGGTTATTCCACCCGGCACAAATAACCACAATCCGTTCGGATGATTCCATGCATTTATCGGCCAGAGCGTCGATATTGGGAAACGTGCCAATATAAAGGTGCTTGCTTTCTCGTCCCATCTCAATGGCCTTGGTGCCGTTGGTGGTGGTGAAGACAACCTCTTTGCCAGCCACAATTTCACGGGTATAGTCGAAGGGTGAATTGCCAAAATCGGCAAAATCGCATTTACGCGTTTTTCGCTCAGCGCCTACCAGGTATCCGGCCTGTTTGTATGCCCTTGCCTCCTCGATATTGGCAACCGGAATGACGGCCGTCGCCCCATTGTGCAACATGGCGCACATGGTGGCCGATGCTCGGAAGACATCTACCACAATAACCGTATCGTTCTCTTTCTTGTAATAGGGATAGAGGGTGGGAGAGGGACAAATATCGAGTATCATCTTTTTTCTACAAAGATAGCAATAACAGAATAAGCTTGCGGAAAAAATTACAAAATAGACAAAATCACTACCTTTGTGTATGATGAAAATTACCGATTACCGTATTGTGCTGGCTTCCAACTCTCCGCGTCGTAAAGAGTTGCTGGCCGGACTTGATGTTGCCTACGACGTGCGCACACTTCCCAATGTGGATGAGTCTTATCCCGAAACACTTCCCCACGAAGAGGTGGCGGAATATCTGGCTCGTAAGAAAGCAGATAGCTACTTGAATACCCTCAAAGAGGATGAACTGTTGATCACCGCAGATACGATTGTGTTGCTGAATGGAGCTATTTTAGGAAAGCCGGTCGACAGTGAGGATGCAGCTCGCATGTTGCGTCTGCTTGCTGGAAATCAGCATCGTGTTATCACCGGTGTTTGTTTGAGCACACGGAAAAAGCAGTCTCATTTTTCGGCTGTGTCGCATGTGACATTTAGTGACCTCAGCGACGACGAAATAGCCTACTATGTTTCGCATTACAACCCTCTGGACAAAGCAGGTGCCTACGGTGTGCAGGATTGGATTGGATACGTGGGAGTGGAAAGGATTGAGGGATCTTACTTCAATGTAATGGGTTTGCCCATCCACAAGGTCTATCGTGCACTGAAACAGTTTTAAGATCGGATTTATTATTTATCTTTGCGAAATGAGATGGCGGATGCTACTCATACAGTAATTCTAACAATTATAATCCCGTATATCCCATGCTCACAGTAGAAAAAATTGGAGGTACCTCCATGTCCCAGTTTCAGGATGTTATGCAAAACATTATTGTAGGAAATAGAAAAGGGGACGAACTCTATAATCGTATATTTGTGGTTTCGGCCTATAACAATGTGACCAACTGGTTGTTGGAACACAAAAAGACGGGTGAACCGGGTATCTATAACAAGTTCCTGAATGGGGAAGATTACAGCAGTGCATTGGATGCGTTCTGTCAGCGACTGCTGCTGATCAACGATGGCTTTGCCGATTATGGTTTGGATTTGAAAGAGGCACGCGACTTTATTCGCTTCCGTGTGGATCAAGCCAAGACGGTGTTGTACAGCCTGGGTAAGGTGCTGGCGTCGGGCTATGTGAACCGTACCGACATTCACCTGGCTGCACGAGAGATACTGGCTTCCATTGGTGAGGCTCATTCGGGTTGGAACTCGGTGAATATATTGAACAACAACGGTATAAATGCGCGTTTTATTGATCTCTGTGGTTTTAACGACAACGAACCGCTCACCATCGACGAACGAATTCACAAGGAATTCAAAGGAATTGATTTCTCCAACGTGCTTTGTGTAGCAACCGGCTATACGAAGGGTACGGAAGGAATTATGCGTGCGTTTGACCGTGGCTATAGCGAAGTTACCTTCAGCAAGATTGCGGTGGAGGTGAAAGCCGATGAGGCGGTCATCCACAAAGAGTTTCACCTTTCAAGTGCTGACCCAAAGATTGTGGGTGTGGAGAATAGTATTCCGGTGGGACATACCAATTATATTATTGCCGATCAGCTGGCTGATATTGGAATGGAAGCAATTCACCCCAAGGCAGCCAAGCCATTGGAACTGGCCGGTATCGATATCCGTATTAAAAATACCTTCGAACCGTCACACCCGGGAACACTAATCTCACGCGATTATATCTCTCCGGAACCGCGTGTGGAGATTGTCTCCGGTTCAAGAAAAGTCCTTGCCATTGAAGTGCATGACCCCATGATGGTGGGGGAAGTGGGCTTCGATGGGCGGATCATGCAGTACTTTGTGAAGTATGATGTGAGCTACATTCTTAAGTCGACTAACGCCAACTCCATCACAATGGTGGTGTGGGATAATGAGAAAGCTCGTGAGCTGGTTAGCGTATTGAGGGAGGTCTTCTATCAGGTTACAGCCGAACCAATGGCAATTGTATGTGTGATGGGATCGAACATTGCTCTACCCGGTTTTCTTTACAAAGCTGCACAGGCACTCTATGAGAAGAATATAAACATTGCAAGTTTTGCCCAGTCGCTCATGCAGGTGAACATGCAGTTCGTTATTCAGAGAGACAGCTACGAGGATGCAGTAATTGCTTTGAATGAGAAATTATGTCGGTTGAACTAACCGACACAGCACACGAAAAGAGGAGGGTTGATTTTCAATCCTCCTCTTCGTATTGTTGGTAAAGAAAGTCGTTGTACGGAAAACGGGAGATGTGAATTTCCTTTACTTTGGCGTAAAGAAGGTCTTTCAATGCATCGATGTTCTCCTTTTCTTTGGCAGAGATGAAGATCGTCTCCTTGTTGTTCATGTTGTTTAACCACGTCCGCTTGAGCTCATCGAGCGTGTAATTCTCTCGCTTCATGGGGGTGAGGTCGTCCTCATCCTTCTCTACATGGGTGAATGCATCAATTTTATTGAATACGAGGATGACCGGCTTCTCGGAGTTATCTATATCATAAAGGGTTTTTTCTACCACTTCAATCTGTTCCCTGAATGCAGGATGGGATATATCGACCACATGCAACAGGATGTCGGCTTCGCGAACCTCGTCGAGGGTCGATTTAAACGATTCTATCAGGTGAGTGGGGAGCTTGCGAATAAATCCTACCGTATCGGTCAGCAGGAAGGGGAGGTTCTGAATGGTCATCTTTCGCACCGTGGTGTCGAGGGTGGCAAACAGTTTGTTCTCCGCAAAGACATCGCTTTTGCTAAGCAGGGTCATGAGAGTAGACTTGCCCACGTTGGTGTACCCCACCAAGGCTACACGCACCAATTTACCCCTGTTCTTGCGTTGAACACTCTTCTGCATGTCGATATCTTTCAACTCCTGCTTCAGACGGGAAATCTTGTCGAGAATAATACGTCGGTCGGTCTCCAACTGTGTTTCACCGGGTCCGCGCATGATAGCACCACCGCCTCGTTGCCGCTCAAGGTGAGTCCACAACCGGGTGAGTCGGGGTAACAGGTATTGGTATTGCGCCAACTCAACCTGCGCCTTTGCATGGGCCGTTTGGGCACGCATGGCAAAGATGTCGAGGATGAGGCTTGTGCGGTCCATAATTCGAATATTCAGAACCTTCTCAATGTTGCGAAGCTGCTTTGCCGACAACTCATCGTCGAAGATGACCACTCCTATTTCGTTTTCTTCATCTTTCACAAAAGCTTCAATCTCCTCCAGTTTACCCTTCCCAACAAAGGTGACAGGGTTGGGCATCTCAAGTCGCTGCACAAAACGTTTCCCGGGAGCAAGCCCCGCAGTCTCTGCGAGGAAAGCAAGTTCATCGAGGTATTCTTGTACCTTTTCTTCGTTCTGTTCCGGCGTAATAAGGCCGACAAGAACCGCGGTATTGTTTTTTATTTCGTTGGTGATAAAATCTTTCATGTTCAATTACTATAACTACAAGATGGAAGAAGCAATGCTGCAGATCATCAGAGCCAGAAGCCTATTCCGGCTGAATAATACAATTGTGAAAAGCCTCTGATAAGTTGATACTTCATTTCAAAATTGGCGCGCACGCGAAAACTTATGTCGTACTGATAGCCAAGGCCCAGGTTTAAGCCAAGTCGGTCTTTGCTCCACTCCTCCGTGACAGACTCACCAACTTTGGTGCCGCTGTATTTCCAATTTGAAAGATGGATACCTGCAATTGGATAAAGTGAAGCTGTCAACGAAATTGGAAGCATGTAATGCGCATCGGCTTCCGCCATCCACAATTGCATGCCTTTGTGTTTGGAAAAAACAATGAGGGAGGGGGCTACTCGTACTTCGTTGGTGAGGTAATAATGCAAATTTATTCCCGTACCTAAACTGCTGATTTCATTCGCATACCCAACGTGAACACCCATGCCGACCGTTCCTTCAAATTGCGGCCATGCTTTTGAAATAGACAAAAGTCCAAAAAGAACAGATAACAGGAGAATTCTCTTCATTGCGCTTGTATTTTTGAAAGCAAAGTTAATTAATTGCTCCGGAAAATGATAAAAATAAGTCCATTGTATGTCAGATAATCATGCCACTACCCAGACAGAGATGGCTATCTGTGTCGTAGACTACGCCAAACTGACCGGCAGCAATACCCTGAATGGGTTCATGGGAATGAATGCGGTACATGTCACCAACGCGGGTGATTGTACCTTTGCTGAATTCAGGCGTATGGCGTATTTTGAACGTGATCTCTTTTTCATCTTCAAACTCACCCCAGATATCTTTTGTAATGAAATCAAAACCCTGAAGATTGATGACATTGCCATATTGATACTTGGTGTCGTACCCCCTTGAGACATAGACAATATTGCGGTTCACATCTTTCTTGATCACAAACCAAGGACCTCCACTTAAACCAAGCCCCTTGCGTTGACCAATGGTGTGGAACCAGAAGCCCTGATGTTTTCCCAAGATGTTGCCTGTCTCCAACTCCACAATAAGACCCTCTTTCTTACCCAGATAACGAGCAATGAAATCGTTGTAGTTTACTTTGCCCAAGAAGCAGATGCCCTGACTGTCTTTGCGTTGTGCCGAAGGAAGCTTCTCCCTTGCTGCAATGGCACGTACTTCTGATTTAAGCAGATTGCCAATGGGGAACATGAGTTTAGAGACCTGAAGGTAACTAATCTGACCCAGGAAATAGGTCTGGTCCTTCACGTGGTCTTTCGCTGTGGAAAGCCATGTGAGACCGTCGAGTTCGCTCGTGGTGGCATAGTGCCCCGTAGCAATCTTATCGAACTGATGACCCCACTTCTGTTCAAAAACACCAAACTTAATCAGTTTGTTGCACATCATATCGGGGTTGGGGGTAAGCCCACGCTTCACCGAGTCGACGGTGTAGCTGACCACACTTTCCCAATATTCTTCGTGAAGAGATACTACCTCGATACGACAACCATATTTCTTAGCAATGTAGGTTACAATCTCAATGTCTTCCTCTGAAGGACAGTCGATATACCCATCTTCATCCTCCATTCCAATCTTGATGTAATATATTACCGGGTCGTAGCCCATTTCTTTGAGCTGGTGTACTACCACCGAGCTGTCTACGCCTCCGGAAACCAATGCCGCAATTTCCATTCTTCTGTTGATTTTAAGGCGCAAAGGTACAAATAATGTTTGAAAATGCCTTTCCTTAAATAGCGATAGAGAAAATTGATTATTTGTGGATGAAATAACTAAAATCAAAAAAAATAATACTACCTTTACAACTTCGGAATGGTCTATTTATACCATTACTGAGATGGAGCTATAATGGCTGCCCTTGTGAGGTGTGGCTTTTTCCCCGAAGGTGATTCGGGGACCCTGAAAAGGAAAGAAAAAAAACGATATAAATGACTTACAGATGGAATTATTCAACCCTATCAACCGACCAAAAAAATATAAAAGATGAATTAGCGAAAGAACTGAATTTACACCCGATCCTTGTTGAACTATTGGTAAACAAGGGAATAGAGACAACTGAAGATGCATTGAAGTTTCTCTATCCTGAGCTGAAAGATTTGCACGACCCTTTTCTCTTGCCCGATATGGACAAAGCTATTCGACGGATTGAGAAGGCACTGGGTGAAAAAGAGCGAATCCTTATTTACGGGGATTATGATGTGGATGGTACCACAGCAGTGGCATTGGTGTATAAGTTCTTCCGAGGAATTACAAACAATATTGATTATTATATTCCTGACCGGTACGATGAAGGGTATGGCATTTCGTTTCAAGGAATCGATTATGCCGTGAATACGGGCGTGAAGCTCATAGTCTCTCTCGATTGTGGCATAAAAGCAGTTAACAAAGTTGCGTATGCCAAAGAAAAAGGTATTGATTTTATTATTTGTGACCATCACATGCCCGATGAACACCTGCCAGATGCAGTGGCAGTAGTAGATGCTAAAAGGGCAGACTCAACCTATCCGTATGATGAGCTATCGGGATGTGGTGTTGGATTTAAATTGGTTCAGGCGTTCTCGCAACGCAATGGTTATCCTTTTTCTGATATTGAACCGCTTCTAGACCTTGTAGCGGTAAGTATTGCTTCCGATATTGTTCCGTTGACTGGTGAGAACCGTATCATGACCTTTTACGGGTTGAAGCAACTCAACTCAAATCCAAGTTTCGGTCTTCGTGGTATCATTGAAATATGCGGACTGCACAGAAAGCATATCACAGTGAATGACATCGTCTTTAAAATTGGACCGCGCATCAATGCTTCGGGCAGAATGATGAACGGAAAAGAGGCGGTGGATCTCATGCTGGCTACTGACATGACGGCAGCCAGAGAGAAGAGCAAAAACATAGATAAGTACAACGAAGACAGGCGTGAACTGGATAAACGTATTACCGATGAGGCTCTTGAATATATCGATAACAACATCGATATGAAGCGTCAGAAGAGCATTGTGCTCTATGACGAGACTTGGCATAAGGGGATTGTGGGGATTGTGGCGTCGCGGTTGACAGAGAAATATTACCGTCCCGCAGTGGTGCTGACCAAGTCGAATGACTTGATTTCAGGATCGGCTCGATCGGTGCCCGGTTTTGATGTGTATAAGGCTATTGAGTCGTGTCGCGACATACTGGAGAACTTCGGAGGGCATACCTATGCAGCCGGATTAACATTGAAGGAGGAGAATCTTCAAGAGTTTATTCAGCGTTTTAATACCTTCTCGTTTGATAGTATTGAACCGGGTATGATGCTTCCTCAGATTACTGTGGATGCTGAAATTACGTTTTCGCAAATTACACCCGACTTCATTGAGGGTCTCTCTCTGTTCAATCCGTTTGGTCCGGAAAATGAAAACCCCATATTTCTTTCGAGGGAAGTAAGGGATGCAGGTACCAGTAAACTGGTGGGGAAGGGACTCAAGCATATCAAACTGGAGATGGTTGATCATACCACGGATGTACCTATTCCGGGTATTGCGTTTAGTCAACACGACTTCTTTCAACGGATTAAATCGGGGCTACCGGTGGATATCTGTTATACTATTGAGGAGAATACGCACGGCAGTAAGTCTTTCACTCAGTTGATGGTCAAGGATATACGGGGATAATTATAACAAAACGCTTGCCAATGCAAACGGAGTTGTTTCACCAGATATTACGAGACTATTGGGGATATACTTCTTTCCGCCCACTCCAAGTGGAGATCATTCAGTCGGTATGGGAGGGAAGGGATACCTTGGGCTTAATGCCCACGGGTGGTGGTAAGTCGCTTACGTTTCAGGTGCCGGTCATGGGAATGAAAGGTATCTGCCTGGTGGTTACACCGCTTATATCACTGATGAAAGACCAGGTGGACAACCTGCGGGATCGGAATATTAAAGCTGCAGCTGTATACTCAGGCATGTCGCGCGATGAGATTATTACCACCCTGGAGAACTGTATTTTTGGTGATTATAAGTTCCTTTATGTTTCGCCCGAGCGTCTGTCGTCTGATATCTTTCTCGCTAAACTGCGAGCCATGAATGTCTGCCTGCTGGTGGTGGATGAGTCGCACTGTATTTCTCAATGGGGCTACGACTTCCGCCCCTCCTACCTGAAAATTTCGGAGATTCGTAAGCAGCTGGAAGGTGTTCCTGTGCTAGCTTTAACAGCTACAGCTACTCGCGAAGTGGTGGATGATATTCAGGATAAGCTGCACTTTAAAGAGAAGAATGTGTTCCGTAAAAGTTTCTTGCGGGAGAATCTTTCCTATGTGGTGCGCAAGACCGACAATAAAATAGCGGAGTTGGTTCGAATCCTTCAGTCTGTGCCGGGAACATCCGTCGTTTATGTAAGAAGTAGAAAACAGACAAAAGAGTTTGCCGGCTACCTGCAAAAGGCGGGGATCTCGGCTAGCTTCTTCCATGCCGGTCTCTCACACGAGGAAAAG
The DNA here is from genome assembly GCA_002305715.1 of Proteiniphilum sp. UBA1403. Classification (GTDB taxonomy): domain Bacteria; phylum Bacteroidota; class Bacteroidia; order Bacteroidales; family Dysgonomonadaceae; genus Proteiniphilum. Next base: position 3,207 of record DBQD01000006.1, on the reverse strand, counting down.
ATATACATTCAGAATGCATGGAAGCAGAATGAATGCCGGGTGATAGTGGCGACCAACGCATTTGGGATGGGAATAGATAAGCCGGATGTGAGGACGGTCATCCATATGGATCTGCCAAACTCACCGGAGGAGTACTTTCAGGAGGCTGGTCGTGCAGGAAGAGACGGGGAGCGAGCGTATGCAATTATTCTCTATTCGGCCGAGGATAGCGTGAAGTTAAAGAAGCGAATCTCGGATGCGTTTCCTGAACGGGACTTTATTTTACGTGTGTATGAGGCGCTGGGTAATTATTTTCAAGTGGCTGTGGGGGCGGGATACAATGATGTATACGACTTTAACCTACATGAATTTTGTATTCCATTCAAGTTGCCTTTCCTGCAGACCCATCATGCATTGAAGATTCTGGAACTGGCCGGATATATTGAATATACAGAGGAGATTGATCTGCGTTCACGGATACGTTTCCTAGTCTATAGGGATGAGATGTATGCACTGCGACTCGATAAGGATATCGATGAACTACTGCATACCATCCTGCGGAATTATACGGGTGTATTTTCGGACGATGTCTATATCGATGAGTCGATGTTGGGAGTGAGGATCGGGAAGAGTCGGAGAGAGGTGACCGAGATGCTCATCTCTCTTTCTCGTTTGCGGTTAATCCGCTATATTCCACAAAAGAAAACTCCTTTTATTGTTTTTACCACTGCGCGTGAGGAACTCAACTATGTTTCTATCTCGCGGGATGTATACGAAGAACGGAAGAAGCGGTTTGAGAAACGCATCCACTCCATGATTGATTATGTGGAAGAGGATACTGTCTGCCGAAGCAGGGTGCTGTTAATTTATTTCGGTGAGAAGAACCCTGGAGATTGTGGCGTATGTGATGTCTGTTTGAGGAAAAACGAAACCGGCCTGTCGAACTTCGAGTTTAATCAGATAAAGGAGCAGCTGCTTGAAGTACTTCACTCCGATGGGCCACAAAGAATTAACAATCTGGTAGATTCACTACCTGAATTGAATAGCGAAAAGGTAATCCGCGTGATACGCAACCTGATAGACCAAGGTGATATCTGGTTGAACGACGATATTCTGTCGCTTGCGGACAAATCGTAATACGCCCATTCTCTCCCCATAATCATATAACGAGATGCTTTCCTCGTTTTTAATGGAGATGGTTTATTGATTGAACCCTTTAGCGGTAAGAAATTCCCAAATACGCTCCAGGTAGGTATAGCTTCCTGTTCCTGGGGATGCGGTACGCTGGAAGCAATGCTCCCGAGTTGCCAAGGTGTGAAGCTCGCTTTGAATACCCATTTGGAGCATCTTCTCCCAACACTTAACGGAATTCATCGCAGACCATTCGTCGGAATCTCCATGCACAAATAACATAGGTGCAGTCTTTAAGTCGAACGAGAACTCCGGAACAAGCACCGCGTTATCCTCATTACCAAATTCAAAATTGGGTTGTTCAGCGCCATCGGTTAGTGCATATGCCGGATAAATACCAATTCCCCATTGTACATGACAAGGGAGTTTGTCAATTTCATCAATAGGCAAATAGGACTGATGTAACGACGATGTAACACCCATCAACGTTAAATGTCCACCTGCAGAACTTCCCATAATGCCGATTCGTTCCGGATCTAGTCCGCGATTAGTTGCTTCATTTCGTACAATCTTTATAGCACGCTGCAAATCTTGCCATGCTGTGGTATGTTTCGATAAGCCTGTTGTAGGTCTAGGGGTGCGATATTTCAGGGTGACAACTGTTATTCCCATTTCATTGAGATAACGACGGGCAGGTGCAACTTCAAAACCATCGGGGTCGTTGCCTTCATAACTTCCCCCCGAGTAGATAATCTGTATTGCTTTCGTCGTAAGATTCTTGGGAGTATGCCATTCAATATAGGGTGTGCACTGATTTGGTTGAGTATCGGGTGTTTTTCCCTCTGGCCAAATATTTATCTTCTTGTAATCGGCACGACTCTCATCGGACGCATACCGCTTCATTAGTTCTTCTTCTTCGGTAAGCTTGCCCATATATCCCATCTGACGCATAAATTCAATACCTCTTTCCAAACCGAAAGCGCCATGGCCCCTATCAGCATATAGATGCAACTCGGCAGGTATTTTCATGCGCCGCAGTTGCCGGTACACCAGCGTCGAAGTTTGGGGGGCATAAATGTCTGTTCCTCCGTGATGGAGACTCATGGGGCAGGTATGTTCATCAAATTTAAAAATTGAACTCAGTTTCACGTCCGTTCCATATCCTTGTCGACTGGCAGGTATGCCTGTTTCTGCATCGGTAGTACCATAGGCTGGTGCATTTACAATTGCCCAATTAATGTGACATGGCAAGTTGTCTAATGCATCTACCTTGTCGTATGCTGGTGTTTGGGAACTGGTTGCTAACAATAATGCTAAATGTGAACCGGCAGACATGGAGATGACACCTATTTTTTCCGGATCAAACCCTCGCTTTTTTGCTTCACTCCGCACTTTGCGTACAGCACGTTGTCCATCAACCCATGCTGTTTGGTAAATGGGTAGCCCTACTGGTCTTGGAGTACGATAGACAAGGTTTACACATTGAAAACCTAATTGAGTGAATGTCTCATTCCACAATTTAATGAGATTGACATCTACACAGCCTTGATAGGAACCGCCAGAAATAAGAATCATACAGCCTCCATTCCGAATATCATCGGCTGGGGCATCGTACCACTCCAAGTATGCTATCCGATTCTTATCAGCATTGAAATCTTTTTTACCAGCTTCATCAGACATCGCAGCAATTTGATGGTCTTGCCGAAGTGGCATTCTATCCTTTGGCCAAATGGTTACTCTTTCACTGGCAAATAAACTGATACTAATAAACAAGGTGATTAGACATGCCAATTTTCTCATTGCGATATTGTTTTTATGATGTAGTCTGTTGTGGTCAAAAGTAAGAAAAAACTTTGAAGAGAGATTCGGTGAAAATGGATTTTGTGAATATGATTTGTATTTTGAGGGTGATTGATCCTGTTTTGTTGCAACATAGGTTGTCAGAAGAGGTACTGAGTGTGGCTTTTATACAGATATTGCAGATTGTTGATCCAAGGATTGAAGATGCTCCCAACAGGCATTTAAAAGAAAAAGCACCTACAAGAATATTACTTGTAAGTGCTTGATTTTAAGTGTGACCCCGACAGGATTCAAACC
>DBQD01000021.1 GCA_002305715.1 Proteiniphilum sp. UBA1403 | reverse complement strand
ATTTATATTTACAAGATAGATACCGAGGCTGAGCAACAGTTGGCCGCCGAATTTGGTATACGCAGTATCCCATCGTTACTTTTTGTGCCTATGGATGACGCACCGCAAATGGCGCAGGGTGCTATGCCGAAAGATGCCTTTAAGCAGGCAATTGAAGAGCTTCTTTTGAAGAAGTCGTAAAGAAGTTATATTGGTAGCCGATGGAGAGATATGTCAATCATACAGGAGGATATAGCTGCTACGTTTACCGATGCAGAAGATTTTATTAAACAACCGGCTGCGGAGGAGTAACAGTTCTTAGGCCTTCTATTTGAGACGAAATAATTAAATTTACCTTTCTCGAGGTCAATGTGTCTCCACAAAAAATGGATAGAACTCATCTTTAGCTGTGTCTACCCCAATTTATGAACATGCATAACAGAGTAATGTATGTAACGTAAATTTCTACTATTGGGGCTGTATGTGTAACATGCAAAACTTGAATAACTTTTTTCGTGTGAAAGGGGTAACCAATTTGGTTACCTTTTTTTTGCAACCACACTAGTTGCTTTGCAATTTGCAAGGAATGCGAAGCTATCCCTTTATCTCTTTTTATCCTTTCTGTGACAATTGCTTTAATTTTTGTACTTTTGCACCCAAAATCATAGCTTTAGCATGAAATCGAGACAAGATTATGAAATAATGGCACCTGCCGGTTCGTATGAATCGTTGATGGCAGCCATACAAGGAGGAGCTGATTCCATCTACTTCGGTATCGAAGGGTTGAATATGCGTTCCAAGTCCTCCAACAACTTCACAATAGAGGACCTGCACCAAATTGCACATATATGTCGGGAGAACAACCTGAAAAGTTATCTTACGGTAAATACGATTATTTACAACAACGACATGACGTTAATGCGCCGAATTGTTGATGCGGCGAAAGAGGCAAACCTTACAGCTGTCATTGCTGCCGATGTGGCGGTGTTGATGTATGCCAGAAGCATAGGTGTAGAGGTTCATCTCTCCACACAACTGAATATTACAAACACTGAATCGCTTCGTTTTTACGCCCAATATGCCGATGTGGTGGTGCTTGCTCGGGAGTTGAACCTCGATCAGGTGGCAGCCATTCACAAAGATATCGTGGAACAACAGATTAAAGGTCCCAGTGGTAAATTGATCCAGATTGAAATGTTTGCCCACGGTGCGCTATGTATGGCTGTATCTGGTAAATGCTACCTCAGCTTGCATGAGAAAAATCTCTCTGCTAATAGGGGTGAGTGTAATCAAATATGCCGACGCGGGTATACCGTGAAAGACAATACGAGCGACATTGAGTTGGATATAGACAATGAATATATCATGTCACCCAAAGACTTGAAGACCATTCATTTTATGAATAAGATGATGGACGCTGGCGTGCGGGTGTTCAAGATTGAGGGACGTGCGCGAGGACCAGAATATGTTCGTATTGTAACCACCTGTTACAGAGAGGCTATCGAGGCGTATTGCAACGATACTTTTACCCAGGAGAAGATAGATGGTTGGAATGAACAACTGGCTACGGTATTTAACCGTGGTTTCTGGGATGGCTATTATCTGGGACAACGCTTGGGCGAATGGACACATCGCTATGGGTCGGGTGCTACAAAACGGAAGGTGTATGTGGGTAAAGCCATCAAGCACTTCGGAAAACTGGGCGTGACGGAGTTTCTGGTTGAGACACAATCGGTCAGACAGGGTGACGAACTGTTGATCACCGGTCCAACCACCGGTGCAATTTTTATCACTGCCGACGACATACGTGTGAATCTGGAGACTGTGGATGAGGCAGTGAAAGGAGATCGTTTTTCCATTCAAATAAACGAAAAGGTCCGCCCTAACGATCAGCTTTATAAAATGGTTCCTGCTGAGCGCAAGGGTACAGCTCACGAAAGATGATTCTTATTCTGACAAATATTCAAAAAAAAAAATTGAAAATGAGAGAGTAACTCGAAAATGTCTATCTTTGCAAAACACATATTCAAAATCGAACACATTATGCCAAAAAATTCTTTTTTCATGAAATCTGCAGCATTGTTGTTAGCCGCAGTCGTATTATTTGCCAGTTGTTCAAGTAGCACGTTAATTCAATCCGATCCAAGTGGTGCCAAAGTGTACATGAATGGTGAGTACAAAGGGGTGACTCCATATTCCCATTCTGACACAAGAATTGTAGGAAGTACGACCGAGATTCGGTTGGAAAAAGAGGGTTATGAAACACTGTACACTTTTTTGTCAAGAGATGAAAGTGCTGATGTTGGAGCCATTATCGGGGGAATTTTCTTTCTGTTCCCTTTTCTTTGGACAATGAAATACAACCCGGTTCATACCTATGAACTGAAACCCTTGCGTACAGCATCTTTGACCAAAGCTGATCAACCGGCTGTGATGACCGATGCAGATGGGAATAAGTATATTTCCGGTGTGTTGAAAGATTAAAAGAAGATTTATTCTTCGTGAATTAAATGAAAGATGCCGTCTCATCGTAAAAAATGAGACGGCTTTTTTTTTGACCTCCTCGGTTTTTTCCCTTTGTAACTTATTTTGATGAGTCGTCCTCTTCCTTAAACCAGCCGGCATACATTAAGTAGTTGCTGGCAATTTTCTGGTTCATCTCCTTGGATTGTTCCGGGTCGACATTCTTGACGAATTTCGCGGGAACACCGGCATAAATGCTACCTGGCTCGACTTGCGTCCCGCTCAAAACAACGGATCCGGCAGCCACAATTGCTCCTTCGCCCACTACAGCATGATCAAGTACGATGGCACCCATGCCAATGAGTGCACAATCCTCAATTTTTGCACCATGAATAACCACATTATGACCAATGGAGACATCGTTGCCAATGATAGAGACCGACTTCTGATATAATGTATGAATAACTGTGCCATCCTGCACATTCACCCGATCGCCAATGCGAATTGAATTCACGTCGCCACGCAAAACGGCGTTGTACCAGATGCTGCAATCGCGACCAATCACTACATCACCGATGATGGTGGCATTTTCTGCCAGAAAGGTGTTTTCACCAATTTCGGGAGTGAAGCCGCGTACAGATTTAATTAGAGCCATGTACTAATCTAATTTTTTAAATTTATCATTTGCAGATTTCGATTCTGCTAAATGGGTTTCGTTTTATTTTTTAACCATGTTTTTTCTTCTTCGTTCAGATGCTCTTTCAGCTTACGATATACCATTTTATTGTAATGGTTCAACCATTTTTTCTCACTCTTGGTCAGCAGTTTCTTCTTGATGGGAGTTGTATCGATGGGGCAAAGGGTAATGGTCTCGAAGTTGTAAAACGAACCAAACTCTTCAGTATCTTGATATTTTTGTGTCACAATGAGGTTTTCAATACGGATACCGTACTGGTTGGCGCGATAGAGTCCCGGTTCGTTGGAGGTAACCATGCCCGGTTGGAGTTTGGTGGGGTTCTCTTCCAGACGAATATTTTGTGGACCTTCGTGTACGTTGAGGAAGTGACCGATGCCATGCCCAGTGCCGTGCCAATAGGTCAACCCATTTTCCCACAACGCCTTACGAGCCAGTATGTCGAGCTGCGAACCGCGTGTGCCTTCCGGGAAGATGGCCGTTGCAATGGCAATGTGTCCTTTTAGTACGAGGGTGTAATCCACCTTCATCTGTTTGGTGAGTTCACCGACAGCTACTGTGCGGGTAATATCGGTTGTGCCATCTTTGTACTGACCGCCAGAGTCGATCAGCAGCAACCCCTCCGGTTTTACTTGCAGACACGTATCCGGCATGGCATGGTAGTGAATCACTGCCCCATTGCTTCCATATCCAGCAATAGTGCTGAAGCTTTCGCCCACAAACAGGTCTTGTTGGGAACGGAATTCGAGCAGTTTCTCAGCGACCAACACTTCGGTTACTTCTTCAGTAGGAACTGTCTTTTCAAGCCACATGAAAAACTTGACCAGTGCTACTCCATCTTTAATCATAGCGTTACGGAATCCATTCAGCTCGGTCTCATTCTTTACGCTCTTCATCAAGTCGATAGGTGAGGAAATATCCACTACACGGCAAGAGGCAGGAATCGTTTGATGCAATTTGTAGTTGATCTTGCTTCCGGTAATACAGACGCTGCTACTTTCGGGTAGGTTGGCAACAAAGTTGAAAATATCTTGATAGTTCCTGAGGGTGACACCCTGCATAGAGAGAGCATTTGCATCCTCTTCGGTCAGTTTTTCTCTGTTGATAAAAAGGATGGCTTCATTCTCCGAGACATAACCGTACGCTACTGCCACCGGGTTAAAGTCCACATCGTTGCCCCTGAGGTTGAAGGTCCACGCAACAGCATCGAGGGTGACTATAATGATGCCGTTGGCATCCACCTTCTTCAGTTCACAGTTGATACGATTAATTTTGCTTTTTACCGATTCACCCGTGATCTCATCAGGGAGAAGGAACGCTTTGTTATTGGGAATTTCCGGGCGGTTGGTGTAAATTACCGAAAAGGGGTCTAAGGAAGTTTCCAGTCGAATTGCTTTCGATTGTAGTTTGTTTTGTAGGGCAATGGCATCGGAAGCAGCATAAACAAGTCCGTCGATACCCACGGTACCCTCACTGCCAACTTGTTCAACAATCCAATCTGTCATGTCGGGTGTATCGGGCTGACCCATTTTATAGAGGTCGAATCCCGTATCATATAACTCAACAGCAGCCTGAAGGAAATAACGTGAGTCGGTCCATACACCTGCCAGCTTTTTTGTAACGACGGCTGTACCGGCCGAGCCGGTGAAGCCACTGATCCATTTTCTGGATTCCCAATGTTTGGGGGGATATTCACTTACATGGGCATCGGTACTGGGAATGATGAATGCATCCAGTTTATTCTCCTCCATGAATTGTCTCAAGGCCGACAGCCTTTCGGGGATTACTTTTGTTTTCATTACTCGTTAATTTAGCCAATAAAACAACAAATGTAATAAATTTGTTCTTATATTTGAATCAGCTGTTTTTTGAACAAGCGTTAGAAATGAAAGTTACATGAATACAACAATTGAACTCACCAATATGCGGTTTTATGGGTACCATGGTGTTTTACCTCAAGAGCGTGAAATTGGAAATATGTTTGTGGTGAACATGATATTAGAGGCCGATTTGACGGCTGCCTGCAGGAGCGACGAGGTGAAGGATACCATTAATTATGCCAACGTATTTGATCTGGTGAAGAGTGAGATGCATCAACCTTCCAAGCTGTTGGAGCATTTGGCAGGTCGCATTTTGGACCGTATTATGACCGAGTTTCCGCAAATATCCTCCCTGCGAGTAAGTGTGTCGAAAATGAACCCACCGGTGAACGGCGATATGGAAAAAGCATCGATTGTGCTCACGGCGAAGCGTTAAACTCTCATTTTTTTCGTATCTTTGTCAAAATTTCGGAACAGATGGATGAACGAATGGATGAAACGCTACAACAGGCCCACACGCTGATGCTACGAACGGATAATCTGGTGAAACGATATGGTAAGCGGACTGTGGTCAATCATGTTTCCATCAACGTGAAGCAGGGAGAGATTGTTGGGTTGCTTGGTCCTAACGGTGCCGGCAAGACGACTACATTTTATATGACGGTAGGACTGATTGTTCCCAACGAAGGAAATATCATGCTTGGTGATAAAAATATTACCGATTATCCAGTGTACAAACGTGCCCAGAATGGTATTGGTTATCTTGCTCAGGAAGCTTCTATCTTCCGAAAAATGACGGTAGAGGATAACATCAAATCAGTGTTGGAGTTTACTGGTATGTCCTCAAAAGATCAAAAGGATAAGCTGGAAACACTGATTGAGGAGTTTGGTCTGCATAAGGTGCGTAAGAATCTTGGAGACCGTCTGTCGGGTGGTGAGCGCCGTCGTGCAGAGATTGCACGTTGTCTCGCATTGGACCCAAAATTTATCATGCTTGATGAACCCTTTGCGGGTATCGACCCCATTGCAGTACAGGATATTCAGTCGATTGTGGCTAAACTGAAATACAGAAATATCGGAATTCTCATTACTGATCACAATGTGGATGAAACGTTAAGTATTACCGACCGTGCCTACCTTCTGTTTGAGGGTAAGGTGCTGTTTCAAGGTACAGCTGAAGAACTTGCCGAAAATCCTGTGGTACGTGAAAAGTACCTAGGTCGTGACTTTGAACTGCGTCGTCGTAGTTTCGACATATCTTGATTTTATGGCTCGCCTCTTATCCATCGATTATGGGAAGAAACGTACAGGGATTGCTGTCAGCGACCCTTTGCAGCTCATTGCCAACGGTCTAACAACAGTTGAAACATCGAAGCTTTTTGAATTTCTAGAAGGATATCTCAAAAAGGAGGAGGTGGCAGTCATAGTTGTTGGGTTGCCTAAACAAATGAATAACGAACCCTCTGAAAATATGAAACGGATAGAACCTTTTGTCAACAGGCTTAGAAAACTCTATCCCCATATTCCGGTAGAGTATTACGACGAACGGTTTTCATCGAAGTTAGCACAACAAACGATGATTGAGGGGGGACTAAAAAAGAAAGATAGACAAAATAAAGCACTGGTTGATGAAATCAGTGCCACCATTATCCTGCAGGGATATATGGAAAACAAACGAATGAATTTATGATTTTACCAATTTATATTTATGGTCAGCCGGTGTTGCGAAAGGTAACACGTGACATAGATCCGGGGAATTATCCCAATTTGAAGGAGTTGATTAGCAACATGTATGAAACAATGTATGCTGCTGATGGTGTAGGGCTTGCGGGTCCACAAGTGGGACTTGAGGATCGTATTTTTGTGGTGGATCTTGCTCCTTTAGCGAGTGCAGAACACCCTGAATTCAAAGATTTCAAAAAGGCGTTTATCAATGCCCATATTACCGATCGTAGCGGTGAAGAGTTGTTGGTTGAAGAGGGATGCCTGAGTTTACCGGGTATTCATGAGAAGGTGCCCCGTGAAGACAAGATCTGTATTACCTATCTTGATGAAGATCTACAGCCGCACGATGAGACCTATGAGGGTTATATGGCAAGGGTGATACAGCATGAATATGATCATCTCGACGGAATCATGTTTATAGACAGGCTCTCACCCCTTCGCAAAAGAATGATCAAAGGCAAACTTACCAACATGGAGAAGGGTAAAGTAGCCTGTGATTACAAAATTAAACCGGTACGTTAATCGTTTTTTAGTAGTCGGTTTCGAGTAGCAGTTTATCAGTTTATAAACCGTTCTCAAATTGTTTCTTTACATAGTTTTATCTCAGTTTTTGAGCTGCTTTTTGATCGAGAAACCAAAGAAGTTTATCAGAATCCGGTTGTACCAACGCAGCCGGATATTTTTTTGCTGCTTCCTGCGGTTGGCCGATGATCTCAGCCACCTTGTCGGCCTTATTTTCTCCAGTAACCAGAAAAACTACCTGTTGAGCAGCGTTGATAACCTTACCCGTGAGACTTACTCGTATCTGCCCGGTCACAGGGTGAGTTGCTGTTACACAGTTATCAGGGTGATCCCATCGTGATATTTCATGTGGAAAAATGGACGCAGTATGTCCGTCGTCTCCCATTCCCAGCATCAGAATATCGAAGGAGGGCACCCCTTTTTTTGTTTCCAATTCGTTGTCAAGAAGTTCGCTGTATCGCTTGGCTTCCACTTCTGGGTCATTTTCACCAAGTATGCGGAAGATATTCTCTTGGGGAATCGGGAGAAAATTAAAGAGGTGATCTTTTGTCATTTTGTAGTTGCTATCGTTGTCGGTTGGTGGTACACAACGCTCATCACCCCAAAAGAATTTAATTTTTTTCCAGTCAATCTCACCTTCTGGCAATCTTGCCCAATAGTCGAATAGCGACCGGGGTGTGGCCCCTCCTGAAAGAGCCACCGTGACAGTCTCCTTCTCTGTCACGATCTCTTTGAACCAAGTAGTGAACGATTGGTTCAAGTCCTCCTGTGTAGTATATATTTGAATGTCCATGTGTCTGTTTTTATAGTTCACAATAAATTCCGTCCTCTGCCAAATTCTTACATGGGTAACGCCAGGTATTTTCTTTTCCCTCAATCAGGTCGTCGGCGACTGTCGGTCCCCACGATCCAGCGGGATATCCATGAAGGGGTGCTTCCTTGTCATTTTCCCAATAATCGAGTACAGGCTGAACAAACTTCCATGTCTCCTCAGCTGCTTCACTACTCATGTATAGCATGTTGTCACCAATCATACAGTCTAAGATTAACCGCTCGTATGCACTGGGGATATAGTGATCGTTCAGTTCAGAGTAGTGAAAATCCATGTTGACTGTTTTCACTTCATAGCCACTTCCGGGGACCTTCATACCAGTCTTTAGCAGAATCCCTTCATCGGGTTGGATGCGAAGAATAAGTTGATTGTCGGAATTGGTGGATTGATCTTCTAATTTGAACAGCCTCTGGGGTGAGGGTTTGAAATGAATCACTACCTCCGTAACATTCGTGGGCAATCTTTTTCCGGTGCGGATATAAAAGGGGACACCTTGCCAGCGCCAGTTGTCGATATGGACTTTCATGGCCGCATAGGTTTCGGTACGCGAATCTTTGTCTACGTTCTTCTCATCCCGATACCCGTTGTATTTTTTTCCTCTTACGATGGCTTCGGTATATTGACCGCGAATTACATTCTTTTTCAGGTCGCTTTTACTGAAGGGACGCAAAGAACGAAAGACTTTCATCTTTTCATATCGTATATCTTCCGCTGTTAGCTTTGCAGGAGGTTCCATTGCCACCAGTGAGGCTACTTGAAGCAGGTGATTTTGAATCATATCACGCAGGGCTCCCGAGTGGTCGTAGTAGCCACCACGGTCTTCCACACCAAGACTTTCTGCTGCGGTAATCTCCACATGTTGGATGAAATTACGATTCCACAACGGTTCGTAAATTCCATTCGCAAAGCGGGTCACCATAAGGTTTTGTACCGTCTCTTTTCCCAAGTAATGATCGATTCTGTATATCTGATCCTCTTCAAAGAAGGACAACAATTGTTCGTTGAGTGAAATGGCCGATTCCAAGTCGTGCCCAAACGGCTTTTCAACGATAATTCTCTTGAATCCCTTTTGCTGTAAAGTTAGTCCTTGCCCATAGAGGAATTTCGGAATAACCGTATAGAGAGAGGGTGGGGTGGATAAATAAAAAATATAGTTCTTGCCAAGATTGTGTTTCTTGTTTAATGCATTCAGTTTCTCCTTCACGTGGATATATTCTTCCCCTTTACCAGTATCGATGCTCAGGTAATAAAGGTGTGTGAGGAAATCGTCGATTTTCTCTTTTGGTGCATCTTTATAATGTGTAAATAGCATAACACCCTCCTTCATCTTTTTTCGGAACTGAACGTCCGTGAGATCCGTACGGCTAACACCCAGTACAGCATACCCTTCCGGAAGTGATCCGTTCATATAAAGATCAAATACGGCTGGAATCAGTTTTCGATATGTGAGGTCGCCGGAGGCACCGAAAATAACCAGTGCCTGGTTGGTTGTTTTCTTCATTTTGTACAATTGTTTGGATAGCTTTTAACAAAGATAGGATGAAAAAGTTGATAGATCTTGGCTTAAAGAAAAAATCGATCCCATATGAAAAGTTAAAATGATTAGAACTTTGATAGTTAGATAATTTGTTGTATCTTTGCGGCTCGAAAAATTATGTTTGTTTATTTAACACATTAATAATTAATTAAGTATGAATAATTACGAAACCGTTTTCATTTTGACTCCCGTTTTGTCTGATGCTCAGATGAAGGAAGCGGTTGAAAAGTTCAAGAACCTCCTCAAAGAGCAAGGGGCTGAAATTGTCAACGAAGAAGACTGGGGATTGCGCAAATTGGCTTATCCCATCGACAAGAAAACGACCGGTTTTTACACTTTCCTTGAATTCAACGCTGAACCTACAGTAGTTGAAAAGTTGGAAATCAATTTCCGTCGTGACGAACGTGTGATTCGTTTCTTAACTGTGAAACAGGATAAATTTGCTGTGGAATATGCAGAAAAGAGACGTAACAAAGGTGGCAAGAAACAGGAAACAGTTGCAGCAGTTGCACCAAAAAAGCAGGATAATGCTGAAGTGGTTGAAGCAGATGTAGAACGTAACGAAAAGGAGGATTAAGAAATGGCTAAACAATCAGAAATCAGATATTTGACCCCGCTGTCAGTAGATGTAAAAAAGAAAAAATATTGCCGCTTCAAAAAGAATGGCATTAAGTACATCGATTATAAGGATCCCGAATTCTTGAAGAAGTTCCTGAACGAACAGGGTAAAATTCTGCCAAGAAGAATTACAGGTACATCATTGAAGTTTCAACGCCGAATCGCGCAAGCAGTGAAAAGGGCTCGTCATATTGCCCTGCTTCCCTATGTGACCGATTTAATGAAATAATAAGGAGGAAAAAGAGATGGAAGTAATATTGAAAGAAGATATCATCAGCCTGGGCTATAAAGATGACGTTGTAAACGTAAAGAAAGGTTATGCCCGCAATTACCTTATCCCGCAAGGTAAGGCCATTATTGCTAGTGAATCGGCAAAGAAAGTATTGGCCGAAAACCAGAAACAGCGCGCTCACAAACTTGCTCAAATTAAAGCAGATGCTCAGGCAATTGCTGACAAGTTGGAAGGTGTTTCATTGACAATCGGTGCTAAAGCAAGCTCTACCGGTACCATTTTTGGATCAGTGAACAACATTCAGATTGCAGATGCTTTAGCTGCTAAAGGTTTTGAAGTAGACCGCAAACTGATTCTATTGAAAGAACAGGTAAAAGAACTCGGAAGCTACAAAGCAACTGTTAAACTACACAAAGAAGTTTCTGTTGAAATTCCTTTCGAGGTAGTTGCTGAATAAGAATAGAGCTTTACAGCATAATACATTTAGAGGCCATCTCATGTAATCATTGAGATGGCCTCTTTTTTTATCTCAGACTCAACGGAGATGTTTCTTAGTGATTGCGGAGAATTTCTTCTGTGTCTCTAGCAATTGTAAGTTCTTCGTCTGTGGGAATAATTACCACTTTCACCTTCGAAGTAGGTTTGCTGATGACCACCTCTTGGGCGCGTACTGAGTTGTTCAACTCCTCATCCAGTTCTATCCCCATGAACTCCATGTTTTTACAAACTTCGCTTCTGGTGACGGCCTGATTTTCGCCCACACCACCTGTAAAAACGAGAATATCCATGCCTCCCAAAATGGCTGCATAAGAGCCTACATATTTTTTGATGCGGTAATTGTACATGTTCATGGCTAGTTCGGCTCTTTTGTCACCTTTCTCAATAGCTGTCTGAATTTCACGCATGTCGGATGAAATACCGGAGATGCCGAGCACACCCGAGAATTTATTCAGTAGTGTAGTAATCCCTTTGGTGCCCATATGCTCTTTCTCCATGATATAGGAGATTGCACCCGGATCCACATCACCCGAACGAGTACCCATGATCAACCCTTCTACCGGTGTCATACCCATGCTGGTGTCAATTGACTGTCCGTTTTGGATGGCTGTAACCGATCCTCCATTACCAATATGAGCCGTGATAATGCGCTGCTCTTCGAAGCGGACACCCAGAAATTCGCACGCTCTCTTGGATACATATCGATGGCTAGTTCCATGGAAACCATAACGACGAATGCCATACTTCTCATACAAAGAGTAGGGTATCCCATACATGTAGGCATAATCGGGCATGGTCTGATGAAATGCCGTATCAAAAACACCTACCTGGGGTGTGTTGGGCATTAACTCCTGAATTGCATAGATACCCTTCAAGTTGGGTGGATTGTGGAGTGGAGCTAGCTCGATACATTCGTTTAGCATTTCAATTACCTCGTCGGTAATCAGAACACTTGAGTTGAATCGTTCACCTCCATGAACTACACGGTGTCCGACTGCCTCAATTTCGTCTAGCGACTTAATGCAGCCATATTTCTCACTTAGTAATACACCGAGAATATATTCAATACCTGCGCGATGTTCCAGTATTTCACCTTCGAGCATCACCTTCTGTCCGTCGGGTAAGGAGAGTTTGAGGAAAGAACCTTTCATTCCGATTTTTTCAATACCCCCTTGAGCAACGATTTCTTTGCTTTCCATTTCGAAAAGCTTGTACTTGATGGAGGAGCTACCGCAGTTTAAAACCAATATTTTCATGCTTTCCTATTCTCCTTAATTAAACACCGTTTTATTTATTGAAACCGGATTTCCGTTTTCGTCGTATATGTAAAATCCCTTTCCTGTGCGTACACCCAATTGATTGGTACGAAATAACTTCCATAGCAGTGGATTGGGTTTGTAGTGCTTCTGTCCAAAATCGTTGAACATGGCTTCCATAAGCGTAACGAGTCGTTCAATACCCACAATATCGGCCATACGGAAGACACCATAACGCTGTCCATAGATGATGGTGAGTGTTTCTTCTATATCCTCCATAGAGCTGACTCTTTCGAGTAGCATCTGACATGCTTCGTTCAACATGATCACGAGCAAACGTAAACTTACATTACCGTTGCTCTCGTTGATACGGTGAGGCTTGTAATTAATAAGTTGAGCAAAGATTTCCATTTCTTGATACACCTCTTCTGAAGTATACATACCTTTGGATATCTCCAAAATACGAGCATCGGGGTGTGAAACAGGGAAGTAGAGGCTCACACAGCGATCCTTATGCTCCAGCTCCGCCGCTAACTCACTGATGATAACAGTGGAACCGTTGGTGGCAATGATGGCATCGGTTTCGAGGACCTCTTCCAGTTTTTTGAAAATATTTTTCCGCAAGGGTGTGCTTCTGCGTCCACTCTCTGAATAGCGAGTACATTCAATCACCAGATCGCAATCGGCAAAATCTTCGTATGCCAGTGTAGGTTTAATGCGGTTCATGATGATCTTCTTTTCTGAAGGTGTCAACCCCCAGCTGCTGATCTTCTGATCCATGACTTTGTTCAACTCTGCCATTACATAGTCGTTCCGCTCCTGTGATTCGTCCAAGAAGACAACATCCATCCCTGCAGTGGCAGTCATCTGAATGATGGTCCTTCCCTCTTTGCCGGCTCCCACAACGCCGACTTTTGAGAACAACGGTTTATTTGTTTTATCAGCCGTAATGGTTAAACCATATTTTTCAATAGGTTCAATAATCATTTCACTCATATACTGTTATTTGTTTTGTTTCATTCCGATTGCCTGATTGGCTGTGATTGCCACCATCTTGTAAATATCATCTACTGAACAGCCGCGCGATAGATCGTTCACCGGTGCTGCCATACCTTGCAATACAGGTCCTACTGCTTCGGCATTTCCGAGTCGTTGTACCAGTTTATAGCCAATATTACCGGCTTCGAGTGACGGGAATACTAATACGTTGGCTTTTCCGGCAATAGGACTGCCCGGTGCTTTGCTTGAACCGACTGATTCTACCAAAGCAGCATCGGCCTGAAGTTCGCCATCGATCAACAAAGCAGGGCTGATCTCTTTTACCAATTTAGTAGCTTCTTGTATTTTGTCGACCATCTCATGCTTAGCGCTTCCTTTTGTGGAAAAGCTAAGCATGGCTATTTTGGGCTCAACTCCTACCAGACTACACATGGTTTCTGCTGATGCAACTGCTATTGATGCCAGTTCCTCTGCTGTAGGATTGGGCATTACCGCACAATCTGCAAATAGAAGGGTCCCATTTTCTCCATATTGGGGTGTATGTGTAAACATCAGGAAAGCACCTGAAACCACTTTAACACCGGGTGATGTTTTGATGATCTGCAGTGCAGGACGGAGTACGTCGCCTGTGGTATTCTGGGCACCGGCTATTTCACCGTCGGCATCGCCATTCTTAATCATCAGACAAGCAAGAAAGAGAGGATCCTCTACCAACTTTTCAGCCTGTTCGATTGTCATCCCTTTTTTCTTTCTGAGTTCAAAGAGTAGATTGGCATACAGCTCTTTTCTCTCGTGATTTTTGGGATCTATGATAGTTGCTTTGTTCGTATGTTCAAGTCCGAGCTGTTGTGCTAGTGCTTGAATTTCCTCTCTATTCCCCAACATGATGATTTCAGCTACATTGTCACGGATTAACTGATCAGCTGCAGTTAGCGTTCTTTTTTCTGTTCCTTCGGGCAAAACAATGCGTTGCTTATTTGCTTTTGCCTTTTCGATCAGACTGTCTAGTAAGTTCATTGTGAATTTTTTGTTTTGGTTGACCAATAATGGGTTGGAAATAATTCATACTAAATTATTTCTGCCGCAAAAGTACAAAAAAAACCGCTAATAAGGTGTATAAAGAGTGTCTAAATGGTATTTATTGAATTGGCTCTGAAGCGTGTTCCATTTTTAGACGGATTTTCTCTGTGCAAAGATTTCCAATACTACCCGCATGGGAGTGATGTACCTGCTTTTCGGAATGAAATGTTCCATCTTGTACCTCTTTCCCCACCTGCTGGTATGCCTCCCTAAAGGGGATACCTTGAAGCACTCGTCTGTTCACCTCTTCTACGGTAAACAGGTATTCGTAGCGGGGATCGGAGAGTATATCTTCATTAACGATAACGTGCTGCAGCATAAAATGCGCCATGTTCAGCAAGGTATGCAGTGTTTCTATAGCAGGGAAGAGAACTTCTTTTAACAGTTGATAGTCGCGGTGGTAACCATGTGACATGTTGGTGGTCATTAGTGTTATTTCATTGGGGAGGCTCTGCAGGCGGTTACTATGAGCACGGATCAATTCCCAGACATCGGGATTTTTCTTATGGGGCATGATACTAGAGCCGGTGGTCAGCTCTTTCGGGTAAGAGATAAATCCAAAATTGCCGGAGAGGTACATGCAGTTGTCGGTTGCCAGTTTATTGAGAGTAGACGCAATGTTGGCCATGCTCTGTGCCAGAATTCGTTCCGTTTTTCCTCGTCCCATTTGTGCTGCAATCACGTTGTAACTCATGGTTGCAAAGCCGAGTTGTTGTGTGGTCATTTCCCGATCGAGAGGGAAGGAGCTTCCATATCCTGCAGCTGAGCCGAGGGGATTTTGATCTGCCACCTTCCATGCTGTTGCAAGGGTGTGCATATCATCGACAAGTATTTCGGCGTAGGCTCCAAACCAAAGGCCAAATGAAGAGGGCATGGCAATTTGGGCATGGGTATACCCTGGAAGAAGAACATTCTTGTGTTGTTCGCTTAGTAGTTGCAACTGTGTAAATAGCTGTAGTACTTCCTCTTTAAATTTTAGGATTTCCTCTTTGAGAAATAGCTTGATGTCGACCAGTACCTGATCGTTGCGGGAGCGGCCTGAATGAATCTTTTTACCCATTTCTCCCAATCGATCAATCAGTAACGCTTCTACCTGAGAGTGAATATCTTCGGCATCATCGTCGAGATGGAATTCTCCTTTTTCAACTGTGGTGA
Source organism: Proteiniphilum sp. UBA1403 (assembly GCA_002305715.1). Taxonomy (GTDB): domain Bacteria; phylum Bacteroidota; class Bacteroidia; order Bacteroidales; family Dysgonomonadaceae; genus Proteiniphilum. The sequence continues at coordinate 15,866 of DBQD01000021.1, read as the reverse complement.
GGATATTATGTAACTCAGTCTGAAGGGTCTCTTCTTCCTTTTCCTCCAACAGACCAATACTGACCAACATTTTGATATGTGCCATTGAACCAATGATATCATGTTTTGCTAATCGCAAATCCAGTACACGGTCGTTCCCTACCGTGAAATCCTCTACCAGCTTGTTGGCATCGTAGCCTTTATCCCATATTTTAGCCATTTCTCTTCGTTGTAAGTTTATAATTACACAATAAGTGGAAAGTTCTCAACAATTCGTTCTTTCTTCACATCGTTCGTAAATTCAGTTGACTTTGTTGACGAAATTATTATATATCGTTCGTAAAATCAGTAGACAACTGAGATATAAATTCAATGTATCCCTCCATACCGTTTTTCAGTTCTTCAATTTCGACAAATTCATCAGCTTGATGCGATCGGGCAGATTCTCCCGGTCCCATTTTTAACGCTGGGCAGGTAATCCGCATCCAGTCGGAAGTCGTCGGAGAAGTGTAGGTCTCGATACCCAACTGTGTGGCACATTGAAGGAGAGGGTGACCAACAGGTGTTGCAGAGCTTCTGTTTGTGAGTGAGCGTGCCTGTAACTTGCTCTTTACAGCCGGTTGAAGAATATCCATTATCTCCTGGTTGGTGTACATTTCTGTGGGGCGGATGTCGACCACATATTTACACCGATCGGGCACGACATTGTGCTGTGTACCGGCAGCAATTTGAGTAACGGTAAGTTTTACCGATCCCATTATAGGAGATATTTTTGGGAAATTAATGGAGCGTAGCGTTGCAATATCCTCCAGAGCGATATAGAGAGCATTTACGCCCTCTTCTCTTGCTGCATGACCGCTGACTCCAACTGCTTCGCCATTGACCACCAGTAGTCCTCTTTCGGCTATAGCAGCTCGCATTCCGGTAGGTTCACCAATGATGGCCATGTCTACCCTGTCTACAAGCTTTTGCCACAAAAAGCGCATCCCTTCTGGTCCTGAGTTCTCCTCTTCCGTAGATAGTGCCAGTAAAAGGTTGAAAGGGAGGTTTTTATCGTAAAAATAACAGAAAGTCTCGATCATTGCAACTACACTGGCACCGGCATCGTTACTTCCAAGTCCGTAGATTCGACTATCGGATAGGGGCGGGTTGAAAGGATTAATTGTATAGGATGCTGCCGGTTGAACCGTGTCAAGGTGTGAGTTGAGCATCAATGTCGGCTTTGTACTGTCGTGATGTGGCTGTGTGAGTACCAAGTTGTAGCCGAAACGCTCCACCTCCATTTCCTTTTCCTGAAAATAATTTACCAGATAATCGCATCGTAATTTTTCTTCACCAGAAAAGGATTTAATCGAAATTAGCTCTCTTAATAATTTTGTAGCGTGATGGATATTTCCTTGTATCATATTGCTTGAGACGGTATGTGGGGATAATCATTTTTTTGTCGGGTCGTTATGGTTTGCTCTCCCCATCTCTATAATTCAAGAGGATGGTACCCTTTTTCGATATCAGATTTTTAGCATGCAGGATGATGACCTCGTTCACCCCTTTTTCCATTGCTCGAAAGGAGTTGTCGATTTTTGGAAGCATGCCGTCGGCAATGACGCCCATCTGTTTGTATATTTCACTTTCAGCTTGGGTCATAGATGGAATAATACTATCCGGATCGTTCAAATCGCGCAGTACACCCTCTTTCTCGAAACAATAATAGAGCGAAGTATTATAGTGTTTCGATAATGAGGAGGATAAAGAATAGGCTACGGTGTCGGCATTGGTGTTGAGCAGCTGGCCATTACCATCGTGTGTGATGGCGCAAAAAACAGGTGTAGCACCCATATCAATCAGTTTGGATAAAAATTCTGTATTCATTTTATCCGTGTTAGGATCCCCCACATATCCATAATCTACAGGTATCGGAGAACGTTGATGTGAGGGAATGGTATTGCCGTCGGCTCCCGATAGGCCGATGGCGTTACACCCAATTTTTTGGAGCGATGCAACAATATATTTGTTAATCCATCCTGCATAGACCATGGTGACTAGTTTGAGCGTTTCGGCATCGGTGATGCGACGGCCTTGTGCCATTTTTGTTTCGAGTCCCAGTTGTGTAGCCATTTTGGAAGCCATGACACCTCCGCCGTGTACCAGTAGTCTACGACCCTCCAGATGATAGAAATCGGTCAGAAATTGCTCGAGTGCGACCGGATTATCTATGATGTTTCCGCCTATCTTTACAATTGAAAGTTTCTCTTTCGTCATGTTCTATTCTGTATAAATGGTTGGATTTGAATGTCTCTCTGTGCTACCTTGACTTATTAACGCTCAATTATAGCTTTATTTACACGCAAGCAACATCTCCTTTAAGACTGTTTGTGCAGAGACCACCCTGTTGGCTGCTTCGGGAATCACGATTGACTGAGCACTTTCGATTACCTTATCGGTTACAATCATGTTACGCCGTACCGGCAGGCAGTGCAAAAAGTAGGCATTGTTTGTCAGCGCCATCTTGGCACTGTCCACCGTCCAGGAGCGGTCGGTCGATAATATTTTTCCATAATTCGGATCCTGATAGGCTGCCCAGTTTTTTGCATATATAAAGTCTGCATCCTTGTAAGCTTTTTCTTTGTTGTACTCAACCACAGCATTACCCACAAACTGAGGATCCAGTTCGTATCCCTCGGGATGTGTAATCACAAACTCGTAATCTGTCGCATTCATCCATTCGGCAAATGAGTTGGGAACCGCCTGCGGTAGTGCTCGAGGATGAGGCGCCCAGGTCAATACTACCTTTGGGCGTTCTTTCTTTTTATACTCCTCAATGGTGATGAGATCGGCAAAACTCTGCAGCGGGTGGCGGGTTGCTGCTTCCATGCTGAATACAGGCTTTCCGGAATATTGAATAAATTGATTTAGAATAACCTCGTTGTAGTCATCGGCTTTGTTTTCAAACTGAGCAAATGAGCGTACACCGATTATGTCGCAGTAGGATCCCATGACTGGTATCGCTTCCAGTATATGTTCTGGTTTATCACCATCCATAATCACTCCGCGCTCTGTTTCCAACTTCCAGGCGCCTTGGTTGATATCGAGCACCATCACATTCATTCCGAGGTTCATCCCCGCTTTTTGGGTGCTGAGACGAGTGCGGAGGCTCGAATTGAAGAAAATGAGCATCAATGTCTTGTTCTTTCCCAAATCCTGGTCTGCAAACGGATTTTCTTTTACATATTTTGCCTTTTCCAGCGCTTCTTTCAAGTCGCCTATATCCTGTACCGATGTGAAATGTTTCATTTTGCTGACTTATTATGGTCGATTTAATGACTAATTGGTTATTCTTTGTAACTCATTGATAAAATGGTCAACATCTGATTTGGAGATCGATAACGGGGGTAGGAGTCGCATCACATTGTTTTTTGCCTCACCTGTAAAGATATGACTTTCGAACAACAAACGGTTGCGTGCGGATGCCTGTTCCGGAATAAATTCGATTCCCAGCATTAATCCACGACCTCTGATTTCCCGGACAGCAGGAAATTGAACGAGCTGTTCAATAAGGTATTTGCCGATATTGGCTGCATTATCTACCAACGACTCCTCCTTCATCACATCCAATACGGCAATAGCAGCCGCACATGCTAAATGGTTGCCACCGAATGTGGTGCCGAGCATACCTTTTTTGGCTTCAAAGATGGGGGAGATAAGTAGACCTCCAATTGGAAAACCATTGCCCATTCCTTTGGCGGTGGTGATGATGTGCGGCTTGATACCGGCTTGATGATGTGCAAAAAACTGACCGGTGCGACCGTATCCTGATTGTATTTCATCGAGGATTAATATCACTCCTTGTTCATTACAGAGCGTTTCTAGCTGTTGCAGGAAAGTCGTTTCGGGTACATAGATCCCTGCTACTCCCTGTATTCCCTCAATGAGTACAGCGGCTACATCGCCTTTCTGGATCTCATCTGCTACAGCATGGATATTGTTGAGGGGGAGAAAGACAACCTCGTGTCCTTTGTTGAAAGCGGATTGAATTGCCGGATTGTCGGTAACTGCTACCGCTCCGGAAGTGCGACCGTGAAAAGCCTCTTTGAAAGCTATCACGCGACGTTTTCCGGTGTGGATGGAGGCCAGTTTTAGTGCATTCTCATTGGCCTCGGCGCCTGAGTTGCAGAGGAATAACGAATAATCGGGGTATCCAGATTGATCTCCCAGCTTTAGTGCCAACTCTTCTTGTAAACTATTTTGTACTGAGTTGGAATAAAAACCAATCTTTGCTACCTGTTCTTGCAATGCTTTCACATAAGTGGGGTGAGAGTGACCAATGGATATAACAGCATGGCCACCATATAGGTCGAGGTACTCTTGCCCATCCTTGTCCCATACACGACACCCTTCTGCTCTTACAGGTTCAATATCCCACAAACTGTATACATCGAATAATTTCATCTTTTTTCAATTAATCATTGATTCATTAGAATAACGCCTCCTTAAAACACGCTTCCCTTTAGCTTTAATCCCATTGTTTCATCCAGCCCGAACATCAGGTTCATATTTTGAACTGCCTGTCCAGAAGCCCCTTTTAGAAGGTTGTCGGTGATGGAGGTGATGTGGATATACCCATTGTAAAATTCAATATGCAACAGACATTTGTTGGTGTTGACCACCTCTTTTAAGCTGATGGGCTGTTCAGAGACAAATACAAATGGAGAAGAAGCATAATACTCCTTGTAGTATGAAATGATATCATCGTTTCCCATGCTACAATTCCATTTAGTATAGATGCTGGCAAATATTCCGCGGGTAAAATCACCCCGCATGGGGACAAAGTTAATTTGTGGGAGTTGACGGTTTCCTGCTGCAACTAGCGTATTACCAATTTCCTCCAAATGCTGGTGCCTAAAAGGTTTATAGACAGAGATGTTATTGTCGCGGTAGCTGAAATGAGTAGTATCAACCGGTTTTTTCCCGGCACCGGTAGAACCTGTGATGGCGTGTGCATGTATTTCATCCTGGAGCAGATTCTTCGAAGCCAGTGGTAGAAGAGCCAACATGATGGTCGTGGCAAAACAGCCGGGGTTGGCAACATTCTTTGCTTCTTTAAGAAGTTCCTTATTGAGCTCACATAGGCCAAAGACAAAATTGCGATCGCCAAATTGAGGTTCATTTCTGAAATCGTTTCCTAGATCGATTACTTTGCAATCAGTGGGAAGGTGGTTCTTTTCAAGAAACTCTCGCGACAGTCCGTGACCAAGGCATAGAAAAGTTACATCGGGGTTTATAAAGCAGTCACTAAAAAGCAGCTCCGTTTCACCCAACAGGTCACGATGCATTTCTGCTACCGGCATGCCCACAGATGTGGTGCTAATGACCGATTCTATATTTACTTCCGGATGACGGAGCAGAATGCGCAGCAGTTCGCCTGCTGTGTATCCAGTTCCTCCGGCAATACTCACGTTAATCATTATCGTGGATGGTATAATAAATTTTTAATGGATTGGCCAATACTTTGGTGAATCCTTCCACATCCCGTCCAGAGAAGGACTTGTTGGATTCTCCATATTCGCCAAAACGAGAACTCATTAAATCATAGTCGCTTGAGCAACCCAAGATTGCAAAATGATATGGTCGCAGCTCAATTTCAACTTCTCCTGTTACAAACGTCTGTGTGTCGGTGAGGAAGGTCTCAATGTTTCGCATCACAGGCTCCAGATATTGCGCCTCGTGTAACAATTGTCCGTACCAATTGGAGAGCTGCTCTTTCCAATAGAGCTGTTGTTTTGTTAACACATGCTTCTCCAACAGATGATGCGCTTTGATGATCATCAATGGTGCCGGTGCCTCAAATGCCACACGACCTTTGGTCCCAATAATGGTGTCACCCACGTGTACATCACGACCGATGCCAAACTTAGAGCCAATGCTGTGCAGCTTATGTATCAATGTGACCGGATTCATTTTCTCTCCATTCAGTGAAACAGGTTCTCCTTTTTCGAATCCAATGGTGATGTGTTCTGGTTCGAAACAGGTTACTTGAGAAGGGTAAGCTGACTCCGGTAGTACACCTGAAGATTTCAATGTCTCCACTCCTCCTACACTGGTGCCCCAGATTCCTTGGTTGATGGAATATTTTGATTTTTCCCATGAGAAGTCAAACCCATGTTCTTTAAGATAATCAATTTCTTGCTGACGAGTTAGTGAAAGTTCACGAATGGGTGCAATGATTTTTACCTGTGGAGCAAGAACTTCGAAGGCTAAGTCAAAACGAACCTGGTCGTTTCCGGCACCGGTGCTTCCATGAGCAACAAAATCGGCTCCCATCTTCTTTACGTGGTTTAGTACAGCCATTGCCTGAAAGAAACGCTCTGAGCTAACAGAAAGTGGGTATGTGTTATTTTTTAACACATTTCCATAAATCAGATAACGGATACCCTGTGTGTAATAGTCGTCAACAGCATCGATACAGGTATGCGAGGCTGCTCCCAGTTGTAGAGCACGCTTCTCAATGAGAGCAGCTTCTTCTGCAGAAAAACCGCCTGTGTTTACAATAACGGTGTGCACTTCAAGTCCTCTTTCATTCATCAGGTAGGGAACACAAAAAGATGTGTCGAGTCCACCACTAAATGCCAATACTACATTCTGTTTCATTTCTTGTATAATTTATTGGATTTCTTTACTTTGATTACTGGTTTTACTACTTTCTTGGCGAATGAACTTGCCTGCTGTTGGGGTTGTGCCTTGGGGTCATACAAAAGCCCCGTACAAAGGCACATCTTGTGATTGTTACGTTGCAGGATATCATAATTCCTGCAACCCTGACATCCTTTCCAAAACTCTTCATCGTCGGTCAACTCCGAGAAGGTAACAGGTTTAAATCCCAATTCCGTATTCATCTTCATGACGGCAAGTCCAGTGGTGATACTGAATATTTTGGCGTTTGGGTAAAGTTTATGTGAGAGGTCGAAGATTTTCCGTTTAATCTTCTTTGCTAACCCCTGGTTTCGATAGTCTGGATGCACCACCAACCCAGAGTTGGCTACAAACCGCTGGTGACTGAAGGTCTCAATGTACGCAAAACCAACCAATTTATCGCCATCGAGGGCGATCACGGCTTTGCCTGCTTCGATCTTCTCTGCTACGTATTCAGCACTGCGCTTTGCAATGCCTGTGCCGCGTGCCTGCGCTGATTCGTAAATCAAATCGCAGATCTCCTGTGCGTACATGACGTATGTGCTATTGGCATTATGAATTTCTACATTCATCCTAAAACAAAAATAATAAAATTAACGGGTTTTTGTATAACGCCTTTCGGCGCGGGGTAATAAATAAGTGGAGGTACAGACATGAGATTGTCTGTAAAGATTAAAAGCATCGTCGGACCAAGTCTGTTGCTTTGCGGTAGTGTATATGAGAAAATACAATTTTCATTTCGACGCAAAATTACGCATTATATTTTTAATAATTGAGGGAATGCGAAAAAAATCTCACATATTTAAGGTGTAATTGTCAAAATGTTGCTTTCTACTGCAATAAACGTGAAAATGTGTAAATTTACTTGTCTTTTTGGCGTTTTTTTACTTTATTTGTTTTTCGGACTACATTTTTCTTATTTTCTCACCTTTTCGCATTTTGTCAGCGAACTCCGTTTGCTTTCTGTAGTCCGTAGCGGAAAAAACACATATATATATGGAAACTATCAAGTATAGGAATTTTATCCTTCGTAATTACAGTGAATTACCACAATTGAGTGCTCTTACGCAAGAGGAGCGTGAGGCTATAGGCGTTGTAGGCCAGGTGTTGCCTTTTAAATCGAATAACTATGTAGTTGAGGAATTAATTAATTGGAATAACGTACCCAATGATCCCATTTACACCCTCACCTTCCCCCGGAAAGAGATGCTTTCTAAGACACATTACAGCCAGGTGAAGAAGTTATTGGAAGAAAACGATGAGGCTGGATTGAAAAAGAAGGTCTATGATATAAGGATGAAACTAAATCCCAATCCTGCGGGGCAACAACACAATGTTCCCATGATTGATGGGGTTCGATTGCACGGAATGCAGCACAAATACCGTGAGACAGTGTTATTTTTCCCCAGTCAGGGACAGACATGTCATGCATATTGTACCTTCTGCTTCCGTTGGCCACAGTTTTCGGGTATGAATGAGTTAAAGTTTGCAATGAAAGAGGCTGATTTACTCCATCGTTATTTGCGTCAGCATACGAAAGTGACCGATGTCCTTTTCACTGGAGGAGATCCGCTTACAGCAAAAGCCACCATCATGTCCTCCTACATAGAGCCGTTGTTGACAAAAGAGTTTGACCATATTCGAACAATACGTATTGGGTCCAAGACACTCTCGTATTGGCCGTATCGTTTTATTACCGACAAAGATGCCGATGATATGCTTCGACTCTTTGAGAAGGTTAAAAAGGCAGGTAAGCATCTCGCATTTCAAGCACACTTTAACCATCCGGTTGAACTTTCTACTAATGCAGTTAAGAAAGCCATTCAACGGATTCAGAACACAGGAGCACAAATTCGTACACAGTCTCCTTTGCTTCGACATATCAATGATGATCCGGTCGTCTGGGCTGACATGTGGAAAGAACAGGTGCGACTAGGTTTAATACCTTATTACATGTTTGTTGCTCGTGATACCGGCTCAAAATCATTTTTTGATGTTCCACTTGAAAAAGCATGGAATATCTATCGAAAAGCGTATCGAAACGTGAGTGGAGTTTGTCGTACGGTTCGAGGACCAAGTATGAGTGCTAACCCGGGTAAGATTCAGATACTAGGTGTAACTGAAGTACAGGGTGAAAAAGTATTTGTATTGCGATTCCTACAGTGCAGAAATCCTGATTTAATCGATATCCCGTTCTTTGCTAAATATGATAAAAGAGCAACTTGGTTCGATGAACTGCAGCCAGCATTTGGTGAGAATCAGTTTTTCTTCCAAAAAGATAATCTTCTTGGTAAAAAGAGTGCAGACACTGATTTCTTGTGGGAATAAGTACATGATGAGATGATTGATCCTATAATTTATCAACAAAAACATCAACGTTTTAATTAATTAACACAGAATTAGCCGATTTATTCGTTATTTTGCCGTGCAAATAACAGTTTATCAAAATTGCATGTAACTACTGCGATCTTCCGAAAATACTGTTGTCTGAAATTAAACTTTTTGTATGGGTAGAATCATTTCGTTAGCAAATCAGAAGGGAGGGGTAGGAAAAACCACTACCACCATAAATCTTGCTGCATCATTATCGGCTATGGATAAAAATGTGCTGGTTGTGGATGCAGATCCGCAGGCAAACGCTTCCTCCGGATTGGGTATCGACATTAAAAAAACCGAAAATACTATTTATGAGGGCTTAATCGGTAACTGCACCCCACTGGAAGCAGTGCACCACACTCCATTTGAAAATATTGATATAATATCGTCACACATCAACTTGGTTGGTGCCGAATTGGAGATGGTGCAGATGGAAAATAGAGAAAAAAGACTACGCGATCTGTTACATCCATTAAAGGATTCTTATGACTATATCCTGATAGATTGCTCCCCTTCTTTAGGGATCATAACAGTGAATGCCCTAACGGCTGCCGATTCTGTACTTATTCCTGTACAATGCGAATATTTTGCGCTTGAGGGTTTGAGTAAGTTGTTGAATACGATCAAGATTATCAAATCTAAACTCAATACTCAATTGGAGATTGAGGGCTTTGTACTAACCATGTATGATGCACGTCTCCGTTTGCACAATCAAATATACGAAGAGGTTAAACATCATTTTAAAGAGTTGGTCTTCACCACGGTCATTCAGCGTAATATTACGCTCAGTGAATCGCAGAGCCATGCACAGCCAGCATTGATGTACGATGCCGGGTCGAAAGGCGCCGTGAACCACATACAGCTTGCGCAGGAGCTCATCGAGAAGAATTCCTAACTTTTTTTACCGAAAAAAATATGGCGAAAAAGAATGCATTGGGAAGAGGATTGGATGCGCTGATCACGTATAACGACGGAGAAACACAGGGATCCTCGTCCATTAGTGAAGTTAAAATCAGTCAAATTATTCCTAATCCGGATCAACCGCGTCGGGTGATGAACGAGGAGTCGCTACAAGAGTTGGCAGCTTCCATTAAATCAATTGGGTTGATACAACCCATCACCTTGCGAAAGATTTCGGATGATTCCTATCAGATTATTGCAGGAGAAAGACGTTACCACGCTTCGCAAATGGCTGGGCTCACCTCCATACCGGCCTATATTAAAACGGCTGATGATGGTGAGACAATGGAGATGGCTTTGATTGAGAATATTCAACGTGAAGATCTTAATTCTATAGAAATTGCGCTGGCCTACCAGTCATTAATTGATACGCTTTCACTCACACAGGAACAGTTGAGTGAGAGGGTAGGAAAGAAACGTGCCACGGTTACAAATTACCTACGATTATTAAAACTTCCCGCTGAAGTGCAAATGGGTGTGAAGGATAAGAAGATTGACATGGGACATGCTCGCGCACTGGTGACCATGAACGATCCAATGGCACAATTGGAACTTTATAATCTCATTTTGGAAGAGGGGCTTTCTGTTAGGAAGGTGGAGGCTATTGTTCGTGATTTTATTGACGGAATACCTATTCCTAAATCGGTAGCTACGGGTACAAATAGTAGCAAACCAAAAAAGAAAGCGAGTGAAAAACAGTTGCCGGACGATTTTGATCTGCTGAAAAAACATCTTTCTTCATACTTTAAGACGAATGTACAATTCAGTTTTAACGACAAACGTGGTAACGGAAAAATAACCATCCCATTTAACTCTCCAGAAGATCTGGAGCGTATTATGGTGATGTTCGACAAAATGAAATAACATTTCCAAGGATGAAGTTTGCAGGAATGCTCGTTTGGATATGCTTCGTATGTTGTACGCTCACTGTTAATGCGCAGGATCCTAACCGACAGTTGCAGGATTCAATTTCAGTTTTGAGTCGAGATTCATTGAAGTTGCGTGGAACTGATTCATTTGATGTTTCTGAATCACTCGCCCCAGCAGGTCGCGATAACAACGATCCTTTGCGTAACAAAGTAGACAGCATTCTCCAAATTACTTCTTCCGATGGGTTGTTTGCCCCATCATATTTATTTAAGCCATCTCCTCGGAAAGCGGTTATTTATTCCGCTATTTTCCCAGGGTTGGGCCAAATTTACAACCGTAAATTTTGGAAATTGCCAATTGTCTATGGTGGTTTTGTGGGTTTAACCTACGCCATTACATGGAACAATGGGTATTATCGTGATTATTTGGGAGCATACCAGGATATCATGGATGATAATCCTGATACAAATCGTTGGCACAATATGCTCCCTTATGGAAGGGACCCTGAAACAACTGATATTAATTGGTTTACAGGAGTTTTGCAGCAACGGAAGGATTATTTTCGCTATTACCGTGATTTGAGTATCATTGCAACAGTGGGGCTCTATCTAGTGGCAATTGTTGATGCATATGTGGATGCGCAATTGTTCGACTTTGATATCAGTCCTGACTTATCCTTACAGGTGACACCTGCTATTCTTAAAGAAGATCGCTCTTTGTTAAAAGGGAGCTCTTCATATGGTGTTCAATGGAGAATTAGTTTTTAAAAATATAGTATGAGAACCTTTTTTTTACTCATCGCTGCAGGGTTATTTTTTTATGAATCTCTGCTGGCTCAGCATACCCCAGTTGTTCCAGTTGATTCCATACGTGATGATGCGATTCTTTTTCCTGAAAGCATGACAGAGCAATTAAGTGACCTGCTGGAAGCATGGCAGCTCGATCTAAAGGATGTTGAGGTTGATTGCAGTATGGGACAAAATGTTCTTTTCCATGATTCAATATATACACAACGTCTCCACAGCATGCCATCTGAGATGGAGTTATCCTATAACAGTGTGGTGAAAAAATATATCGATATGTATGCTGATCGAAAAAGAGAACAGGTGAGCTACATGTTGGCATTGGGTGACTATTATTTTCCTATGTTTGAACAGGCACTTGATGCTCATGGATTACCCCTTGAATTAAAGTATCTACCTGTTATTGAGTCAGCGCTTAATCCGGTTGCGGTATCACGTGCTGGAGCAACCGGTCTGTGGCAGTTTATGCTGCGTACCGGAAAGGGGTATGGACTAGAGGTGAACAGCCTAGTTGATGAGCGAAGAGATCCCTATAAATCGACAGAAGCAGCGGTGCGTTATTTGAAAGATTTATATGCTATATATGAAGATTGGAATTTGGTTATCGCAGCTTATAATTGCGGACCAGGTAATGTGAACAAGGCTATTGCCCGCAGTGGAGGAAAACGCGACTACTGGCAGATATATAGCCGATTACCTCGTGAAACTAGAGGGTACGTGCCTGCTTTTATAGCGGCAAATTACATTATGAATCACTATGCTGATCACAATATATGTCCTGTTCACCCATACAATACATCTGTTTCATTGGATACAGTGCAAATACATGAACGTATACATCTTGAGCAGATAGCGGCTGTGCTGGATATTCCAATGAGTGAGTTGAGGCGACTCAATCCTCAGTTCAAGAAAGATGTGATCCCTGGGGATTTTAAAGCCTATTCGCTAGTCCTTCCGTCTGAGAAGGTGTATGCTTTTATCGATAATGCTGTTGAAATTAACGAATACAAACGAAACGAGTATTTAACACACCGTCGTAATACAGAAGGCTATCTCGACGGAACTGCATTTTTGAATTCAGGCAATGCAATAAATGTGTACTACAAAGTTAAAAATGGAGATAATCTTTCTACCATAGCCCGTAAACACGGCATCTCCCTCTCCCAGCTAATGTCATGGAACGGATTGAAGTCGAGTAAAATTGGTATCGGTAAAATGTTGATTGTTGGTTTTAAGGAGGCTCAAAAAACAGAAGAGAAGCAATCTTCTCCTGTCTTGCGAGAAGAACTGGCCAGTAATGGGACTGTCAACCTGTATTATCGGGTGAAAAAGGGGGATACCCTGAGTAAGATTGCAAAAGAAGTAGGTGTAACAGTTTCGCAGATTCAATCGTGGAACGATTTGCAGTCAACACATCTCAGTGTAGGAGATCAATTGATAGTGGGTTTGAAAGAAGTTGTTGAACCTGATAAATCTGAGTTAGACGTCTCAGCAGAAACAACAGAAAATTATAGTGAAGAATCACTAGAAGAAGAGAGCAAAACGGTATCCAACCTTATCGAAGATCAGAACGAAAAGATACAAGAAGGTAATTCGTTAGAAGAAATTGACGGTAAGCTCGAAATGAACTAAACCTAATTGACAAGTACTTTTTTTGTACTTACGTCTCCTTGAACAGTTTTTACCTTTATGATATAAACTCCTCCCGGAAGATGTCCTGCCGGGTATGAAGCTCTATTGATACTCTTATCGGTACTTTCTTGGTGGATTTTTAGACCCGACGAATAGTATATTTCCCACTGAAACAGTTCTTGATTCGACTCAATAAATATTCGTTTCACCTCATTTGAATAATAAACCCTTGTATTAGCTTTCTCCGGTATAGGTTCCACCACGGTAGATCCACTTCCGATTACATAAGGAATTATGAGTAATGATGTATTAATTGGGTTTTCTAAATTTTCCGATGATCTGACCCAACCTGTTGTATTTTTCATCCAAGCAGTTGACATTATACCGGAACCTTGCTTACGTGGAGTTGTATTGAAGACCGAAAAGCCCGAGGGAACACCATTTGCATCAGAATAAGATATATAAAACGATCCTGTTACTGTGACTGGATTGGTGAACCTGACGTAGTTTTCGACACTATACAACATATTACGTTGACTCTGAGAAAAACCATCATTGCTGTAATAGCGGTAGCTATAGTCATAGGGTTGCTCAAAAAGAAGCTGTGTTGGTCCTTCCGTACCGGAATATATTTTTATTCGGACATTCAAGCTTGATGCATTATTCGTGCTGGGAGAAGAGATGAACACACCTTGCAGTTGGGTGGTTGTCTTGGCGTAAAACTCTTCTGCAAACTCGGTATAACCAAATGTATTGTTGGTCGCAAACATGGGTACAGATTGGTAATAGGTTACAGCTGGTTTCTCATCTGTTTTAAAGTTATGGCTTCTGGTGTATGGTTCAGAAGTATAGGGATTTAATCCATCTACTTGGGTTGTCTGTAAGCCCTGTGGATCGAGATAATAACTGATTGGGTTGGGGTTATTAAGTGAACTTTCTGCTTGCCAAAACTTCATAAACGAAGAATAAAGATCTGGACCACGTGGTGAAGTACATTGAGACACTCCCCCTGTAAGTGTGCCGACGATGCGTTTTTCTCTGTCTAATAGAGGCGACCCGGAGGACCCACCCTCAGTAGTGGCTATTTCCCATTCTTTCACTATCAAGAAAGTATTGGGTTCAAAATTGTACTTTGAGCTTGGGTCACTAAAAGTACCGAACGATAATGAACTCTCTTCTACTGCCACTTTTTTTGTGCCTCCATTGGGGTGGTGTATCCCATGAAAGGGAGCAGAGTATGTAGGACTTGCATTCCATCCCAAGTAATATGGCTGATATTCTTTTGGTGGAGCCTGTTTAAATTTGAGTAGGGAAATGTCGTGACGTTCACTGATTAATACCGAATCGGCAGAGGCCAGACTCATTTGTAAAGGACCGCGTATGTCTGCATCGCATACAGGAGAGTTATAATTGAAAAAAGCAACAATCCGACCAGCCACCAAATCATACCTTCTATTCGCAAGAAAGGATGCATTGTAATCGTTATTCAGGCAGTGTGTGGCTGTAATTAGGTAGGGTGTACCATCGTTGGCTGTATTGTTGATGAGCGATCCGGTGCAATAGGTGACACCATTGATAATCAATGCTAAGACCCCACTTCCTGGCTCAATATTTTCTGGGTAACATAAAAGGTTTGGATGACATGAATTAATAGGGTCACGTGGTTCAGTTGCGCGAAAGATTCCTACAAAATCATGGTTCACCTCACCAATTTCAATTTCACCTTCAAATTCGGCATTGAGTGGTTCTTGGTATTCCACAATTAACTCATCTCCACCAATGGGTTGGATGGGTAACAAATTCAGGTCCGTGTTATTATCACTTGTAAACGACCCCAGAACCTCAGTCTGATCGGCATTGTATACAAACAACTTAGCACCGCTGGGTAAACGAAATTTCGTGAGAAGGATATTCAATGAGTAGGCTCCTTTTGAACGGATACCAACACGCCACACTTTCATGTTGCCTTCAGTAAAGGTAACACCAGCATTATCGGGTCGCAAGTGAACGAAAAACTTGTGTGCAAATTCTAGGCTTTTAAATTGTGCTTTTTCTTGAAATGAACGCCACAAAGCAGCCTGTGCATCAAAAGAGGGCATCTCAACTATAATATCGGCTGTTGGAGAAACAGATCTCGCAGTCATTCCTGCCTGCAAGGGCAATGGTTTTCCACCGTGACTAATTTGCCCCGAAATAAAATGGGAAATAAGACTGAAGGAAATAAGTAGAGTACACTTCAGGAAAGTCTCTGTTGCATTGTACTTGCTTGTCATGCGTAATTGGAAAATACGGTTTTACTACAAATGTACGTTTTTTCAGGATAAAGCCATACTTTTGCAACAAATATTCCGTTCTTCGTTATTCTCCTCCTCCGAATTCCATTAAATATGCTTTGATGAATTCATCTATGTCACCGTCCATTACGCCGGTCACGTCGGATGTCTGGTAGTTGGTGCGATGATCTTTTACACGTCGATCATCAAAAACGTAGCTGCGAATCTGTGAGCCCCATTCAATCTTCTTCTTCCCCGCTTCAATGGCTGCCTGTGCTGCACGACG
>DBQD01000003.1 GCA_002305715.1 Proteiniphilum sp. UBA1403 | reverse complement strand
TAAACTCTTTCCATTCCGTTGCAGCTTGGTATGCAGCCTTACTTCCTTTGGGAATTTGTACTAATGCCGTTTTGTATATTTTGGAATTGAACACACTTTCATGAAGGGTTGGAGGTTCTGATAAAGTACAGATGATTCTTGTCAGTTCTTCACTTCCACGAAAAGCAGACGTGCCTATATCTTTCAGATGGATTCCAAATGTGACTTCTTTCAAAGAATAACATGGGTTGAAAGCATCACTCTCAATTGTGTAAACTGCATCGGGAATGACAATCTTTTCCAATGAATGACAGGCTGCAAATGCGCTTTTACCAATAGTTTTTAGGGCTACAGGTAATGATATGCTTGTCAGGTTCTGACAGCCCTTAAAGGCATTATCTCCAATGGCCGAAATGAAATAATCCGTTGAGTTTAGTTCAACCTTATAGGGAATGAGAATATCCCCCGAATAGGAACCGCTGCTTTTAGATATAACAGCGACCTGATGCTCAGATATGATTTCATAGCGTATGCCATCAATTTCAAACTCTGTTATAGGTGCAGTCTGTGCATCGTCAACTATTGTGATAAAGTTTTTCCAATTATCGGCTGATGCGTAAGTCTCATTTGTTCCTTCGGGTACATGTAGGTTGGTAAACATGTAGGTCATGTTGGAAAATGTATTCTCCTTTATGGTGGGAGGGGTGGCAGCGGAGCAATAAATATCGGTCATATTGTTGCAATTGTCGAAAGCTTTTTCTCCAATGCTCTTAATATTCCCCATGAAACTAACCATTTTCAGACTTGTGCAGTTCTGAAAAGCCTTTTGACCTATCTCGTTTATGGAATTATGCAGCACAACCGTTTGCAATTTTACGCAATATCCAAAAGCTTCATCGGGTATCATATTAATAGATGTGGGAAGTTCTAAATACAAAATGCCTGAGCCTCCGAAAGCATTTTTCCCGATGTTGGTTACTGTGTTGGGTATTGAAAGCGAATGGAAACTTGCGCCTGCAAATACACCACCTTTTATTTCCGTTACAGTCTCAGGAATTACACATTCTTCTATCAATTCATTGTTAAGGTAAAGGTCCTTGGCTTTCACCAAAGGATTTGAGTTGTCGTAGTCCCAATAACTATCGAAGTTAATGTTACACCATGATGCAAGGTCAGAGATATGCACTTTCTTGATTTTTGAGCAGCTTCCGAAAGCCATTCCTTCAACGGATGCTAATGTAGAGGGTAAGGTAATTGATTCAAGATTATCACACCAATAAAACGCCAGTTCTCCAATGGCTATTATTCCTTCAGGAACTATTACTGATTTCACGTCTGCGTTTTCAAGGGCACTATTTCCAATCCTTGTTACCTCGAATGTCTTGCCGCTATATTGCACGGTTGATGGGATTATTATTTCTTCTGTTGTCTCGATTCCTAATATCCTATTGGTTTCAATACAACCAACAGGAGTAGCAACTACTTCAACTGTTAAATCTGCTACAGACGTAATGTTATATCTATATCCGTCCACCTCAAAATCATAAGCTGAGATAGGGAGGCCACAGAGAAGCCCTATTGTTGCCAATACTATTTTATGAGTAAAATTCACCATGTTTTTGCCTTATTTGTTTATTTGTAAATCGGTTAGTCCAAAGGTTTGAGGATAGACAGAAAAAGAAAACGTGGACTTACTCACTTTATCTGATTCTGAGATCTTCGACTACCTATCACTCAAATATGGAATAAAGCCCACGCCTAAGCGTGAGCATCAACTTTATTCCGATGAGTGATTTTTGAAAGTGTCGAAGTTTCTACAAGCTAATGCGTCTCTCTTATCTATATGTCTTTTATCTTATCTCATAGGCAAAAATTGTTTTTAATTTGGTGAAAAGGTACAAATTAAAATCGTGAATCGTTCAAAAAGTTAGCATTATCTTCATTTGGCCGTTCAAAAACGGTGCAATTCAGCGTGTTTTGCTTAATAATGAGATAATTTCTGAAGGCGTTTCAATTGAATATGTAGGATTTGCTGCTTGCATTTCCTCCCATTCCTTTTCAGTTGCGCCCCAATGACAGGCTACACTTTCAACCCCTGCATTATGAGCTGTTTGAATATCTTCTGCTGTGTTACCGAATGATATTACGCTGTCAGCCGTGGCCCCCATCATTTCTATTGCTTTTTCATAAAGCCTCTTGTCAGGTTTGAGGATGGGAACACGCGGTGTTACAGAGTAACGCCCTATCATGCACTTTTCACTTACGGGAAGGTAAAACACTTTAGCACACACTTCAATCCTTCTTTTTACAGAATTGGTGACAATGGCAGTTTTTATTCCTTTATCCCGAATGAATTTTAGAACATCTGACATACCCTCATACATCTTGCATTGAGGTACTGCGTCATCATGCTCTTTCCAAAGTTTTTTGTTACCATCCGTACCTGACGGGGATAGTTGTATCTTATCAACAAAGGGCATAAGGATGGTGGTGTCAAGCAAAGTATTGTCGAGGTCAAATATAACACTCCTATATTTCTTAATCAGTCTTTTACTTAATGTTGATTTGGGCTGTGAAGGAATACGTG
>DBQD01000025.1 GCA_002305715.1 Proteiniphilum sp. UBA1403 | reverse complement strand
AGCTGCCCTTTTGGAACAGCCCCCTTTCTCTAGACCTACTCCGGTTATCCCTTATATTTGCCTTATATTTCGCTTATAATTTAATAAGCCAAACATAAGGAAGAAACGAACCATGTCACTTGTAGGATCTGTAGAATAGGTACAATAAAAAAGCCATCTCAACCTAAATATTGAGATGGCCTTCACATATTATTTATCGCCGCTATGGCAATCGATTAGTTGATAATACTGCTAATTTCGATGTTGTCGAGGAAATAGCGGTTTGCAGTTTTCAACTGCCAGTTGGTCTGACGAATAGTAATTACAGTCTCTTCGTTAAGTGTTACACCAGTTAGGGGCACTTCAGCTCTGATCCATTCGAGGCGACGACCATTTTCAAAACCAGCTACTGGTACGGTAAATGTTACCTCATCGCTTCCATTCTTAACGATAACGATCAAGTTGACAGGGTCAATTACACCCGAACCTTGGCGCATTGGACACCAATCGAACGCAATGACAGGATTAGCACTTGAAGGTACTTCCGTTGTTAGTCTCGGCAGAATAATACCAGCCTGGAATCCGGTCTTACCAAACTTGAGGTAATTTTGTTGCAAGTAAATACACTCGGTAGCATTAGTGGTAGTTGGAGTTACACGCAAGAATGCATATCCCTTCGCCAATAGCGCATCGAGAGCCGACACACCGTCAACCTTTGGAGTAGGCAACTGTGGCGAAGTAGCACTGAGGTTGTCAGTCTCTACTGTCTGTCCTGCACCACCAGCAACTGACCATGGGTCGAGCCATTCGAAGTCTTCGAAGAAATAGATATCCTTGGCAATACCATTATCGATGATTTCAGCGAACATGATTTTTATAACCGGTGCCGCCAATCCGTCGAAATATCCCATCAAAACAACGCGGTGACCATTCAACGCTTCAAGATTGAGTGAAGAAGGTGCATCTGTAATACTTACGGTGAAGTTTGTTCCGGCAACACTAACGTTGCTACCATTCATGATACCGCTTACCGCAATATACTTTCTTGAATTAGCCGTGAAGGAACCAACTTTGTCGGTAATATCTTCTGCTTCCGGATAGGTAACAGTACCTCCAGTTGAATTAATTTCAACATCATCTGCTTGAAGAATTGCAAGACCTTGAGTATTTGAAAGTCTGTCACCCATGATCGACACTACGTCTCCCACATTTACGGATGTGCTGCTCAATACATATGCATTGTGAACATTCTGATTATCAGAGATGATAAATCCGTTAGATGTTACAGCCATAACCGTTACATTGGGAACAGATACTACTGTTTCATTGGGAAGTGCCACAAATTCCTGCATGGTGTAATCTTTCACATCACGATACTTGTCCCCTGCTTGCATAACAAGCACTTCGGCGCGACTGTCTAGTGTTTCTCCCTTGAAAACAACGACTGCTTTTCTGGGGTTATCCAACGCACCTCCACGAAGGTTGTCGGTCACACTGATTGTCACATCCATTACACCGGTTCCGGTGGCGGGGGTAACAGTGATCCATTCGGGTACTTCAGTTACCCAATCTGCATCGGCATAGACCGTAATGGTCTGTGGGGCACTTGAAGTTCCCTCGAAGTTTAACGAACTGGCACTGGCAAGGACAGCTCTAGACAGAGAGGATCCTTCCTCTTCGCAGCTTCCAAATGTAACCAGGAGTGCCACAAGAATCAGGGTTCTATATGTATATTTCAATAGTTTCATAATCTCTTGTTTATTTTAAATTATTGAAGTTCGATTTAGAAATCAAGTCCGTCATTCCATCCTGGATTCTGCGTCAGATTCTTATTGAGTGAGCGCTCGTTGATTGGAATTGGATAGAGGTAGTCTCTCCCCTCATTGAAAGGAGTACGTGAAATATTCTTGTGGTAGTATACATACCCATGGTCTCCTTCGGTGAGTAGAATATCTTTTCCAAGTTGCAATACCTGAACACCATCGGGTGCAGTAGGCTTAGAGGTTCCTTCAGCATAGAGAATATAATCTGCTACGCCATCCCCTGTAAGGTCATAGGAGCCCGGTTGTTTGAAATACATACCATAAAGTTCCTGATTGATACTGGTTCCTGATTTCCAACGTACCAAGTCATCGAAACGGAATCCTTCCTGATTCAGCTCAACGGCACGCTCTCTACGAATTTCAAGGATAACACCTTTGTTAGCACCGCTCACATTGGGATATCCATATTGAGCAGAAGAAAGATACCAGTCGGGATTCGCATTCGCAGCACTCATCATTAAGTAGGGCATGCCAACTCTTGTTCTGAGTTTGTTGATAGAGATATCAAGGTCGTTCTGAGTTAATGTTCCCATTTCTGCCTTTGCTTCGGCATAGTTCAGATAGACTTCAGCCAAACGGAATACCGGTAAGTCGCATGTAGAACGATCGTTACGGTCAACCTGACCTCCCGAAGCGGTTGGATCCTGCACAAATTTCACTGGGTGATATCCTGTTACAGAACCGGTAAGATCGGGTGCCAATACCTTGGTAGTACCAATTCTAGTATATCCAGGAGTGCGGATGCTTTGAGCCAAACGAGGATCGCGATTTTTCACCTCGTCAATAAACGATGCTTCTTGCCATCCTTCTTTATCGGTAAATGCGGTACCATCTGCCATCAAATAGCTATTCACAAATTTTCTGGTCAAACCGGGACGTCCCTGTGTAGCAACAACTGTGTGAGCTGTAGCATTGTGATAAATACCCAAACTATAGTCGAACTTGATAGCCATGATATATTCATCTACGCTCGCATTTTCTTGCGCGAAAAGCATCAAATAATCCTTGGTAGGATTTCCGGTGGTATACAACTTATAGGAACTCTCCTTGATGATTCTTTCTGCCGCCTTAGCCGCTAGATCGAGGTAATAATTGTAATCATGACCATCCAGAGAAATGTTGTGATATTTGCGGTAAGTTCCTTCGTAGAGACAGAAACGAGCCTTCAGCGCAAGGGCTGCCCATTTGTTGACACGATAAGTGCTTACGTTAGCCGGTAAGTTCTCGATGGCGAAATCGATATCTTCAATCATCTTGGTCATCACCAACTCACGTGAATCGCGTGGTTTGTAGAGATCTTCATCTGCCGAACCAAGCTCTTTGTCGTACCAGGGTACATCTCCGAATCGTTTCACTTTGTCGAAATAGAAGTACGCTCTAAAGAATCGTGTCAGGGCTGTATATTTCAATACTGCTGCCTTATCTTCACACTGATCGATATAGACCAGCAAGGTGTTCATTTTTCTCAGGTCACTCCATGACCAACCTCCTCCAGAATTGGGTACAGTTCTCCTGTTACCGCCAATCATTTCGGCAGAAAGGTTCTGTTGAATGTACAAATCACTCTGTTTGTCATAGGGGGATTTATCCAGTAAGTTGTTGTAAAAAGTATTACTAAACATCTGGAGATCCGTTTCTGTCTTGAAATAGGTTTCAGGCGAAATTTGGCTCAATGGTTTGGTATCTAGCAGATCATCGCATGCTGTCAAACCAGTTATCAGAGCAATCGCTATTATAATATATCGCTTCATAGTGATTATTCCTTATTGTTGATTAAAAAGTTAGATCTACACCAAACATATATGTCTTCGGCCATGGATAGAAGGCATTCTGATATACGTCATTCGACCTGTCGATTACAGCTTCCGGATCTACATAATCTGTAACTTTCTTGAGAGGTGACCAGAAGTAGAGATTTTCTCCAGAGAAATAGACACGTACCATATCCACTTTGATCTTTTTAGTTACATCTTCGGGTAATGTATATCCTACTGTCAGGTTCTTGAATCGCAAATAACGCAGGTTCTGCAGATAGCGATCGTTCACCTTGCTCATCGGACCAGATGTAGCTGAATAAGCCATTGGTCTGGTGAAGTATGCATCTTTGTTGTCTTCTGCCCATACTTTGTCGAGGAAGTTCTTCGGCATGAATGAGAGATAAGGATAAGAGTAGGATCCCCAGAAGTTCATCATCTGTCCGTGAGGATACCAGTAGTGGTTACCGGTTCCCTGGAAGAAGGCCGATACGTCGATACCTTGCCATCTTACGTTTGCATTGAATCCATATGAAAGGCTAGGAAGTGAATTCCCAAGGATCTTACGGTCACCCGGATCGCTCACCGTGTTGCTACCAATTCCAAGAATGCCATTACCATCGAGGTCGACAAACTTAAGGTCACCACCTTGCCATCCGCCGGTAATACGGTTGTTGATGTAGCTCAGGTCAACTTGCTGTGCATATGCCTGTGCTTCTTCTCTACTTTGGAAAAGACCATCGGTCACAAAACCCCAGATTTCGCCAATGCGCATTCCTTCGTAATAATCTTTTGCGAATGATTTTTCGGGGTTGTCATATTTGGTTATTGTACTCTTATAATCGCTCAGATTGAATCCAAAGCCATATTCCAACGGTTTGTTGGCAAACGTGCCTCTGTCTCTCCAGTTGATAGAGAATTCATACCCCTTAGTACGCAGGTCGGCAGTATTCATTTTTGGAGGAGTAGCTCCATAAACACCAGGAAGTGCGACACCATCGGTAAGCATATCTTCGGTATCACGAATATAGATGTCACCCACAAAACTGAGTCGGTTTTTCAAGAAATTCATATCCAAACCAACGTTCCATTGTTTGGAGGTCTCCCAAGTAAGATCGGATGCTACCGGAGCACCAATGGTAGAATATTTACCCATTGTAGTTCCTTCACCAAATGAATATCCGGCAAAGTCACTTATTGAAATCAGACGCAAATAAGCATAGTAGGAAGATACATTCTGGTTACCCAGGGTACCGTAAGAACCTCTTAACTTGAGATTATCAACATACTCACGCATTGGTTCAAAGAATGCTTCTTCCGATGCTCTCCATCCAAGTGATGCAGAGGGGAACCAGCCCCAACGGTGACCTTTGGCAAAACGAGATGTACCATCGTAACGACCGCTGAATTCTACTAGATAACGTCCTTTGTAGTCATAGTTGATACGACCGAAGTAACCCATCAGTGCATATTCGTTCTGACCGCCACCTACTCCGGTGAGTGTATTTCCATCTGCATCCGGTCCAACAAGATTAAGGTCATCCAACTGGGTGGAAGCCAGGTTACGTCCCCATGCTGAAATATTTTTCAATTTCAGTGTTTCGTAGTTGAGACCAACCACCCCCGTGAGGTTATGTACATCGTTGAACGACTGATTATAAGTAGCAAAGATATTGGTAGAGTAATAATTGCGAGTATTCACCGCTTCATCGAGTTGATTCTCACCAGCACCGGTACTATAATAAGCCATTGGTGCATCGGGATACTCTCTGTATGGCATATTGTTAGAACGACTCATGTTACGTGCCTGATACAGACGATAGGTAAAATCGGCCGTAACGCTCAACACTTTTATGGGCTTGATAACAAGGCGACTGGTATTAGAGAAGTCGGTTGCAATATCAACATTTCTGTGTGAGTTTTCACCCAGAATGATATGACGTCCATTGGCTACCTTGTAGCTACTGTATGGAATACCATATACCCACGAACCGTCGGGATTCTTCATTGGAATGTTGGCCAATGCGTGACGGGCACTATATCCAATGGTGTTATCTACACCTCCATCTCCCAAAGAAAGGTATTTGGAGGTATAGAAAGAGGTATTGTTGGAGAAAGTAGCCCATGGATTGATGTTGAAATCAATTTTCGAACGCAGGTTAAACTTCTCAAAAAGGTCGGGATGTTGCTTTTGGATACCTTCCTGTTTATCGTAGGCTCCTGAAACAAGATATTTCACATCTTTTGTTCCACCATTGAGCGAAACGCTGTGCTTTTGAACCGGACGCTGTGCACGGTACATCATGTCCCACCAGTCGTAGTTCCCATAATATACCCATTGTTTTCTACCGTTTCTCATTTCTTCCACAACCCATGGACGGTCGGGATGCTCAGTCTTGTCGTTCACACGAGCCAATAACTGTTGCATGTCCTGGTCGGTATAATTTAAATATAACGTGCCCGAATCTGCTTTCCAGAACTTATTCACTGTGTACACTGACCAATAACCTCTGTTTTCATAATCGGTAGAGGTGGTCGATTCTTCCCAACCCAAACGGCCGCTGTAGCGAACAATTGCCTTTCCGTCAGTTGCAGAACCCGATTTGGTTGTAACAAGAATTACACCGAATGCGGCACGTGCACCATACACAGCAGCAGCTGCCGCATCCTTAATTACAGAAATCGATTCCACGTCGTTCGGGTTAACGCGATTGAGATCACCTACTGCACCATCGATCAATACAAGAGGTTCGGCTCCATTGATTGAAGTTACACCACGCACATTGATAGCGGGATTACTACCCGGTCTACCGGAAGAGGTGGTGACGTTTAGTCCCGGAACAGAACCTTGCAACATGTGAGTCACAGAATGTGCCACACGGTCTTCAAGTTCTTTTCCTCCTACTACCGATACAGAACCGGTAAGGTTGACTTTCTTCTGTGTACCATAACCTACTACTACCGTTTCTTCAAGAAGAACAGCATCTTCTTGCATATTAATAGTTACATTCGTTTGTGATGCAGGGACTTTCACACTCTGGGTAAGATACCCAACAAATGACACCTTCAGCACCACATCTCCAGCAGGAACCGTAAGCGAAAAGTCCCCATCCAATGAGGTTATTGTGCCCGTGGTTGTGCCTTCAATCTGAACAGTTACACCCATCATGGGTTCCTGTTCTGCATCAAAGACTTTCCCTGAGATTACTCTATTCTGAGCCGATAAGGAGAGGCCTCCCCCAGTGATCAGAAGTAGAAAAAGGACAAATAGTCTACATTCTCTCATAAAATCAATGTTTTAAAATTAGAAATATTTATGGTTATCAACTTAATTATTTAGTTTTGTAATCATCTATTGAGAAGGATTTCGGTCTTGCCATATTTTCTGTCCAACTGTTTCCAAATTCATCCTTTACAGTGATTACCAAATCCACATCAGCATCCTTCGCTTTTACTTTGAAGAAATGGGTAAACTTTTCTGTGATGAAATTGGGTGTGGAGGTATTCGACTGGTTAAACCGTTTCACGGATAGAGCCGCTATGTGAAGCGGATCAAAGGCCCATACAGGTTCAGGTGTTAAGGTATTACCCTCTTCATCCACAACACTTAATGTCCATCTTGAATTCCAGTTCCAAATGTTGATCAGCACTTCGTTGTTGCTGTTCACCGGATAGGCGTCAATATAACGTTGGAATGACCTCTTGACTGCATCGGGAGTTGAAGGACCCATCAATGGGACATCGCCTAAGGAGAAGCTCACTTTGTTTAGGTCGTAACTACGGAACTGATATGTTTCAGGCCAGCCTGTAGCTTTAAACTTCCATTTTAAATTGGTTCCGGAGACATCCCAAATAGCATAACCACCCGGAGTGCCATCGGGACTGAGGTGTACTCCCGGGGTCAACGAACCGGACCACCACCAGGAAGCACACACAGAACCTGAGTTGTGTTCGTAAAAGTTGTTGCTGCCTGTAATTGCTTCATTTGGTGTTACATTAAACATCAAATGTGTATGACCTGTTACAAAATGGACTGTATAACCGGCCAGAATATCGAAAAGACGTGTAGTGTTGGTCACATCATGGTCATATTTGAACCCATCGGTTGTAGGATAAAAAATCTGAGCATGGGTTGCAACGACAACCGGTGTAGACTTGTCAACGTGCGACAGGTCTTTTACAAGCCAATTTAATTGATCATTTGTAATAGTCTTTTTATAATTACGCGATGTGGAACCATCATAATCACTGCAATCGATATCATCAATCACCACATAATGCACCTTACCTATATTAAAGGAGTAATAGGTAGGACCAATTTTATCCCGATATTGGATTTCAGCATTAAAGTCGTTGGTTGCCTTATAATCGTTGTCGTGGTTCCCCATTACATGGAAGATCTGCAAATCCTTCAGTTGGGTATTAACCGTATTTAGATACTGTGCAAAAGAATAATTGTTACTTTCCCAATAAATATCCCAAGTCATATCACCCAATGCAATGGCATACATCTTTTCACCCTTATGGCTATTCATATAGCTGGTTAAGTCGGCAGTGAATTCGGCATATTGTTTCAAATCGTTTGTACGATTCGCCAAGTGCATGTCTCCCAACATGAATACTTTGTAGGTATCCTGGTTGGGTACTTTCTTCAATGTAAAATCGACCCGCTCAACAGCATTCGGAGCACCTTTCAACCGGGTAAAGAATTGAGGCAGTACGCCTTGCGATGCAACCTCGTATCCGCCTGGAATAGAGACAAATACAATACCATTCTTTTTAGCTGATTGCAACTGATAAATTCCCTGTTCGTTTGTGACTGTCACTTCTATCCCATCTGAAACTACTACATTTTTCACAGGTGAACCATCGTTAGCAGAAACCATACCATAGATGGTTGTACCTGCATCAGGCACAAAACCAATATCTTCAACAAGATTCAGATATGTTTTTCCGAATGGTTTTTTACGGGTATCTCTTCTGATATAAACCTGGTGGTAACCCGATTTGATATTGTTTACCAAACGTATGGTAAAGTTTTCGGAAGTGGTAGTAAGAATGGGGCATATATAGGAAATACCATCTTCCGATTCAAAAATAAATGAATCGGAAGCAGATGGCGACTTGCTCTCTAATACCTTAAATGTGTAGTCCCCACCCGGGCTTACATCAATCAGGGATGGAAGCTCGAAACGAACATCAAATGCTTCGGGTTTAGACTCCTCTTTACTACTGCAAGCAGCATATTGAATGACTATTACAAGCAGCAACAGGTACCTGATCATTTTTTTCATCTAATGAAACTCCTTTTATTAATAACCTAATTCATTCAGTATCATCACAGGATCTTGTGATGGCGCAATGGAACGGTTGTTGTGATTTTTATAAAAATGAGTGGTGAGATCTGTTCTGTTGGTAATCATTCCGTCAAGCCATGGCGTAGCTTTACGACCTTTCTGATTACCGTAATAGGCTTCCATCTCTTCCACGGTGTTAAACGAATAAATATTGATCTTGAGTCCGGCAGCACGAATCTTTTCCAGAAACAGCTTGTTTGTCACTTCACCATCCTCAACAGAAACATTGGTACCGATATACTGAGCTCCACTTTTTACAGTAAAGTCTACAATTTCATCGAAACTCTTTTCTGCTCCAGGTTTTGAAGGATCTGGACTTTTAATCAGGAAACTTGTAGGAGTATCTTCAGTGAAGACTTCCTTGAAACGCAACATTCCTTCGCGAGAGAAGGTTTGTACCAAAATCTTACCCGATGTATTACCGACGTTTACTTTTCCTTTTTTGTAGAAGCTCTTGCTCAACGTACGAGCCTTTTTTTCCAATGGATTCCAACCAAAGTCGGTCAGAGCTTGATACATTTGCTCTTCTAAACCAGGATACGTTTCAGGTATTTTAGTCTCAATGATGACACCGGGACGATGACCATTATCTGCAGGATCATCTTCATACTCAAATCGATAACCACCATCAGCAGTACGATGATAGACACGACTACCGTCGGGATTTCGTTTAATTCTTTTTCCCTCAGCAATTCGGAACACATCTTCAAAAGCAAGTACACCCTGACCTACGAAAGTGGGGCGTGCCTGATTAGGGTTCTTTTCATTAAATAGAATTCCGGCATCCAATGATAAGATCTCTTCCATTGTAAAGGTACCAATCTGATCATTTTCTCTGCCGGGAAATAGAGTAGCGACATTGGTTGTACGTTTTAAAGTCTTGTCGTGCATTACAACAAGCTGACCATCCTTTGTACGGTGTACATCCAGTTCGAGATAGTCGGCAGCGCTATTACGGGCCCATCTAAAAGCAGCTTCAGTCAGCTCGGGAGCCCAATAAATGGTACCTCTATGAGCAATTACAGGACACTTGGGCATCTTTTTTTGAATGCCAAGTGCCTGCGATGTAATTGCTTGAGCAAAGGTAATTTGAGTACAAAAAACCAAAACGAGTAGCAGACTCATTTTTTTGGTTTTGCGATATAATATATCAGTCAACATGTTTTCTTTCAACTTTGCGTCCCAATCTATTTTGGATTGGCTCTATTTTCCTTTATTTTCCATTGTGAGGTATGGAAAAACACATTCTTGTCGGCCACATCGTCGCATTTGACAATAAGTGCTCCCTCTTTTTCCCAGTATGATTTTACTGTATGTCCGTTCATCGGTCCGTCTTCGGGTCCGCGCACAGTGTGATCATCGGGATTGACTACGATCTTCAGACCAAACGACTCGTTGAGCATGTCCATGTCGCCACGGCTGTTTCCTCCAACAATCAGTGGTTTGGTCTTGATGAATGTCTCAATAGTGTGAGCTTTTCCATCGTCTTGTGGAATAGGAAGGATAATCTCTCCGGTGGTTTTACCGTCCTTAACAACACACTTCGCACCTAAAACGTTCACGGCTGGGATACCTAGTTCTTCTACCACAAATCGCTGATAAAGGAATTCAGGAGAAGCTGTCAGGATCCAAACTTCAAATCCGAAATCCTTCAAGTTGGCAATCAACTCCTTCATCTCAGGATAGAACTTTCCTTTGTATGAGGTGCGGTAACAGTTGTAACCAATTGTCTCAATCTCTTCTGGCGACAAGCCGGCCAAAAAATGAACTCGATCTTCAACATACGGTTTGCCTACATTATCTCCATCCTTGACCATTCGGTCGAGTATAGCTAACTTTTCGGCTGCTTCCTTGTCATTTCTCTTTTTCAGCACTTCATCGGCATATTGATACAGCGCCTCATCGGCCAGATAGTGAGGCACCTGTCCAAAGGTAGTGCCATCACAATCAAAGACCGCCACTTTTCTTTCCTGCATTGTGCGAGTAGCATTAAGAAAACTTTCGAGTCTTTGGTTGATCTCATCCGACCATCCCCGTATGGGTCGATATGATTGCGCTACTGTATTCTGTAAAAAAACAGAGAGGAGCAGGGATAGGGTAAAAAATAATTTCTTCATTTCTTTTTTCGGTTAATTATATCAATCAGCCATTAATCTCTTTTTCTCTGTATTCCATGTAAACATGGTGAAAACAATAGAAAGAACACAAGCCAATAACATTAAAATAAATGCGGCATCCCATCCCATGTGATCTACAATGAAACCAATGGCAATGTTAGCACCCAATGCGCCACCAAGATATCCAAACAGACCTGTAAGGCCGGCTGCTGTACCTGCAGCTTTCTTTGGTACCAAGTCGAGGGCCTGCACACCAATCAACATAACCGGACCGTAAATCAGGAAGCCTATTGCGATTAGGGCTGCATTGTCAATCCACACATGTCCTGCCGGATTTTTCCAGTAAATATAGATTGCTACCAACACCAAGAGCATATAGATAACAATGGCCGGAGCTCTTCTACCTTTGAAAATCTTATCGGAAATCCATCCACATAACAATGTGCCGGGAATTCCTGCATATTCATATGCGAAGTATGCCCAACCCGATTCATTCACCGAAAAACCCTTAGCCTCTTTCAGATAAGTAGGTGCCCAGTCGAGCACACCATATCTTACCAGATATACCATGATATTAGCAATAGCAATCAGCCAAAGAAATTTGTTGTTGAACACATATTTGAAAAATATCTCTTTGGTCGTAAATTCCTTTTCGAATTTTTCGTCGTATCCTTTCGGATAATCGTTCTTATACTTCTCAATGTTTGGCAAACCACACGACTGAGGGGTATCACGGATCAGCAGATATGCAATAAAGGAAATCACAATCGCTATCAATGCAGGGAAATACAATTTGCTCTGCCAATCACCAAATATTGCTACACCCATAATGGCAAGGGGACCAATCAATCCACCACCAACATTGTGTGCTACATTCCAAATAGACATCTTTGTGCCTCTCTCCTTTGTGGAGAACCAGTGTACCATAACTCGCCCAGACGGTGGCCAACCCATTCCCTGGAACCAACCGTTTATAAACATCAAAGCAAACATGATGGTAACCGAAGAGGTTAGCAAAGGCACAGTACCAAGAAATAAAATTGTTAGTCCGGATAACAACAAGCCCAAACTCAGAAATACGCGGGCATTGCTCCTGTCAGACACACCGGCCATAATAAACTTACTAAGACCGTATGAAATGGAGACTGCTGAAGCAATGATACCGAGCGAACCTCTGGAGTATCCCATTTCAATTAGGTCGGGCATTACCAACGAAAAATTCTTTCTTACTAGATAATAACCGGCATAGCCAATAAAGATTCCCATGAATACCTGCAAACGCAACCGTTTGTAAGTAGGGTCGATTTTCTCCTGGGGTAATAACTCCTTGTGGGAGGGTGGTTTAAGAATTCCTATCATATTTATTAATTTTTCTCACAATAAATATATACAAAAAATACTAGTATGACGGAGGGGTCGTGCATTTAAAAAATATAATTCTGTGCAATTTCAACATATTCACGGACCTGTTCTTCTTCCCATTTTGCATCTTTATTAAGCTCTTTTGCCATAATAGATGCAACTGTTGGAGCTATTTCCACAGAAATACGAGCATCCATATAAAGTGCCCTTACTCTACGTGCCAACACATCGTCAACGGTACGTGCCATCTCTTTTCGCACAGCCCAAACCACTTCGGATGCGGTAAATTCTAATTCACTGTGCAACTTCTGAGCATATGCAGGATTGCTCTTCTGCAATTGAAGAATTTGCTCAATATCGCTACCGTATATATATAGGTGGTTATTTCTATCGGGATTCTGTCTGTAACCATGAATCTTCAGTTTTCTGGTCTTACAAGGTTTGAATTCCAACCCTTTTGTTTTGATTGCCAAATCCACAGTTTCTTCGGCCATAACACGATAGGTAGTCCATTTTCCACCGGTAATGGTAATCAGTCCCGAATCGGATGCCAGCAATTTATGACTGCGAGAAATCTCTTTTGTCTTTGCTTCATCGGCATGTTTCTTGGGAGCTGCCAACGGTCTGAGTCCGGCAAATACACAGCGTACATCTTCGCGTTTTGGCTTCTTTGTAAGATATCTTCCGGCTGTTTCCAAGATGAAATCAACCTCTTCTTCCAACGCTTTAGGCTCCAATACAAATTCTTTTACCGGTGTATCGGTTGTACCCAAAATCACCCGGTTATGCCAGGGCACTCCAAACATAACTCTACCATCGCTGGTCTTTGGCACCATGATGGCATCGTCGCTATCCAAAAATGAGCGGTCTACTACCACGTGAACACCTTGACTTGGTCGAACCAATGGCTTCTCCTCCGGTTTATCCATTTTGATGATATCATCCACAAAAATACCGGTAGCATTGACAACACATTTAGCTTTTAACTCGAAGGTGCTTCCGCCAATTTTATCTTCAGCAACAACACCCACAACATTATTCTGTTGATCTTTTAACAAGCTATTAACTCGCACATAATTAACCACCGTGGCTCCATTCTCTATGGCTGTCTGCATCAGGTTAATGGCGAGTCGTGAATCATCGAACTGGCCATCGTGATATACAACACCTCCTTTGAGTTGGTTCTGTACAATCTGTGGAATACGACGAATGACCTCTTTTTTACTCAGAGGTAAAGAGCGACCCAAACTCATATTTCCTGCCAGGATATCATAAAACGTGAGTCCCAATGTATAAAATGGTTTTTCCCACCATTGATAATTACCGATGATGAAACGTTGGTTTTTCACCAAATGAGGAGCATTTCTACTTAAATAACCTCTTTCATGCAATGCTTCTCTAACAAGGGCGACATCACCTTTTTGCAGGTAACGAACACCTCCATGAACCAACTTTGTGCTGCGGCTCGATGTGGCTTTAGCAAAATCTGATTGCTCCAGCAACACAGTTTTGTATCCTCTGCTTGCTGCGTCGACAGCGATACCTAATCCAGTAGCACCACCTCCAATTACAATAAAATCCCATCCAGAGCCATTTTTGGCTTCTTTTAACCGATCGATATATTGTTCCCGTTCCATAAATAATGTTTTGATTCCTCAAAAATAACAAGATTACACGATACCACAAAATTAATTCGAAAGAATTTGAAAGTAATTCGAAATTTAACATAATCATTCGCAACGAAAATGTTAACAAGTCCGTAAGTCACTTTTTATTGGAACACCCAATGAGAGAAAGTTTTAAAAAAATAAAATAAAAAATGAGTGTTTCAGAGGCCCTAATTTTGTGATACATTTTCTTTTTCGTAGTTTTGTTCTCTATGAAATGCAGTGTTTTTGCTTTACCTGAAGGAATTTTTGCGCTAACCTGCTCCAGAAGTTAACTTGATGCTTTTTAAGAGCTGTAAATATTTGCGACAATGAAAGATGATCATCAAAAATTAAACTGTAGTCAACGCTATCGGGTCATTTTAGACGAGCTAGAAAAAAAGAGTTATGTCTCTGTTCAGGATCTCAGCGAACTCTTGGGGGTATCTGAAGTCACAATTCGAAAGGATTTGAAAGAACTCGAAAGCAAAAATCTATTAATACGTGATCATGGTGGTGCAAATGCCGTGAGTTCACTGATTGATGACCGTCACATCGACGAAAAAGAAAAAATAATGGTCGATGAGAAAATTCGCATCGCCAATGCTGCCATTCAACTGCTGAACAAAAACGATCGGATTATCATCGCTTCTGGTACCACTTTGTTGTATTTTGCACGTAAGATACCAATGACTGAGCCGTTGACAGTTATCACATCATCTGTAAAAGTATCGCTCACACTCTGCTATAACCCCAATGTGGAGATTATACAACTGGGTGGTTTTATGCGCAAAAGTTCTGCATCGGTAATTGGACCATATACGGAAGATATTTTGCGAGAGCTGATGTGCAACAAGCTTTTTATTGGTGTAGACGGCATTGGTATCGACTTTGGATTAACAACCAGTAATCTTGGGGAAGCGCATCTGAACCAATATATGCTCGATGCTGCCAAGGAGGTTATTGTTTTATCTGATTCATCGAAATTTGGGAAACAGGGATTCGGTAAGATTTGCGATATTGATCGAGTACATCACATCATTACAGATAAAGAGGCTCCTCAACACGTTCTTCAAATATTTCGGGAAAAAGGAATTAAAGTCACGATTGTATAATCATGCTTGAACAATGAGAGCATTTCGACTTATCGGTATATTGATCGTTTTGGTGATATCATCCTGCGAAGACGAGCCCGAAAGGATCGACAATTACTTTGTGGAATTTGCCTCGGTAAAACTGGATGGGGGGAAATTTCGGTTCATGCTCGACAACTCCCGTCTTCTTATTCCCTTCAAAATCAACTACTCTGGAAAGGATGGACAGCGTGTTATACTGAGTTATACTCCATTGGAGGGAGACACGGTGAAGGTCAATCAAGTATCCGATGTTTTCACTGCTGACATTCAGTCGGAGAATTTTCCGAATTATATCGCACGGGTGCCGGTGAGGATTCAAAGCATCTGGGTGGGTGGTGATTTTCTGAACATGATTATTGAAGCAGAATACCACAGCAAACCACACAAGGTGGCTTTGTTGCGTGATACATCGTCATCGACAGTCGATTTACATTTCAGTCACTCACGAGAAAGCGACCCTCCCGGATATCGACAAATCATGTACTGCTCATTCTATCTTGGGAGCTTGCGATCGGGTGAAGAAGCTCCCATACCATTTCGTCTCATAATTAACACCTTCGACGGACTGCGTGAAATACACTACACCCTGAATTAACACCATGATATGGTTGCTATTACTTCAATCCCTGTTTTTCTTCCTCGTTTTCTATCTGTGCACTTTCCCATCCAATCATGGCAATCTTTCGTGTTGTGCCCCACATATAACCACCAAATTTCCCGGACGATTGAATTACACGGTGGCAGGGTATCAGAAATGAAACAGGATTGCTGCCAATTGCGGTACCTACAGCCCGGCAAGCGGATTCATTTCCAACTTGAGAAGCAATCTGACCGTATGTAGTAAGGTTGCCCTTGGGTATTTTGAGAAGGGCTTCCCATACTTTCACCTGAAATGGAGTGCCTTTCAAGTGTAACTTTATGGTTGAAAGGTCTGTTTTCTCATGCTGGAAAATATGGAGTGCGTTTTTCTGATTCATGTCAAACGCCTGATACAATGTGGCTCGTGGGAACCTCCGTTGTAGGTCATCTATTGGATTCACTTCTGTATCGGTAAAAGCCAGATAACAAACCCCTTTCGATGTAGATGCCACAATTATTTCACCAAAAGGACTTGGCGCAAAACTATAGTTTATTGTAAGGCTCTCTCCTCCATTTCTATATTCTGCTGGTGTCATTCCTTCAATTTGAACAAAAAGATCATGAAGCCGACCTGTGCCCGAAAGTCCCGTATCAAATGCTGTATGGGAAAGCGAAGCCTGCTGTTCTTTCAACAACTTACGAGCATGTTCGATACTAATATATTGCAGAAATTTCTTGGGTGTTATTCCGGCCCAATTACTGAACAATCGATGAAAGTGAAAGGGACTCAAATTCACATATTGCGCCACTTCGTC
Source organism: Proteiniphilum sp. UBA1403 (assembly GCA_002305715.1). GTDB lineage: Bacteria > Bacteroidota > Bacteroidia > Bacteroidales > Dysgonomonadaceae > Proteiniphilum. The sequence goes on along the minus strand of DBQD01000025.1, from coordinate 2,182 downwards.
TAAACTTGGTTGCTCTCTAAAGTGAGTAACGATATATTCAATTGCCGCTGCAACTCTTTTATAATTATGCTGTTGTTGACTATCCATTGTACTTTATTTTGTACACAAAAATCACTCTATTTTTACAACCATCCAACCCGAAACTTGCTGAATTCTATTACGCTGAAATATGCCCTCTGGTTGGGAGGAGTATCTTGCACAAATGTATTCATTTTTTCACTATAACAACCAAAAGGTGCTGATTTCCTCCCTTGTACCATCTGACTTTATATATATGTTTTATATAAATATGATAGGTATTATTTATTTATCGTTGAAAAAGCGTACCTTTGCGGTCTAAAAAGATTGTTTTCATGCAAAATATCCGTAATATTGCCATCATTGCCCACGTGGATCATGGCAAGACCACACTGGTGGACAAAATGTTGATGGCAGGCCACCTTTTCCGGGACAACCAACCAAACGAAGAGTTGATACTAGATAACAATGATCTAGAAAGGGAAAGGGGAATTACCATCCTCTCAAAAAATGTTTCCATACAATATAAAGACGCTAAGATTAACATCATTGACACACCGGGACACGCCGACTTTGGCGGGGAGGTGGAGCGCGTGCTCAATATGGCCGATGGTTGTCTTCTAGTAGTAGACGCTTTTGAAGGGCCTATGCCACAAACTCGTTTTGTTTTGCAGAAAGCTCTGGAAATAGGACTCAAACCTATCCTCGTAATCAACAAAGTGGACAAGCCTAACTGTCGCCCTGAGGAAGTACAAGAGGAGGTTTTCGACTTGATGTTCAGTCTCAACGCAACGGAGGAACAGCTTAACTTCCCAACCATTTATGGCTCTGCCAAACAGGGATGGATGTCGGACGACTGGCAGAAACCTTCCAGCAACATCACTCCACTTCTTGATGCCATCCTTCAATATATACCAGCACCCAAAGTATTGTTGGGTTCACCCCAAATGCTTATTACGTCACTCGACTTTTCAAACTATGTGGGACGTATTGCTGTGGGTCGCGTGCATCGTGGCACCCTCACTCTAAATAAGGATTATGCTCTCTGCAAACGAGATGGCAGCATTAAAAAGACCCGCATTAAAGAGTTGAATCTATTTGTAGGACTAGGACGTTCAAAAGTGGAGGAAGTTTCTTCCGGTGATATATGCGCACTTGTTGGCATTGAAGGTTTCGAAATTGGCGATAGCATTACAGACCTGGAGAATCCGGAACCACTTGATCCTATTGCAATCGACGAACCTACCATGTCGATGTTGTTTACCATTAATAACTCTCCTTTTTATGGGCAAGATGGTAAATTTGTTACCTCACGACATATTTATGATCGTCTGATGCGTGAGCTGGACAAGAATTTAGCATTGCGTGTAGAAAATACAGAGAGTGCAGATTCATGGATTGTGTATGGACGCGGTGTACTTCACCTCTCTGTATTAATTGAGACCATGCGTCGCGAAGGGTATGAATTGCAGGTAGGACAGCCACAGGTAATCATCAAGGAAATTGCAGGAGAAAAACATGAGCCAGTAGAACAACTTACTGTGAACCTGCCCGAAGAGTCGGCCAGCAAGGTCATCGATGTTATCACTCGCCGCAAGGGAGAGCTACTCTCCATGGAGAGTAAAGGGGACCGTATGCACATGGAATTCACCATCCCATCTCGTGGTATCATTGGATTGAACAACGTTGTGCTTACACTCTCAGCAGGAGAGGCCATCATGGCACACCGCTTCTTGGAGTATCAACCTTGGAAGGGCACCATCGAAAAAAGACTTAATGGCTCTATCATTGCAGGTGAGTCGGGCAATGCATATGCATACGCACTGGATAAACTACAGGACAGAGGTCGCTTCTTCATTGAACCTCAGACTGATGTGTATGCCGGCCAGGTTGTTGGTGAACACAGCAAGGAGGGTGACTTGGTGGTTAATGTTACCAAATCGAAGAAGCTGACTAACGTGCGTGCTTCCGGTAGCGACGATAAGGCACAATTGGCTCCCCCGGTTGTTTTCAGTCTCGAAGAGGCTTTAGAGTATATCAAGGAGGACGAATATGTGGAGATAACACCTAAACATATGCGCATCCGTAAGATATTGCTCGATGAAAATGATCGAAAGCGAGCTGCAAAGAAGGGATAAATAAGGGGCTGTCTCAAAAGATTGAC
>DBQD01000009.1 GCA_002305715.1 Proteiniphilum sp. UBA1403 | reverse complement strand
TTTATTAATTATCTCCCTATCTTCCTCCACGAATCCAATAATCAGCCGTAGATTCTTACTATACGACCTATAGAAAATGTCCACAAAATTACCCAAGAAGGGAATCAGGCCAACCAGAATATCAACCAATATATTATAGATTACGGCCAATGTAAGAGGTAAAGAGCGCACCTTGACTGCACTCACATAAATAAATGGCAAAGAACAAATTGAATTCAACGAATCTCCTACCCCCCCCGGAATAAGTCCAATTAATGGATCAAGTAGATACTTATCCATCACGGAAGCCATCCATTTCAAAAAAGAGTAAGATTTCGACTTCTCAATCTGTTGTCTTTTAGGTGATTTATGGTCACTTCTATCTCCATCACTTGCTATCGGCTTTTCATCAATAATCGCGAGTTCGTTTTCCGACAATTGTTCAAGGCTCTCTTTTGCCTTCTGCTGTCTCCTGCTTTGTATTTGGCTCATAGAGGGTTTTGTTTTATGTAAGTTGAGCAATGTGTAGAGGTTCAATTTGCCGCCATACATCCAGAAAGATTGGTGCATTTATCTTATCCTCGCACGTATTGCCATGCATCTGCATGTTCCAATTTATATAGCACACTTGTTCAGGGCATATTAAACTGTAAGACTTATCTACAATCTCGCCAATGTATTGGTTTCCAGCTGCACTGCATATTATTGCTATCATGCTAAAGTATTGTAAAGATATGCAGAATAACGGCACAACATGTGGATATTTGTAGAAATGCAGGAGAAATATTTTATCAGTCGCAATAAGTAATATCGCATCTCACACCTCCACATACACACTATTAGAATAATTAATCTGCTCTCTGTCGGTGAAATAAACCCAGCAATGCAAATCAGATGGATTCCAGTCATTGGGCAACTCAACGGTCACAGTTCCCTCGGAGCGTTGGGCAATAAAATAAGCTGACCTAAATCTGGCAGGAATATGGGCATAACTTTTTCCGGCAACAACAGATCGCCTTCAGCCAACTAAAGGCGACTGTAATCGATGGTTAGGTTGGGGTACACACCCAGCACCCCTTCGCGTAGTGTTTTTCCGACCAGCGACCGGTAGGCGCGACTATCGTTTCAATCACATATCTATTTAATACTTTCTTCATATTCCCTCCGTTTATTAATAAGGTTTACGTTAGGAGAGAATAAGGATGTAAAAAGGATGTAATAAGTATGAAGAGAAGACATGGGAGCAAAAAAAGAAATGTCGCTACAACTATTTTATCAATGAGTAATTTAACATTTGGTTTCCCAAGTTGAATAATCAAAACTATAAAAACAATGTGGTCTGATTGTTTTTGTGAAAAAAGAACTCTTGGGTATTTGAACTTCCCTTATCTTTGTGGTTGACATTACCCATGGATAATACTGAATCATATAATGAGATCTATTAAAATACCTCTGCTAGGACGGGTAGTTATTGCCATTGTCTTAGGAATTTTATTGGGGCAGATTGTACCCGTCTGGTTTGCAAGGATATTTGCCACTTTTAATGACCTCTTCGGAAATTTCTTGTCGTTCATTGTTCCGTTGATCATCTTGGGGCTGGTCACTCCCGCTATCAGTGAGCTGGGAAGGGGTGCCGGGAAACTCCTCTTACTCACATTACTTATTGCCTATTTCTCTACACTCTTTTCTGGTTTCTTTACCTATTTTTCGTGTCAATCGGTTTTCCCGAAAATCATTACAGGTGGAATGGACTCTTCCTTGGTGCAAAGCATTGAAGAGGGTGCTATAAAAGTCTATTTTAGCATTCAAATGCCCCCTGTAATCGATGTGATGGCGGCACTTATCCTCTCCTTTTGCTTGGGTTTGGGTGCCTCAATTACAAAGGGAGAAGCACTACAAAGTCTTTTTAGCAATTTCAGGGATGTTATTACTTTAATCATTCGTAAGGTTATAATACCACTACTGCCGCTCTATATTTTTGGTATGTTCCTCTCTATTTCTGTCGTGGGACAAGTCTACACCGTGATTGTCCTCTTCATTCAAGTGATTGGGGTGATCTTTGTACTGCACATCTTGTTGCTGCTTATTCAATTTATTACCGCGGGGATTATTGCAAAACGCAACCCTTTTAAAGCTATGAAAGGAATGATGCCGGCCTATCTTACTGCTTTAGGAACCTCTTCTTCAGCAGCAACCATTCCGGTTACGTTACAATGTGCTATCGATAATAAGATAAATCGAAACATCGCTTCGTTCGTGATTCCGCTTTGCGCGACCATTCACTTGGCAGGGAGCATCATGAAAATAGTCGGGTTCTCACTGGCAATCATGTATTTCTTCAAGATACCGGTCGACTTTGGTGTCTTCGTGGGATTTATTTTTATGCTAGGTATACTTATGGTGGCCGCACCGGGTGTTCCTGGTGGTGCCATCATGACGGCTATCGGTGTGATTCAGGCAACGCTTGGCTTCACGGATACAATGGTGGGGTTAATGATCACGATATATATTGCAGTCGACAGTTTTGGGACGGCATGCAACGTGACAGGAGACGGGGCAATTGCTATGGTAATTGACCGGATAGCAGGAAAAGTGTCAACGTGCTTATCGTGATGGGGTGCCGAAATGCTCCGGATGTTTTTGCTTGAGTTCTGCAATTATCTTGAACTCATTATCGGGTGAATATACATATCGATGACTGCTCATAATTTCCAACGTATTGTAAAAACGTATAGCATCCTCTTTTAAACAATGCAATATGTTATTCTCGAGGAATTCGTGATCATCAAAAAAACCCTTTTCACGAATAGACAACAAATATGTTGAATTTAATGGAAATATGACCCCAACTCCTTTTGAAGTGGTTTCACTATTTATCATATAGGTATTTGAATAATTATCTTTTATGACAATTGGATTATCGGAAGAATAGAATGGTATATCTGTTTCATTTACGATTAAAAACCATATGTAATTATTGATTCAAGTTTCGCAAGTAAAAAT
>DBQD01000073.1:19849-58684 GCA_002305715.1 Proteiniphilum sp. UBA1403 | reverse complement strand
CATTAATTTACACTTTCATTCTATATAAACAATTTAAATTAATTTTTGTCATCATTTTTTGCTACAAAATAAAAAATAGTTATTTAATAGGCTATTTTGACTTGACATTCAGTTATGCTACGATTGCAACTTCGTCTAATTTTAATGGGACATACTCCCTATCTTCTCTTATGTTTGTTGTATAAAACATAAGGAATATACAGAGGGATAACAGAGGGATAACAGAGGGGTACCAGAGGGGTACCAGTATTGGTGCAGATAATAACCCATAAAGGTGTTGCTAGTCTATTAAAATTTTGCAAAAAAAAGGGACTGCCTCCCATTTGAGACAGTCCCTAATACCACGCTAGTATTGTAAATATGTTTATCCGTAGAAAAATACAGATATAAACCATTTAGTTGTTTTCCGGACGTAGTTTGCGTACCACGGCACCAGTCTGCCACATCTCGCTCTCGCGAAGGGCTTTCAGTTCTTCTTCCAGCTTTTCACGATAGTCGGGTTGCGAATTGCTGTCGATGGAACGTTGTGCTTCATTGCCTGCTGCTACCTCTTTGTAGAGTTTTTCAAATACAGGCTTGGTGGCATCGTGGAAGGGACCCATCCAGTCGAGGGCACCACGTTGTGCGGTGGTGGAGCAGTTGGCATACATCCAGTCCATTCCCTTTTCGGCAAACAGTGGCATGAGCGATTGAGTAAGCTCCTCTACAGTTTCGTTGAAAGCCTCAGACGGTGTGTGTCCATTTTCGCGGAGCACTTCATACTGTGCCAGCAACAGTCCCTGGATAGCACCCATCAGTGTGCCGCGCTCACCGGTTAGGTCGGAATATACTTCACGTTTGAAATCGGTTTCAAACAGGTAGCCCGATCCTACACCAATACCCAGTGCCACTACACGTTCAAAAGCCTTTCCGGTGGCATCTTGGAAGATGGCATAAGAGGAATTTAGACCGCGTCCTTCGAGGAACATTTTCCGAAGGGAGGTACCCGACCCTTTTGGTGCAACCAGAATCACATCCACATCGGCAGGAGGCACAATGCCTGTACGTTCTTTGTAGGTGATACCAAATCCATGAGAGAAATAAAGAGCCTTGCCTGGAGTGAGATACGGTTTAATGCGGGGCCACACCTCTATTTGCGCTGCATCGGAAAGCAAATACTGAATAATGGTTCCTCTTTCACATGCTTCCTCAATATCGAACAGTGTTTCTCCGGGTACCCAACCATCCGCAACAGCCTTGTCCCAGGTCTTGCCACCTTTGCGTTGTCCTACAATTACGTTGAAGCCATTGTCGCGTAAGTTGAGCGACTGTCCCGGACCTTGTACACCGTAACCAATTACGGCTATCGTTTCGTTCTTTAACACATCTTGAGCTTTGCTCAATGGAAACTCTTCGCGGGTAACCACATTTTCTTCTACCCCACCAAAATTCATTTTTGCCATATTAATTATCTGTTCTTTGTGTCTTGTCGACCGACTTCTTGTTGAAAAACGATCGACGCGACGAATGTTTATATTCTATTTAATTTATGCGTTTTTCTATTTTTCTTGGTTTTCGCGTTCTCTTTTTGCCAGCATATCGCTCAGTCGCTCCACCTTCGATTTGGTGATGGCAATTCTACCAGATCGCACAAACTGCAGTACACCAATGCTCTCGGCGAGTTCCTCAAAGAGACCCTGTGTCTCTTCGTAGTGTCCTGCTTTGAGGAACACGACACAGTCGTTCGAAACTTCCAGTATGCGCACGTTATACTTGCGCACCAAGTACTCGATGGAGCCATGGGCCAAGACCTTCTCGGTTGAGAGTTTATACAGGGCCAGCTCCTGATGTACCAGATCTTCGTCGGTATTGTAGTATGCCTTTAGGATGTCGACTCGTTTGTCGATGAGACTTACCAGCTTCTTCATCACATTCTCATCGTCGGTGAACGTGGTGATGGTAAATTTGTGAATACCTTTAATGGCGGATGGCGATACCGAAAGTGTTTCAATATTTAACTGCCTCCGCGTGAAGATGGTCGTGATCTGATTGAGCACACCCACCGTATTCTCCGAGAATATGGTGATGGTGTATAATGTTTTATTGTCGTCCATTTTTGTCGATTTAATGTGTGTAAATCACTACAATGTATTTCCGTTTCCGAGTAAGATATTTGTCACGCATCCTCCTGATGGAATCATGGGATAGACCATTCCTTTTGTCTCTACTTTTACTTCCAGCAAGTAAGCGCCATCGTGTGCCAACATTTCGGCAATGGCACCGTCCAGTTCGTCGCGTTTGGTAACTTTTCGTCCCTTTATATGATAGGCATCCGCAATCTTAATAAAGTCGGGATTCTTCAGGTGAGTCTCCGAATAACGCTCCTCAAAGAAAAGCTCTTGCCATTGTCGTACCATACCTAAGTAGTCGTTGTTCAACAGGATGATCTTCACATTCACACCATATTCCATGATGGTTCCAAACTCCTGAATGGTCATCTGCAGGCCGCCATCTCCAACAAATATGCATACCGTCCGATCGGGTGCTCCATACTTAGCTCCAATACCGGCTGGCAGACCAAAGCCCATTGTTCCCAGACCGCCGGAGGTTACCATACTGCGTGACTGGCTAAACTTGAAATAGCGGGTGCTCATCATCTGGTGCTGCCCCACATCGGTCACACAAATTGCCTTATTGTTGGTTGCTTCGGTCACTTTACGTACCACCTCGCCCATTTTAATTTCCCCTCCGTTCTCGGGATAGAGCTCTTGCTTGATGATACAGTCGAACTCTTTCTCTACATAGGGTTTGAATTCCGACTTCCACTCTTCGTGCGATTTCTCCTCCAGCAGTGCTGTAACCAGCGGTAGTGTTTGTTTAGCGTCACCCGACACTTTCACGGTTGTCTTTACGTTCTTGTTGAACTCTGCCGGATCGATATCGAAGTGGATCACTTTGGCCTGTTTTGCATAGGTTTTCAGATCACCCGTCACCCTGTCGTCGAAACGCATTCCAATGGCTATCAACACATCGCATTCGTTGGTCTTCATGTTGGGAGCAACATTACCGTGCATTCCCAACATTCCAAAGTTAAGAGGGTGATCGGTAGGCATTGCAGAAAGTCCCAAGATGGTCGACCCAAACGGTATATCTGCTTTCTCCAGGAAGTCACGCAGTTCCTCTTCGGCATTCCCGAGAACCACTCCCTGCCCCACAAGCGCCAACGGCTTCTTGGCATTATTGATAAGTTCGGCAGCCATTTTAATTTGCGTCTCATCTACATCCGGTACGGGCTGATAGCTGCGCAGGAAGCGTGTTTTTTGATAAGAGTAGGCACATTTATTGACCTGTGCATCTTTGGCAATATCAAGCACAACCGGACCGGGGCGACCGCTTGAAGCAATATAGAAGGCTTTGGACACTGCCCAAGCAATATCTTCCACACGACGAATCTGGTACACCCACTTGGTAATGGGTTGGGTCACACCAATTACATCAGCCTCCTGAAATGCATCTGAACCGAGCAGGCTCGACACGACCTGACCTGAAATGACCACCAAGGGTGTACTGTCCATCATTGCATCGGTGATACCTGTAATGGTGTTGGTAGCCCCAGGTCCTGAAGTTACCAATGCCACACCCACCTTTTGCGACACACGTGCATAACCTTGTGCCGCATGTACAGCACACTGTTCGTGACGCACCAATATATGTTTGATCGATTGTTTGTGATCATACAGGGCATCAAATACTGGCATAATGGCACCACCCGGATAACCGAACATGGTATCCACTCCTTCTGCAAGTAATGATCGGATCAATATTTCACTGCCTGAAATGATCTCTGTCTCCTGCTCCCGTTTTTCGGGTGAGGAGATGGGGTCCGGAGTCTGAATATTCTTGTTTATCATAATTGCTAACCTATGTTAGTCGATTTATAAAAAATGTCTACTGCTTTTGCAGTCTTGCATAACAGCGAATAATAAAAGAGTATTGTCAAATAATTCGTATAGCTCCCTTGTCTGCCGAGCTTACAAAGTGCGCATAGAGTTTTAAAGCTTTCGATATTTTTCTTTCTCGTGCGGGTTTAAAGGCATTTTCGCCTTTTGCTTCTTCCTCTTCTCTTCTCTGTTGAAGTTCCGCATCGGTGATCTTCAGGTTGATACTGCGTGCCGGTATGTCGATTTCAATAATGTCGCCATCGCGTACCAGACCAATGTTACCACCTGCTGCGGCTTCGGGTGAGATGTGACCAATGGAGAGACCGGATGTACCACCCGAGAAACGTCCGTCAGTAATCAGTGCACATTCTTTTCCCAGGTGTTTTGCTTTGATGTAGGAGGTAGGATATAACATCTCCTGCATTCCGGGTCCCCCTTTGGGCCCTTCGTACACAATCACCACTACATCACCAGCTACCACTTTCCCGTTCAAGATTCCCGCACAGGCATCATCCTGCGAGTGAAATACTTTGGCTGTACCACTGAATTTCCAGATGCTTTCATCCACACCGGCGGTCTTTACCACACAACCGTTCAGGGCTATGTTTCCTTTCAAAATGGCCAGTCCGCCATCTTTTGTATAGGCATGTTCTACATCACGTATGCAGCCATTCTGGCGATCGGCATCCATCGTTTTAAAGCGGGCATCCTGTGATCCCATTACCAAATTGTAGCGATTCCCGGGTGCAGAGGTGTAGATATTCTTTGCTTCCTCCGATGGCTCTGCTTTGGTGATATCATATTTTTCAATGGCTTCTGCAAGAGTGAGACCATCGGCACGTTTGACTGAAGTATCCACCAGTCCTGCTTTGGCCAGTTCACCCAGAATACCCAGGATTCCTCCTGCCCTATTCACATCCTGGATGTGGTATTTCTTTGAGTTGGGTGCCACCTTGCAGATGCAGGGAACCTTGCGCGACAAAGTGTCGATATCGTTGAGATTGAATTCAACCTCTCCCTCGCGGGCAATGGCCAGCGTGTGGAGGATGGTGTTGGTTGATCCTCCCATGGCGATATCGAGTGTCATAGCATTCAGGAATGCCTGACGTGAAGCGATATTGCGGGGAAGTACCGCTTCGTCACCATCAAAATAGTATCGTTCTGCATTGCGTACAATCTGTTTGGCAGCCTTTACAAATAGTTCTTTGCGGTTGACATGGGTTGCCAGGATGGTGCCGTTACCGGGTAGCGCCAGTCCGATTGCCTCGTTCAGGCAATTCATTGAGTTGGCGGTAAACATACCAGAGCAGGAACCACAGGTGGGGCATGCCGATACCTCCAGCTGGGCCACTCGCTCATCGGATACATTTTCGTCGGCCGATTCAATCATCGCATCAATCAGGTCGATCTGTTCATCGCCAATCTTACCAGCCTCCATAGGTCCACCCGATACAAAAATAGCAGGTATGTTCAGGCGCATGGCAGCCATGAGCATTCCCGGTGTAATCTTGTCGCAATTGCTGATGCAGACAAGTGCATCGGCTTTGTGCGCATTGACCATATATTCAATGGAGTCGGCAATCATGTCTCGCGATGGAAGGGAGTACAACATTCCGTCGTGTCCCATGGCAATACCATCATCCACAGCAATGGTGTTGAACTCTGCGGCAAAACAGCCTAGTTTCTCCACCTCCTTCTTCACCAATTGACCTATGTCGTGCAGATGCACATGACCCGGCACAAATTGCGTGAAGGAATTGGCAATGGCAATAATGGGCTTACCCATTTGCTCACGGGTCATTCCGTTGGCATGCCACAGTGCCCGCGCACCGGCCATCAGTCGCCCTTGCGTACTGGTAGCGCTCCGTAGGTTTTCTTTTTTCTGCTTCTGCATCCTTTCCGGGTTATTTAGTGTGTTCATTGATTATTTATTGATATACTCGGTAATCCAGCTACCTACCTCGCTTGTGCGGTAGCTTTTGCCTCCACTGGCAATATCTTCGGTGACAACACCCGCTTCGAGACTTGCATTGACAGCCTTTCGGATGAGAGCTCCCTCTTCGTGGAGATTGAATGCATATTCGAACATTAGAGCGGCCGAGAGGATCATGGCCACCGGGTTGGCAATATCTTTACCTGCTGCCTGAGGATAGGATCCATGAATGGGTTCAAACAATGAGGTATGCAATCCCATGGAAGCTGATGGTAGCAGTCCCAGTGAGCCGGTGATGACCGATGCCTCGTCGGTAAGGATATCACCGAACAGGTTCTCGGTTACCATCACGTCGAAGCTTTTCGGCCACTGGATAATGCGCATGGCGGCGTTGTCCACAAAGAGATAATCGGTCTCAATGTCGGGGTACTGCGGAGCAACCTCCTGGGCTACCTGACGCCAGAGACGAGATGTGGCCAACACATTGGCTTTATCGACCACCGTCAGTTTTTTGCGGCGCTGTCCGGCAAACTTGTAAGCCAGATGAAGCACGCGTTCCACCTCCTCGCGGGTGTACACACAGGTATCGTATGCCGTAGCGCCATCTTCACTCCTACCTTGTGGGCGACCAAAATAAAGACCTCCTGTAAGTTCACGGATACAGACAAAGTCGGCACCATCTACCAGGTCGGCACGAAGGGGCGATTTGTGAATGAGTGAGGGAAAGGTCATTACGGGACGGATGTTTCCGAAGAGTCCCAACTGTTTGCGCATGCGCAATAAGCCCTGTTCGGGACGAACCTTGGCATTTGGATCATTGTCGTATTTGGGATCACCAATGGCACCAAACAGCACCGCATCGCTCTGCATGCACAGCTCATGTGTTTCGGCCGGATAGGGATCGCCCACAGCATCGATGGCTGCTGCGCCGGTAATACCTTCCTTGTAGGAAAAATCGTGACCAAACTTCTTGCATACGGCTTCCGTAACCTGCAAAGCCTGTTTCATAATCTCTGGGCCTATTCCATCTCCCGCCAAGACTGCAACTTGTAACTTCATATGTTGTATAGTAACTATAATTAATGTCTATTATCTTTTCATCTCTCCAACCAGTTTTTTATCTCCTCTCCAACCGGTTTCTTATCTCCTCTCCATCCAGTTTTTTATTTCGCACTGATGTAAGTCGAATGCCTGCTATTTGTAACAAACGTATCAAATAGTCTACTCTCAACTACTACGGCAACGGCAGATAACTCATATTTGGAATGTTTCCACTTTCCAACATATTCAGCATTTTCATGGTCGCTTTGATAGCTGCCACCGTCTGGTCGATATCCAAGGCCCTTGTTTTGAAGACCTTCCCTTCGAACTTCCAAGTAATGATGGTCTGCACGTATGCATTGGTCTTTCCGCCCGGCGGTATCACCACTTCATAGTCGATTAGCTCCGGTACCGGCTTGTTGAGACTTCGGTATATCTTGTACATTGCTTTCGAAAATGCATGATACTGCCCCTCACCTGCTGCCGTTTGCTGGTAGACTTCACCTTTTATGGAAAGTTTGACTGTTGCGGTCGGACGCAATCCATGCGTTACCGTAAGAGAGTAGTTCAGTATCTCGATATCCTTGTTCTCGGAGCCATTTTTTAATACATCCGATACAATGTAGGGTAACTCATCGAGATTCACAATCTCCTTCTTATCGCCCAGTTCAATGATGCGTGCTGTGACTTTGCGTGTGGACTCTTCATCGAGTTCAATACCCAGTGCTTCCAGATTTTTGATAATGTTGGAGCGACCGGCATTCTTGCCAAGTGCATATTCACGAAAGCGACCGAAACGTTCGGGCATCAGGTTGTTAAAATAGAGATTTTTCTTTTTATCACCATCTGCATGGATACCGGCTACTTGGGTAAATACATTGTCGCCAATTACCGGTTTGTTATTTGGAATTCGAATACCCGAATAACTTTCCACAACCTTGCTAACATGATAAAGTTTGCTTTCGTTGATGTTGGTCTGCAAGCCCATGTGGTCGTGAATGACAGCGATTACACTTGTTAAGGGTGCATTGCCTGCACGTTCACCCAGACCGTTTACGGTTACATGAACACCCTTCACTCCTGCTTTTATTGCCTCAAAAACATTGGCTACAGCCAAATCGTAGTCGTTATGCGCATGAAAGTCGAAGTGCAACGAAGGGTAACGTCCTATCATCTCTCCACAAAACTGACGTGTCTCATCGGGGTTAAGGACTCCTAAGGTGTCGGGAAGCATGAATCGCTTAATTAGCTGATCTTTGAGTCCGTCCATCATGTGGAAGACATACTCTTTTGAGTCGCGCATACCATTGGACCAGTCCTCCAGATAGAGATTCACCGACAGTCCCATGGCATTTGCCGAGGCGATGCATTTCTTAATATCTTTCAAGTGTTCGTCGGGTGTTTTACGTAACTGATAGGTGCAATGTTTCAGCGATCCTTTGCTAAGTAGATTCACAACCTTGCATCCCGTTTTGGCTATCCACTCGAGTGAGGTATTTCCATCAACAAAGCCTAGCACTTCAAGTCGATCGATGTATCCATGTGTAGTTGCCCACTGAGCAATCTTCTGCACCGATTTATATTCCCCTTCTGATACTCTGGCTGAGGCTATCTCCACCCGGTCCACTTTCAGTTCCTCCAGTAGCAGACGTACCACGCTCACTTTCTCCTGGGCCGCAAAAGATACACCCGAAGTCTGTTCACCATCGCGTAGCGTGGTATCCATGATCTCTATTTTTCTAACTTCTCCCATAATGATTCTCCATTAATTGGGTTTTTTGTTCGCTTCGCTTAAATAATTTGTATATACTGCTAAACCGATGGAATTATCAGTATGAATATTCACGCTGCTTTTCAAATGCTTCAATCTTATTTTTGTTCGACAGCAAAAAATCGATGTCGTCTAGTCCTTCGAGAAGACATGTCTTTTTATAGGCATTTATTTCAAAGGATTCTTTGTTTCCGGTTTCATTGTTTACAATGGTCTGCTCTTGCAAATTCACTGTAACGGTTGCTTTAGGATTTTTATTGGAGGAGGCAAAAAGTTCACTCAGGAAGGCCTCACTCACTACAACTGGCAGGATACCGTTATTGAGTGCGTTGTTGCGGAAGATGTCGGCAAAGAAGCTCGACACGACTACCTTGAAACCGTAACCACCAATAGCCCATGCGGCATGTTCGCGACTGCTACCACTCCCAAAATTTTTTCCTGCTACCAACACCTGTCCGCTATAGACAGGGTTGTTCAGCACAAAATCGGGTTTAGGATTGCCCTCTTTGTCGTAGCGCCAGTCGGCAAATAGATTGTCACCAAACCCTTCACGAGTGGTCGCCTTAAGAAAACGTGCCGGGATAATCTGGTCGGTGTCCACATTCTCTATCGGAAGTGGTACATATGTAGATGTGATTGTTTGAAACTTTTCCATTTTTTTAATTCTGTTGAAATCTTCTTATGATCTCTTTGTGATCTCTAATTCTTTTACCACCTCTTTAGGGTTCGGTTATTTTTCCATTTACTGCTGCTGCAGCTGCTACCAGGGGACCAGCGAGAATGGTGCGTGCCCCAGGTCCCTGACGGCCTTCAAAGTTGCGGTTTGATGTTGAAACGGCGTATTTCCCGGCCGGTATCTTATCGTCGTTCATAGCCAGACAGGCAGAACAACCAGGTTGGCGCAATTCAAATCCGGCTTCTTCCAGAATCTTGTCCAATCCCTCCACTTCAATTTGTTTGCGCACCTTCCAGCTACCCGGCACTAACCAAGCGGTAACATTATCGGCTTTCTTTTTACCTTTTACATATTCAGTGAAAAGACGAAAATCCTCAATACGCCCATTGGTACAGCTTCCCAGGAAGACATAATCGATTGGCTTACCTTCCAGCTTCTCACCCGGTTCAAAGCCCATATATTTAAGAGACTTCTCAAACGAGATCTTACCAGCTTCGTCAATTTCATCTAGTTGGGGGATGGTGCCGTCAATCGGCATACCCATTCCTGGGTTAGTACCGTAGGTGATCATCGGTTTAATTCTAGACACATCGAATGTTACCTCTTTGTCGAAGACAGCCCCTTCGTCGGTCTTCAAGGTCTGCCAATATGCCAATGCCTTTTCCCATTGTTCTCCTTTGGGGGCAAATTCACGTCCTTTGATGTAATTGAAGGTGGTTTCATCAGGAGCGACCAACCCACCACGGGCTCCCATCTCAATACTCAAATTACAGAGTGTCATTCGTTGCTCCATGGTGAGGTTGCGTACAGCTTTTCCGGCATATTCCACAAAATAACCAGTAGCACCACCTGTGGTAAGTTGCGAGATCATATACAAAGCCATATCTTTGGCACTTACGTTCTCTTTCAACTTCCCTTCAAAGTTGATGCGCATGGTCTTAGGCCGTGTCTGCAGGATACATTGTGAGGCAAGCACCATCTCCACTTCGCTGGTACCAATACCAAAGGCAATGGCTCCAAAGGCACCGTGGGTTGAGGTGTGACTGTCACCACAGACAATGGTCATACCAGGCTGTGTATACCCGTTCTCTGGTCCAATCACATGTACAATACCATTCTTGGGATTATTCAATCCGTAATAAATAAGTCCAAAATCAGCAGCATTTTTGGCCAGTGTATCTACTTGAAACCGGGATACCTGATCGCGAATAGGTTTGTCCTGCCCCATGGTGGGAATGTTGTGGTCGGCCGTGAGCGTGGTCCGTTCAGGACGAAAGACTTTCAACCCACGGGAACGTAGGCCGGCAAAGGCTTGCGGACTGGTTACCTCATGACACAAATGACGGTCTATATATAACTGAGTGGGACCATCCTCCACGGTTGTAACCACATGGGCATCCCAGATTTTATCGAAAAGCGTCTTCATATATTTAAATTGACTAGTTGATTTTTATTTATTCCACAAATTTATTTACAGCATCGATAAATGCCTCTACTGAAGCGGCCACGATATCGGTATTTGCAGAGAATCCATAATAAAGCATATCGTTGAATTCTACCTGCATATGAACTTTACCTACATCGTCGCTACCATGGTCAATGGCTTGAATCAGAAACTCCTGAATCTTCATCTTCCGACGAATGATTTGTTTAACGGCTTTGATGGCTGCATCTACGGGCCCATTACCACTTGCGGTGGCTTCAAAACGCTCACCGGCAATATTCAGCCCGATACTGGCGACATCGCGTACACCAATGCCACATACAACCTGCAGATATTCAATCTTGATGCGGTGCAGACGAGCTTCCTTTCCTACTAGCATCAGAATATCATCGTCGTTTACATTTTTCTTCTTGTCGGCCAACTCCAAGAACTGTTGATAGACTTTGTCCAACTCTTCGCTTTCCAATTTAACACCTAATACCGAAAGTCGGTTCTTCAGTGCAGCACGACCACTGCGCGCTGTTAACACGATAGCGTTGTCGTCGATACCCACATCTTTGGGGTCGATGATTTCGTAGGTCTCTACATTTTTGAGTACTCCATCTTGATGAATGCCGGAAGAGTGCGCGAAGGCATTGCGCCCTACGATTGCTTTGTTGGGCTGCACTGGCATGTTCATCAGGCTCGATACCAGTCGGCTGGTCTGATATATATGCTGTGTGTTGATATTGGTGTCGAATCCTCTATCTTTATGACTCTTGAGTGCCATCACCACCTCTTCGAGCGACGTATTACCGGCTCGTTCTCCAATACCGTTAATGGTCACTTCTACCTGGCGAGCACCATTAATGACACCGGCAAGGGTGTTGGCAGTGGCCATGCCTAAATCTTGGTGGCAGTGGGTAGATAGAATGGCCTGTTTCAAGTCAACATTCTCTACCAGATATTTAATTTTTGCTCCAAATTCATCGGGAAAACAGTAACCTGTTGTATCAGGGATATTGACGACCGTGGCACCGGCATTAACTACTGCTTGCACAACACGAGCTAAGTATTCGTTATCGGTACGTCCGGCATCTTCGGCATAAAACTCAACGTCATCCACAAAACGACGAGCATATTTTACGGCCTTTATGGCACGTTCGATAATCTCCTCGCGGTTGGAATTGAACTTATGCTTGATGTGCACATCAGATGTGCCAATTCCGGTATGTATACGTTTACGCTTTGCGTATTTTAGTGCTTCGGCGGCCACTTCAATATCTTTTTCTACAGCACGTGTCAGCGCACAGATGGTGGGCCATGTAACTGCTTTGGAAATCTCCACTACCGAATTAAAGTCTCCGGGACTCGATACTGGGAATCCAGCCTCAATCACATCCACCCCCAAAAGCTCCAGAGCTTGGGCAATTTGAATCTTCTCTATTGTATTTAACTGACAGCCGGGCACCTGCTCGCCATCTCTCAAAGTGGTATCAAAAACATAAATTCGCTCCATGATCAACCTTATTATCTTCTTTTTCTACTTACAATAAAAAACCCTCCTCACGCGGGTGAGAAAGGTTATCTTTATTTTATTACTATCGTACATATTGGATATGCCAGTCTCACCCCCCGAAGTCTTCCAGAAGTAGAATAGAAATGACTAGAATATCCTTTTGATGATGCATAAGAATCAATAAAAATTTGTTTAACGCGTGCAAAGTAACAGTAAAAAATATTACCAACAAAATATTTTCAATAAAATATTCGAAAAATATTACACTCTGATTTATTTTTAGCTGAAATATCTTCAATTCGAAATAATATTCACCAAATAAAATAAAGACCGGCCGATCATACTATTTCTATCATTGTGAAACAAACATAGCTGATAATTGTTCGGGAGATGTTATTTTTGCGGCATGTTTATACACGGGAACGAATTAAGAGATCGGATGGACGAATCAGGTGCAAAAAGAAAGCCATTTCTCTTTGCCCTGGATTTTGAGATGGAGGAGGCTTTATTTTTGGAGAATCCGCTGCAACAGCAAATGGTGTTGTTCAACGTACAGGGATGCAGCAATACGCCTCTTTTGAAAGATGTCATACCCACCTACCACTTTGAAGCTTTTCCAGAAGATTACGAAACCTATCGGTCGCGTTTCAATGTCGTGATGAACGGATTGATGCGTGGCTACTCCTATCTAACCAACCTGACCATCCGTACACCAATCAGTATGTCGATCACATTGCTAGATATATTCCATAGTGCTCGAACTCCTTACAAACTATACATCCCAGAGAAATTTGTCTGTTTCTCCCCGGAATGTTTTGTGCGAATGGAAGATGGCAAGATTCGGACCTTCCCTATGAAGGGTACTATAGATGCACTTCTTCCTAATGCGCAGAATACTATTCTGAATGACCCCAAGGAACAAGCGGAGCACAACACTATCGTAGATTTGCTGCGCAACGACTTGAGCAGCATTGCAAGTGATGTGACTGTAAATCGTTTTCGCTATATTGAGAAGTTGCAAACCCACAAAGGTCCCATTCTGCAAGTGAGCTCCGAGATTGAGGGAACATTGCCATCTACCTATCTTTCACATCTTGGTTCGCTCTTCTTTAAACTGCTCCCTGCAGGTTCAATCTCCGGAGCGCCCAAAGCTGCTACTTTAACCCTTATTCGTGAGGCAGAAAAAGAGAAGCGCGGTTATTATACCGGTATTGCCGGGTATTTCGACGGATGCAAACTCGACACATTCGTGTTGATTCGTTTCATTGAAAAGTACAATTCACGGTACTATTTCCGAAGTGGCGGTGGTATCACGGCACAAAGTGACTGTTGCAAGGAGTACAATGAAGCACTGAAGAAGATTTATCTACCTTTATAAATTTTTCATTATGTTCTTGGAGACCATCTGTATTAATCGGGCAAAAATATACAACTTGGAAGGGCACATTGCTCGTATGCAACAGACTGCAGCACACTTTCACTTTCAGGCTCCCGTGCTGCCCAACCTACTTTTACTACTTCCAGCAGAACTATCTGATACAAAAGTTAAGTGTAGGGTATGCTACAACGAGAATTTGATTGATGTTTCTTTTGAGAAATATTATCCCAAGAGGGTTCATTCGCTCAAATTGGTGGAGGCTTCACCCGACTACTCCTTTAAGTATGCCGACAGAAAAGTTCTGAACAAATTGCTGGAGCATAGAGGTGATGCTGATGAGATATTGATTACCTGCAATGGGCTAATCACAGACACCTCCTTCAGTAACGTTGTTTTTCGACAGGGAGAGCATCTTTTTACTCCAGATAGTTTTTTACTCAATGGCACAAAACGCCAAGAACTGATTCGTAATGGAATAATTATCGAACGAAAGATAACCATGGATTTATTACATGAATATGAATCTGTATACCTGATTAATGCTATGCTAGACATTGAAGAAACAGTGCCATTAGCAACAACTTGCATTAGTCGTTAAAATCTCCAAAAGGAACATATACCCCATAAAAGAGAAGTATAAACACTTGGTAAGAAAAATATTAAGACTTGAAAAAAGAAATATACGCACTTGAAAAGACAAGTATAAACACTAGAAAAGATATATGTATTCACTTGTTAAGACAAGTATAACCACTTGAAAAGAGAAATGTACGCACTTGAAAAGACAAACTTAAAAACCAGCAATAGGGCAATTACTTTTAAGAAAAGGAAAAAGTCGAAAAGAAAATCAACAAAAAACGGCCCCCTCAAAAAGAGAGAACCGTTTAAAGAATTTGATAAAATATTGTTGATTATTGACCACTCAAGGTCGTCTGTTTACTATCCGAAGTCGTCGAACATGATCATTTCTCTTGGAACACCCAAATCATCAAGCATGCGCTGTACAGCACTTGCCATTGGACCAGGACCGCACATATAGTATTCGATATCTTCAGGCGCTTCATGATCTTTCAAATAGGTATCATGGATTACCTGATGTACAAATCCTGGGGTGTATTTTACACCGGCAGCATCGGCAGCTGGATCCGGACGGTCTAATGCAAGATGGAAGCTAAAGTTCGGGAACTCTCTTTCAAGTTCATAGAAATCTTCCAGATAGAATGCTTCAACCAAGGCTCTTGCACCATAGAAGAAGCTCATCTTACGATCGGTAGTCTTCAATGTCTTGGTCATGTGCATAATTTGCGAACGTAAAGGTGCCATACCAGCTCCACCACCAACCCAAAGCATTTCTCTTTTGCTGTCGAGAATAGGATGGAAATCGCCATAAGGGCCCGACATCAAGACCTTATCACCTGGTTTCAGGTTAAAGATATATGAAGAAACTATACCCGGGTTCACATTCATCCAACCACCCTTTTCTCTATCGAATGGAGGAGTTGCAACACGAACATTCAGCGTGATGATGTTTCCTTCAGCAGGATAGTTGGCCATAGAATATGCACGAACAGTATCCTCTTCGTTCTTGGCTACCAGATCCCACAATTTAAATTTATCCCACTCAGGTTTGTAAATATCGTCGATGATAAAATCGGAATATTTAATCGCATCGTATTTAGGAACCCTGATCTGGCTATACGAACCTGGCTTAAAGTCGATCTTCTCACCTTCGGGCAGCTTTACCACGAATTCCTTAATGAAAGAAGCCACATTGTGGTTTGAAATCACTTCGCATTCCCACTCCTTGATCCCAAACACTTCATCGGGAACAACTATCGACATGTTTTCTTTTACCTTTACCTGACAACTAAGGCGCCAGTTATTCAATTGCTCTTTGCGGCTGAAATGTCCTTTTTCTGTTGGGAGTATTTCTCCACCACCTTCTTCAACACGGCAACGGCATTGACCGCAGGTTCCTCCACCCCCGCAAGCCGAAGATAGAAAGATTTCTTGCGATTGAAGTGTGTTCAACAGGGTACTTCCCATCGGCACTTCCAGCTCTTTATCGTTATTTACGGTAATTTTTACGTTGCCCGATGGCATAAGTTTTGCCTTGGCGATCAAAATGACAACAACCAAGATAAGAATAATCAGCAGAAAGACAATCACACTTGTCCATATCGTTAGTCCGCCCGCACTCAATAATACACTCATATCTATGTATTTAATTTATTTATATAGGTTGTTAATGTTCGGGTTAAATGTTTATTCCTGAAAAACTCATAAATCCAAGAGCCATCAATGCTGTAATGATAAAGGTGATACCCAATCCCTTCAATGGTTTTGGCACATGAGAATACTCCAACTTCTCACGAATGGCAGCCATACCCACGATAGCTAACATCCATCCGATTCCCGATCCAAAGCTATATGCTGTGGCCATACCAATGTTGGGAAACTCACGTTGTTGCATAAACAACGAACCACCTAAAATAGCACAGTTCACAGCTATCAACGGAAGGAAAATACCCAGAGAAGCATAAAGAGCCGGGCTAAAACGCTCAATAACCATTTCCACAAGTTGTGTGAATGAAGCAATCACAGCAATAAAGATTAGCAAGCTGAATACGCTTAAGTCAACCGTGGCATATTGTTCTCCCAACCAGGCAAGTGCACCTGCTTTGAGCACATAATTTTCAAGCAAATAATTGATAGGCAACGTAAGTACCAACACGAAAGTGACGGCAATGCCAAGGCCTAAAGCTGTTTTCACATTCTTCGATACTGCCAAAAAAGAACACATTCCCAGGAAGTATGCGAAAATCATGTTATCGACAAAAATCGATCGTACAATCAGACTAATTGCATCCATATATCATTGATATTATTTCGATTATTAATTGGTTTCTTCCTGCAGTTCTTTGTTCTTTGCTCGATGTACCCATATGATTACAGCTACAACCAGGATTGCCATTGGTGCAAGCATCATCAGACCATTGTTTTCGTAACCTGCATCATACAATGCTTGTGGGATAACCTTATAACCCATCAGCGTACCTGATCCTAGCAGCTCACGGAAGAACCCTACAACTACAAGTATCCATCCATATCCCAAACCGTTGCCAATTCCATCAAGGAACGAAGGCCAAGGACCATTACCCAAAGCAAATGCTTCAAGACGTCCCATCAAAATACAGTTTGTCACAATCAGCCCCACGAATACCGATAGCTGTTTGTTCACGTCGTATGCAAAAGCTTTCAACACTTCACTCACAATGGTTACCAATGCAGCGGCTACAACAAGCTGTACAATGATACGAATGCGGTTAGGTATAGTCTTACGCAGCAATGAAATGATAACATTTGCAAATGCTACCACGATTGTAACTGAGATAGCCATCACCAGCGAAGGTTCTAACTTGGAAGTCACCGCCAGAGCCGAGCAGATACCAAGTACCTGCACAATGATGGGGTTATTTTTATTCAGCGGTCCCAACAAAACCGCTTTTGTTTTACTTGATAAAGCCATATTCGTCTTATTTTATAGCGTCTGTCCCTATTGGGCAGCCTGTAAGTTCATCAAAAAACTTTTGTACTCTCCTACACTGTTGTGCAACATTTTGTCAACTCCCTGACTAGTTATGGTTCCTCCGGAGATTCCATCTACATAATCACGGTCGGCAACCGATTTACCAGGTTTAACAACAGCAATTGATTTGAATTCTCCTCCTTTAAAGAGTTGCTTGCCATTAAACTGAGCCCGAAAGGGAGGTGTAACAATTTCGGCACCCAGCCCCGGTGTTTCACCAGCATGGCCAAATTCCGATCCGTAAATAGTACTACCATCGCCTTCTACGGCTAGATAACCCCAAATAGGCCCCCATAAACCTGCACCACGCATGGGAAGAATATAAATTGCTTTACCGTCAACCTCTGCTTCGTATACCGGCAGCCCAACAGCACCCTCACTACCTAGTTCTGTGGAGAAAGCTGGATCGTTGGGGGTGGTTCCTTCTGTGCCTTCAATTTTTAATCCTTCAATATTCACCAGATATGCATTCTTCACCAGTGCATCGTACTGGCTCTGTGCTTCACTTGCTTTCGCATTGATATTAAGCGAACGCAATATCTGTTGCATCTTGTCAATATTTACGTTGGCGGTCTGTTTTTCGCTTAGCACCTGATGTGTGAAAGCCAATCCCAGCGCAACAATAATCACCATTACGGATGCATATATGATTGTGTATCCACTGTTTTCTCTATTCATAATTGTATTGTTATCCAAATTTACTTTTCAATTTGATCGCTCTCTGTCAATTTTCTACCTTCATGCATACCTTATTTAGCAGTAGTAGCTCTTTTCAGGCGTCGTTTGATGTTAGCGTCAATCACATAGAAGTCGATGAGCGGTGCAAATGCATTCATAAATAGAATTGCAAGCATCATTCCTTCAGGATAACCCGGGTTGAACACACGGATAGTTATCGCCAGCAGACCAATCAAGAAACCATAAATCCATTTACCTTTTTCGGTACGTGCCGATGTTACAGGGTCAGTAGCCATAAATACAGCACCAAATGCAAACCCACCCAATAGGAAATGATACTGCATTGGCATTCCCATGATGGTATTTTGTGCAAACTGATTTACAAGTAAAACGGCAACAGCACCACCCAGAAATACAGAGAGAATTGTTTTCCAGCTTCCTACCCCAGTGATAATCAACAAGAGAGCGCCTAATAAAATTGCAAATGTAGAAACTTCTCCCACAGAGCCAGGGATGAATCCAAAGAACATATCGCTCATTGTTAACGACTGACCGGTAATGCTACGGAAACTAAATTCACTGAAGTTACTTACATCAGAAACAGCAATCTGTCCAAGCGGTGTTGCTCCTGAGAAACCATCCACAACGCTTCCTTTACCCATACCAAAGGTATCAGCAGTACGTACCCACACTTGGTCGCCCGACATCTTCGAGGGATACGAAAAGAATAGGAAAGCACGTGTGATAAGTGCCACATTGAAGATATTGTAACCGGTACCACCAAATACTTCTTTGGCAAAAATAACAGCAAAAGCGGTAGCCACAGCTATCATCCAGAGCGGTGTATCCACCGGTACAATCATAGGAATGAGAATACCCGTTACCAGGAATCCTTCTGCTACCTCTTCCTTTCTAATTTGGGCAATTATAAATTCAATACCCAATCCCACTACATAGGATACCACAATTTGTGGAAGTACAGCCAAGAAACCGTAAATAAACTTCGTAAGAAGTGATGCTTCCTGTCCAATGGCCAAATAATGTTGCATTCCCACGCTATACATACCCACCAGCAATGCCGGTATCAGGGCAAAGATCACGATGGTCATTGTGCGCTTCGAGTCGCGTGCGTCATGAATATGCACACCCGATCTCGATGTACTGTTGGGCACAAAAAGGAAAGTTTCAATTGCATCGTATGTAGAATAAAGCCAATGCAGTTTACCGCCCTCCTCGAAATTCGGTCTTATCTTATCAAGATATTTTCTTAACGCTTTCAAAGTGTTCTGTTTTAGTAATGTTATTTATTCAATACTGCTAATTCGCTTATTCCATCTCCTTTCGAAGCAGGTCAAGACCTGTACGCACAATACGTTGCAGTTCCAACTTTGAGGTGTCTACGAATTCGCAAAGTGCAAAGTCTTCGGGAGCCACCTCATAAATACCCAGCTGCTCCATTTTATCGATATTAAAAGCGATAATGGATTTGATCAACTGTTCGGGAAAGATATCCATCGGGAAAACCTTGTCGTATTCGTTGGAAACAATGATGGCACGAGGTCCACCCAATAGTCTTGCATCGAGACGAAATTTCTTTTTAAAAGGCAAATAAGTGCCACCAGCGCTATAACGCTTTGGCGAAAGCGATGCCCAACCAAAAGCTTCGTGTACATCATCACCTTCGGGAATCACTGTTACTTGCTTATCATATGCGCGAAGGACACCGTTGGCATCAATCTTACGTCCGGTGAGAGGGTTGCCACTGATATAGCGCAATGAGATTCCCTCTGTTACGTTTTTTTCAAAGATCGACTTTAGTTCGGTACCTATAACCATGTGGTAAAAACCAGTCTGTTTTACTTCCGATCCTGTGAGAGCTACTGTACGTGTTAGGTCGACAATTCCCTTATTGAAAAGACGGCCAATGATGGCTACATCTGTAGCATTGAGTGTCCAAACTACCTCTCCCCTGTTTACTGGCTTGATGTGATTAATTTGTACTCCTACGTTTCCGGCAGGATGTGGACCGTTGAATTCGGTTATGACCACATTCTTTGCTTCACGTAGCCCCTTGAGCTTTGTGTTGCTGTTGATAGACAGGTAGACCTTACCGGAAGTAAGTTTTGCCAGCGCATCGAGTCCGGCTTGCAGATCAGCTTCCTTATCTTTTAGTAGAAAATCTGTTGAAGGCGCCAATGGAGCCGAATCAAAACCTGTCACGAAAATATCGCGAGGTTGTTTATCCGGCACTGCCACCACGTCATATGGACGTTGTTTGATTAAAAACCAGATACCCGCATCGAGGATGGATTTCTTCACCTCTTCTCCCGAAAGTGCGGACACCTTCTTAACTTGCTGTTCCTCATAGTTAATATCGCTGTCAGCTTTAATGACAATGCGTAGAATACGTCTTTTCTCACCCCGTTCAATGTCGGTAACTACACCGCTTACAGGTGACGCAAAGCGTAATTCGGGATAGTTCTTCTCATAGAAAAGAGCTGTTCCTGCTTTGACAACATCGTTCACTCTGACGGCTAACTTAGGTGTAATGCCATGAAAATCTTCGGGACAGATGTGTACAAACTCACTCTTCACCGTGCCCCTGATGACTTCTTCAGCCTCACCGAGTAACGGAATTTGCAAGCCTTTCTTAATGTTTATTCGATTAGCCATATAGTTATAATAAATTACCTTGCTTGTAATCTTACTGTAAACCCTTTATTAATAAAAGATTTTGTTGTTTTGCTGTGATTTGTATCGGAAAGATTTTCCTTTAAAAGCGCAAAGATACATTTTTTACGAGCATTTATGGAAAAAATCACTGAAAATAAAGAAAAAAATCTACAATTAAACAACAGCATCTTAATGGATATACATCATTTAGTATCTACAACTCCTGCCATCTCTGGGTCAATCATGATACGTCCGCAATATTCACAGACGATGATTTTCTTTCCCATCTTGATGTCCATCTGCTTCTGGGGTGGAATCTTGTTAAAACATCCTCCGCATGCGCCACGCTGAATGGGAACTACACCCAATCCATTACGAGCATTCTTTCTGATACGTTTGAAGGCAGCCAGAAGGCGAGGCTCAATTAGTACCTCTGTTTTTTTTGCCTTTTCACGGATTTTCTCTTCCTGTGCTTTTGTTTCCGACACAATGTCATCAAGTTCTTTCTTTTTCATCTCCAAGTCTGCTGTTTTTTCATTCAGCAGTTCAGTTGCAGCCTCTATTTGCTCTTTAATTGAAGCAACCTCCTGTGTATACTCCCGTATATGTTTCTCAGATAGTTCAATTTCGAGGTTTTCAAACTCAATTTCTTTTGAAAGATGATCATATTCCTTGCTGTTGCGTACATTGTCAAGTTGCTTGGTATATTT
Organism: Proteiniphilum sp. UBA1403; assembly: GCA_002305715.1. Lineage (GTDB taxonomy): Bacteria > Bacteroidota > Bacteroidia > Bacteroidales > Dysgonomonadaceae > Proteiniphilum. The sequence goes on along the minus strand of DBQD01000073.1, from coordinate 37,373 downwards.
TTCAATCTTTGCTTTGCTGGTTTCGATCTTACCTTTTTGCAACTTGGTGTTCTCATCCAATTGTTTCAACTCAAGTTGAAAGTTATTCACACGTGTTCCCAAGCCAGCGATTTCATCGTCAAGGTCCGAAACCTCCAGGGGTAACTCACCACGCAATGTCTTAATGCGGTCTATTTCTGAGAGGAGAGACTGCAGTTTGTAGAGCGATTTCAATTTATCCTCTACAGAGACTTCTTTTTCAACTGTTTTTTTTCTTGTTGACATGATGTTCTAATTTTTATAATAGTTTATTTCGTTTCTTCAATTGTTTCACCAATCCCAATTTAACAAAAAATGCAGCAACCAAACGACGTTCTAATCGTTTCGTTGCCACATTTTTCTGTAACTGCGGGAACAAGTCGAACCGCTTTCTTTTACAGATATTTCACCGGATTCGAGTCGAACGCCGATTTATGCAACGCAAAGGTAGAAAATTTTTTCGAAAGCAGGTCAAAAAAGATATCTTTTGTACATATTTCTGACTCGTAATGACCTACTACCGCGAGTAATATGCGTCCTTCCACATCATAAAAGTCGTTGTACTTTGCTTCACCAGTTATAAACGTATCAGCGCCATATGCTATGGCATCAGGAATTAGGAATGCACCAGCGCCTCCGCAGATAGCCACATCGCGAATCTCCTTGCCCTGAATTTTGGAATGCTGAATGGCAGGAAGATTAAAAACATCTTTCAACCAATAGAGAAACTCCTGCTCTGGCATTGGTTCGGGAAGAACCCCCACTACTCCACTACCACTCTGCGACCAATCGTTAGCAATGGGATAAAGATCGAACACCGGTTCTTCATATGGGTGAACTGCAAGCAGTGAACGTATAACCTCCTCTTTTTTCATTGCCGGTATTACTGTTTCAATTCGTATTTCAGTCTCAATATGCAGCGTGTCAATCTCACCCACATGCGGGTGTGCTCCTTCACGTGCCCGGAAGGTACCTTCTCCTGTTAAATTATAGCTACAACTGTCGTAATTGCCAATGTGGCCTCCTCCTGCATTAAATAGGGCATTTCGTACACTCTCGGCATGTTGTACCGGTACGGTGGTCACAAACTTCAACAGAGCATTCTGTTTTGGCTGCAAAATCTTTACTTGTTGAAGCTCCAACATTTCGGCCAACTTGTAATTAACACCCCCCTGCGCATTATCGAGATTAGTATGTGCAGCATAAATTGCAATATCCTGCTTGATAGCCTGAATAATACATCTCTCCACATATGTTTTCCCTGTGAGCGATTTAAAGGGTCTAAAAGCAATAGGATGGTGTGCAATAATTAGGTTACACCCCAATGAAATAGCTTCGTCGATCACATTCTCGGTGACATCGATGCATACTAATACACCGTTAACCTCCCGATTGGGGTCACCAACCTGTAGCCCACTGTTGTCGTACGATTCCTGAAGTGATAAGGGTGCAAGTTGTTCAATTGTTTGAAGTATATCTTTGATGCGCATAGTAGCAGCGTTAACTTGAAAATGACTTTTAGTACTTTATCGGATAAATCTTCCGCATAGTATCTGCAAAAATTGCTCCCATTCGGCGTTGGATATATTGCTCCTTCCCTCCATCGGGATGCCAGCCAAACGTATCACCATCTATCTCCTGCTTGTCTCCAGTAAAGATGCGACTCACCTGTTCACCTGTAACAGGATGCAGGGAATTCTTGGAAAAGCCAATCAGCTTGTCAAATTCCACCACTGGGAAACCCCACTTCTCTGCCAGCTTACGCACTGAGGTATTGTAGGTTACCCGACCATCATGCCAGTCGGTACACAACACCACTACAGCCGGTTTACCCATTCTTGTATTGTAGTATACTGAGGAGGGATCAAACTTCAGGTTATAGCACTCTGTGAGATAACGCTTTATCACATAGTCAAATGCGGCAGCATAGTTACTTCGATCGAAAGGTATCTGATAGTCGGTATATTTTTGTTTTAACTGACTCTCATCAAACACATCCTTTTCATGCACCTGCATGATTACTAAGGCATCAAAACCTTCCAGTTCTTCCCGACTGTATAGGTCTCCTTCAGCCATTCTATTGGCCGTATCTGCGATTGCTTCTCCACCAACAGCACGGTTTATTGGAGTTGCGTCAATAAGCTCACAGCCTATCTCAAACCAGCCGTTAGGGGGCGATGCAAATGAGGCGCCGGTAAGCAGAAAAGTGTAATTATTCTTTTTGTCCTCCTGCGCAAAGAGAGCGATTGTTAAAGAAAAAAGTAAAATGCACAGTACTCCTTTTTGTTTCATAATATCATGTTTAGAATTAATATTTCATTTGTAGAAAACAAATATACAAAGAATTAATTTCGATTACATGAAATACTAAACAATCAATCATTATCTTTCAGAATCAGCCGCAATGAGTTATTTCTGCTGAAGTAGTTCCATGCCCAGTTGATGAAGATCACCAACTTGTTACGTACACTTAAAATCAACATCAGGTGGAGGAACATCCATACAAACCAAGCAAAACGACCTTTAAACTTCACAAAGGGTAAATCTACCACAGCCTTATTACGCCCCACAGTAGCCATTGTTCCCAAATTACGGTATTCATATTCTTTAAGTTCTTTGCTACCCGATCCTATGTGATTCAGATTTTTCGCCAAGTTTTTTCCTTGTCCAATAGCAACATTGGCTAGTTGTGGATGTCCTTTGGGATATTTTTCGGTCTCCATGTAGGCTACATCGCCCACCGCAAACACATCGGTGAGTCCCTCCACCCGGTTGAACCGGTCTACCTTGATGCGTCCATTGCGCAGTAGCGACTCTTCAGGGATACCTCCAATGGAATTACCCTGAACACCAGCCGACCAAATAACGCTCTTGCTTCGGATAGTTTCTCCATTATTCAAGGTAATTGTCTCTCCGTCATATTGCTGAACCAAGGTATTGGTCTTCACAATTACATTCATTGACCGCAGATATGTTTCTGAATATTTCTGAGCAAAGGGACTCATGGAAGCTAATGTGTGCGGACCACCCTCAAGCAAGTAAACATTAACCTTCGTTGAATCAATATTTGGATAATCTTTTGGTAATACCTCCTCTTTCATTTCGGCAAAAGCACCTGCCAGCTCCACACCTGTAGCACCACCACCCACAATCACAATATTATTGAGTGCTTCTTTGTCTTCGGAATAGAGAATCTTCTCAAAATTCAATAGTGTAGAATTACGTACTTTTATTGACTGATAGGTCGATTTCAATCCCAACGTATGCTGTTCTATCTCCTTATTCCCATAGAAGTTTGTGCGGGTACCTGTCGCTATCACTAAATAATCGTAAGTAAATGACCCAATATTGGTGTCTATCTCTTTTTTTTCACTATTTACAGATAAGACCTGTGCCAGTCTTATACGAACATCTCTACGTTTTTGAAAAATTTTTCGTATTGGGAATGAAATTGTAGCAGGTTCAATCTGTGATGCTGCAACTTGGTAAAACAAGGGTGGAAACTGATGGTGGTTGATCTTATCTATCACCATAATATCAAACTTACCTTTTTTCAAGTGATTAACAAATTGCAGTCCACCAAACCCACAACCTATCACTATAATTTTCTTTTTCATAACCTAAACGATCTTATATTTATGAAAACAGTTACTATCAGGAAAAGTTGCAAAATAGGCATAAAAAAAAGCGCTACGAATCACTCGCGGCGCTTTCTTAATGTTTAACATTTTAAAAATCACAGCTTCACTACAGATACACGATCGACTGAGGTGTTAGAACTCCGTCTTAATGACAATGTACCCACAGTGTTTATTGTAAAAGAAGATCAAGCATTCTCTTCGAACGATTTTTTTCTGTAGAACAGCTTGATTCTTCTTTATATTCAACTGTTTAAGATTGCACTTCTTCATTAGTCTGAACTTCTTCCTCGGCAGGTTTTTCAGCCTTAGGCTTAGCAGCCTTTGGTTCCTTCTTTGCCTTAGCAGTAGCAGACTCTTCAGCAGGTGCATCAGTAGCTTTTTTGCGTGAACGACGTGTCTTAGCTTTCTTAGCAGCACCATCTTTCAACATGTTTTCGTTGAAATCCACCAGTTCAATAAAGCAAGTAGCTGCATTATCACCCAAGCGGAATCCGGTTTTGATGATGCGGGTATAACCACCCGGACGATCAGCAACCTTTTGCGATACATTCTGGAATAGTTCAGTTACAGCAGCTTTGTTTTGCAAAAGACTAAACACTTCTCTTCTAGAGTGTGTACTGTCTTCCTTGCTTTTTGTAATGATGGGTTCTACATATTTTCTCAATTCCCGAGCTTTGGGAACAGTCGTAAAGATACGCTTATGCATAATGAGCGAGGTAGCCATATTAGATAACATCGCGCCACGGTGTGCTGTTTTGCGTCCTAAATGATTGAATTTTTTATTATGTCTCATTGCAGTTGTTAGTCTTTGTCTAATTTGTATTTCGATGTATCCATGCCAAACTGAAGCTTGTACATGTCTAGAAGCTCTTCAAGCTCGGTGAGCGATTTTTTACCAAAGTTACGGAACTTAAGTAGATCGTTCTTATTGTGCGACACTAATTGTCCCAATGTCTCCACATCGGCTGCTTTTAAGCAGTTGAGTGCACGCACCGAGAGGTTGAGATCAGACAATTTACGTTTCAGGAGCTGACGCATATGCAACACTTCTTCGTCGAATTCCTCAATGCTTTCTGCATCAGATGTTTCAAGCATTATTTTATTGTCGTCTGAGAACAAAACGAAATGTTGAATTAGAATCTTGGCAGCCTCTTTCAACGCCTCTTTTGGTTGTATGGAACCATCAGTTGAAATCTCAATAATCAGTTTCTCGTAGTCCGTTTTCTGTTCAATACGGTAATCTTCAATCTCATATTTTACATTACGGATCGGCGTGAATATCGAGTCGATAGCGATAGTCTGTACATCGTCTGATGATAAATTCTCCCGATTCTCATCGGCAGAAACATATCCTCTACCTTTGTTGATTGTAAGCTCCATACGCAGATCGGCCTTTTTGTTCATACGGCAGATCTCCAACTCGGGATTCAGTACTTCGAAACCGGTCAGTAATTTACCAATATCTCCGGCTTTAAACACTTCCGTTCCCGAAATTGCGATGATCACTTTTTCCGTATCAAACTCTTCTACTATCCTTTTAAATCTTACTTTCTTCAGATTCAGAATAATACCTGTTACATCTTCAATTACGCCCGGAATAGTCGCAAATTCATGCTCCACTCCGTCTATTTTAACCGATGTAATAGCGAATCCTTCCAGTGAGGAAAGCAGAATACGGCGCAGGGCATTACCTATCGTGATACCGTATCCGGGTTCCAGAGGGCGGAATTCGAATTTACCGGAGAAGGCGTCCTCCTGTAACATGATTACTTTATCGGGTTTTTGGAATGCTAATATTGCCATGAAATTATTGTTTAGAATATAATTCTACAATGAGTTGTTCTTTGATGCTTTCCGGGATATCCGTTCTTTCAGGCAAATGCAACAGCTTTCCACTCAAAGTAGTGTTATCCCACTCAAGCCAAGGATATTTGCTGTGATTAAAACCAGTAAGAGCATTAACAACTACCTCCATCGATTTTGATTTTTCTCTAACACCTACAACATCACCTGGTTTAACAGAATAGGAAGGAATGTTCAATACCTTACCATTAACAACAATATGACGGTGTGTTACCAGCTGACGAGCAGCAGCTCTTGTAGGAGCAATACCCAAACGATATACAACGTTATCGAGACGAGCCTCCAACAGTTGAAGCAATACCTCACCGGTGATGCCGCGGCTGCGTGCTGCTCTGTCGAAAGTCAAACGAAACTGTTTCTCAAGTACGCCATAAGTATATTTAGCGCGTTGTTTTTCACGCAGCTGGATTCCGTATTCAGAGGTCTTACGTCTGCGAGAATTACCATGTTGTCCCGGAGGGTAGTTCTTCTTTGAGAGAACTTTATCGGGACCGAATATAGGTTCGCCAAATTTGCGGGCGATTTTTGATTTTGGACCAATATATCTAGCCATTGTTACAATTTTAAACTTTACTGAAGCCTAAACTGTGCAGCCGCGATTACAGAGAAGTCGTGTTGTAATCAATCACAGCTCAAGTTTCAAGATGAATGAAACTTACCTTATTATTATACCTTTCTCTGTTTCGGAGGACGGCAGCCATTGTGTGGCAACGGAGTCACGTCAACAATCTCTGTTACCTCAATGCCTGCACCGTGAATAGTTCTAATAGCCGATTCGCGTCCGTTACCGGGACCTTTTACATACGCTTTAACTTTGCGTAATCCTAGGTCATAGGCAGTTTTGGCACAATCCTGAGCCACCATCTGAGCGGCATAGGGTGTATTCTTCTTTGAGCTTCTGAAACCCATTTTTCCGGCGGAAGACCAACTAATCACTTCTCCATTTTCATTGGTTAATGAAACAATGATGTTATTGAATGAAGAGGAGATGTGAGCCTGGCCCACGGCGTTCACCTTTACATTTCTTTTTTTTGCTGCAACTGTTCTTTTTGCCATGTTACCTTCTATTATTTAGTAGCTTTTTTCTTGTTAGCAACGGTTTTCTTTCTTCCTTTACGTGTACGAGCATTGTTCTTTGTGCTCTGTCCGCGAACCGGTAATCCAATACGGTGACGAATGCCACGGTAACAACCAATATCCATCAAACGTTTGATGTTCAACTGAACTTCAGAACGTAAATCACCTTCCACTTTGAATTCGCTGCCAATGATCTCACGAATGCGGGCTGCCTGGTCATCAGTCCAGTCCTTTACTTTGATGTCTTTGTCAACTTCTGCTTTTGTTAAAATGGTGTTCGCTGCACTGCGTCCAATGCCATAAATATAGGTCAGGGCAATTTCGCCTCTCTTGTTCTGCGGCAGGTCGACACCCACAATTCTTATAGCCATATATCTTTATTTATTTGATTACAATTGTTAGAATTATCCCTGCCTTTGTTTAAATTTGGGATTTTTTTTGTTGATAATATACAAACGACCTTTTCTCCTTACAATCTTGCAGTCGGCCGTACGTTTCTTGAGTGATGCTCTTACTTTCATATGATTTGTTTTTATTTTTTACCTGTTATTAATCTGGGAGTAAACAGCTTTACTTATACCGGAACGATATTCTCCCTTTTGAAAGATCATACGGCGACATTTCTACTCTCACTCTATCACCTGGTAAAATACGAATATAATGCATTCGCATTTTTCCGGAAATATGAGCTGTAATTTCGTGACCGTTTTCCAGTTCAACACGGAACATTGCATTTGATAAAGCCTCGATAATCGTTCCGTCCTGTTCTATTGCTGCTTGTTTAGCCATTCAATAAATGCTTCTTTTTAGTTGATTTCAGTTATAAACTCAAATGTCGATAATATATCAGCTTTCCCGTTACGGATAGCAATGGTGTGTTCAAAGTGGGCAGAGGGTTTACGATCTTTAGTGCGAACCGTCCAACCATCGTTTTCAAACACAACTTTTTTACCACCCATGTTGATCATCGGTTCAATAGCAATGCACATTCCGTTCTTTATGAGCGGTCCCGTTCCACGGCGTCCATAATTGGGAACCTCGGGAGCTTCGTGCATTTGCCGACCAATTCCATGTCCTACCAATTCTCTTACTACCGAATAACCTTTCGACTCACAATAGCTTTGAATGGTGAAGCCAATATCTCCAATCCTTTTATCTTCTTGTGCTTGCTCAATCCCTTTATAAAGCGATTCTTTAGTCACTCGAAGTAACTCCTTTACTTTATCGTCAACTTCTCCTACACAAAAAGTGTAAGCTGAGTCACCACAAAAGCCACGAAGTTGTGTTCCACAATCCACCGAAACAATATCTCCATCTCTCAGAGGTATATTATTGGGGATACCGTGCACAATGTTTTCGTTTACAGAAGTACAGATTGAATTGGGAAAACCGCCATATCCTAAAAAGGTGGGGATAGCACCATGATCTCTGATAAACTCTTCAGCGATTCGGTCGAGTTGCAGTGTAGTTACCCCTGGTTTGATATGGCGCGAAATTTCTCCGAGCGTCATCCCTACCAAGCGGTTAGCTTCCCGCATGAACTCTATTTCTTCGTCTGTCTTCAGTATAATCATCTTGCTATCCATTGCAAATTTTCACGTTAGTATGCTGCAATTGAACCTGTTCTGCCTTTGATTTTTGCTCCCGATTTCAAGAAACCGTCGTAGTGTCTCATCAGCAGATGGCTCTCAATCTGTTGCAGGGTGTCAAGCACCACACCCACAAGAATCAGTAGTGAAGTACCACCGAAAAATTGAGCAAATTGAGAGTTAATACCCATCAGTCCTGCAAATGCAGGTAAGATAGCTACGATAGCTAGGAACACAGAACCGGGCAGAGTGATACGCGACATAATAGTGTCGATGTACTCAGCTGTTTTCTTTCCAGGTTTTACTCCTGGAATAAACCCGTTGTTGCGTTTCAAATCTTCAGCCATTTGTACAGGATTAACTGTAATAGCTGTATAGAAGTAAGTGAAAGCAATAATCAGTGTCGCAAAAATGAAGTTATACCAGAAACTGGTAAAATCCATCAACGATGTCCAGAAACCACCTCCCTCACCAGCAGTAAAGCGAGCAAGAGTTAGAGGTATGAACATAATAGCCTGTGCAAAGATAATAGGCATTACGTTTGCTGCATTCACCTTAAGCGGGATATATTGTCTTACACCACCATATTGTTTGTTGCCCACAATGCGCTTTGCATACTGCACAGGTACCTTACGGATACCTTGAACCAACAAGATCGCAGCAGCAGTTACCGCAACAAGGAACAACAATTCCAATAACAGCAGGATCAATCCCCCTGGAGCATCAATTAACCGGTCGTACTCAGCTACAAGAGCATGAGGTAGACGGGCAATAATACCAATGAGAATGATGAACGAAATACCGTTTCCAATTCCCTTGTCGGTGATACGTTCACCAAGCCACAGTACAAACATACTGCCACCGGCAAGAATTATAGTCGAAGGCAATACCCAATCCCAGAAACCTCCGGGAATGGCACTGCCTACGGCTCCATAAAGGTAAGCCGGTCCCTGCAAAATCAGGATGCCTACCGTAAGATAACGGGTGTACTGGTTTATCTTGGTACGTCCGCTTTCACCCTCACGCTGCATTTTTTGGAATGCAGGTACAGCAATACCCAACAGCTGCATCACAATAGATGCAGAGATGTAAGGCATAATACCTAGGGCGAAGATGGATGCGTTAGCAAATGCACCACCTGAGAACATATCTAACAGACTCAACAAACCGGTACTTGCATTTGACTGCAGTGCCACTAGTTGTTCTGGATTAATTCCAGGTAATACCACAAACGATCCAAATCGGTAAATGCAAACAAATCCAATGGTAATGAGGAGCCTCTGACGGAGGTCCTCAATTTTCCATATATTCTTTATGTGTTGTACAAATCCCATCGCATCAGAGTTTTTTAGCAGTTCCACCTGCAGCGGTAATGGCTTCTTCAGCTGATTTTGAGAAAGCGTGTGCTTCTACATCTAACTTCGCTGTCAAGCTGCCTTTTCCTAAAATTTTCACCAGATGCTTTGAAGCTATCAAGCCGGCATTTTTCAACACTTCAGGAGTGATAGCAGTAAGCTTTTGTGCTTCGGCCAGTTCCTGCAATGTTTCCAAATTGATCGCTTTATATTCAACTCGCTTCAATGGTTTGAACCCGAATTTAGGAACGCGACGCTGTAAAGGCATCTGTCCTCCTTCAAAACCGACCTTCTTTGAGTAACCCGATCTTGATTTTTGTCCTTTATGTCCTTTGGTAGAAGTACCACCCTTGCCCGATCCGGGACCGCGACCAATACGCTTGCTGGATTTGGTTGCTCCTTCCGCTGGTTTTAAATTCGATAAATTCATTTGTATATATCTTTTTATCGTTATTAATTCAATTACTCAACTACTGTCACCAGATGATGCACTTTGCGAATTAAACCTCTAATTGCAGGTGTATCCTCGTGTTCTACAACACGGTGCATTTTGGTAAGTCCCAGTGCATCCAACGTCAGTTTCTGATCTTTCGGAGCGCCTATTCTGCTTTTAGTCTGCTTTACTTTAATTGTAGCCATTTCAGATTCCTCCTATAATTAACCGTTGAACACTTTATCAATACTTACCCCTCTGTTTTGAGCAACAGTGAGCGGATCTCTCAACTCGGTGAGTGCTGCGATGGTGGCTTTAACCAAGTTGTGTGGGTTCGATGAACCTTTCGATTTAGCCAATACGTCGGTGATTCCCACGCTTTCAAGTACGGCACGCATAGCACCACCGGCCTTCACACCAGTACCAGCAAAAGCAGGCTTCAAGAATACCTCTGCTCCACCAAAACTAGCTGTTTGTTCGTGAGGAATTGTTCCTTTGTATACAGGCACCTTGATCAGGTTTTTCTTGGCAGCTTCAACCCCTTTGGCAATAGCCGTGGTTACTTCACCTGCTTTACCCAGACCCCAGCCAATAATACCATCTTCGTTGCCCACTACAACCATAGCAGCAAACGTGAAGGTACGGCCTCCCTTAGTCACTTTGGTAGTACGATTAATAGCCACTAAACGGTCTTTTAATTCGATGTCGTTTGTTGTTTTTACCTTATTATTCATTCCTGCCATAATCGTTAAAATTTAAGCCCACCCTTACGAGCAGCATCTGCCAATTCTTTAATACGTCCATGATACAAGTAGCCATTTCTGTCGAAGGTTACTTTTTCAATACCGGCCTCTTTGGCATTCTGAGCAATCAGTTCACCCACTTTGGCTGCAATTTCCTTTTTAGGAAGTTTATCTTCCAATTTCAAGGAAGAAGCCGAAGCCAGTGTTTTGCCAGATAAATCATCGATGACCTGCGCATATATCTGTTTGTTGCTTCTAAATACGGACAAACGAGGGCACTCGGGAGTACCGCTAACTTTGCCGCGTACACGAGCTTTTATTTTTAATCTTCTTTCGTTCTTTGTTACCATTGCAATTTCAGTTTTCGTAGATTATTTACCTGCTGTCTTACCCGATTTACGACGTATCTGCTCACCCACGAAACGGATACCTTTACCTTTGTAAGGCTCCGGTTTACGGAACGAACGAATCTTAGCACAAACCTGTCCTAGCAGCTGCTTGTCACATGATTCTAATAAAATGAGCGGATTCTTGTTTCTCTCCATCTTGGTTTCCACCTTGATTTCTTTGGGTAGTTCGATAAAGATGCTGTGAGTATAGCCCAGAGAGAGCTCCAGTATGTTACCAGCGTTTGACACACGATAACCAACCCCCACTAGTTCAAGCTCCTTACGGAATCCTTCTGAAACACCTACAACCATGTTGTGCAATAAAGAACGGTATAGTCCATGTTTAGCACGGTTATCTTTTTCGTCATTAGGACGTTCAATAACCAAATGACCGTCTTCCATTTTCACTATCATGCCAGGGCTCACCTGCTGTTGCAATTCACCCTTTGGTCCTTTGACTGTGATCAAATTGTTATCGCCTACAGTCACAGTAACACCTGCAGGTACGGCGATGGGTAATTTTCCTATTCTTGACATATTATTCCCTCCTTCAAATTAATAAACGTAACACAATACTTCACCACCCACTTTTTGTTCGCGGGCTTCTTTATCTGTCATTACTCCATTTGAAGTAGATAATATGGCAATACCCAACCCGTTGAGTACGCGTGGCATTTCTTTGTAACCTACATACTGACGCAAGCCAGGGGTAGAAACGCGAATAAGTTTTTTGATGGCATTCACTTTGTTCACCGGATCGTATTTTAATGCAATCATGATGGTGCCTTGTGGTCCATCTTCTACAAACTTATAATTAAGAATGTAGCCTTTTTCAAAAAGAATCTTTGTGATGTCTTTTTTAAGATTTGATGCGGGAACTTCTACCACACGATGTTTCGCCTGGATAGCGTTGCGTAACCGCGTCAAATAATCTGCTATTGGATCTGTCATATAATAATTGTTTAAATTGATCCCGCCTACCGGGACAATATTTATAAATAATTTACCAGCTTGATTTCTTTACTCCTGGAATAAGTCCTTTCGAAGCCATTTCACGGAACTGAATGCGGGAAATGCCAAACTGACGCATATATCCTTTAGGACGACCGGTGATCTTGCAACGATTGTGAATTCTCACTGGTGAAGCGTTCTTAGGGATAGATTGAAGAGCTTCGTAATCGCCTTCAGCTAAATATTTAGCTCTTTTTTCGGCATAACGAGCAATCATTTTGGCTCTTTTCACCTCACGGGCTTTCATTGATTCTTTTGCCATTATCTTTCTTTTTTGATCGTTTTGTTGGTTAATCGCTCATTAATTGTCTTTCTTAAACGGTAACCCGAACTCTCTCAGGAGCGCGTAACCTTCCTCATCAGTGGGAGCAGTTGTCACAAAAGTGATGTTCATTCCTAACAGACGGTTGATATTATCGATGTTGATTTCAGGGAAAATAATCTGTTCCTGAATGCCCAAGGTATAGTTACCACGGCCATCGAGTTTGTTTTCAATTCCCTTAAAGTCGCGAATACGGGGTAAAGCCACGCGTACCAATCTTTCCAGGAATTCATACATTTTTTCGTGACGCAGTGTTACGCGCACGCCAACCGGCATTTTCCGGCGAAGCTTGAAGTTAGAGATGTCTTTACGTGACAAGGTTTGAACTGCCTTCTGACCGGTGATAGTTGTCAACTCGTTGATGGCGGTTTCAATAATTTTCTTGTCGGACACAGCAATACCCAAGCCCTGATTAATTACGATCTTCTCCAAACGGGGCACCTGCATTACTGATTTGTAGTTAAACTCCTTCATCAAAGCAGGAACAATCCGTTCTTTGTATTCTTTCTTTAAACTTACTTCGTATGTTGCCGTACTCATTTAATTACCTCCCCTGATTTTTTTGCGTAACGAACTGATTTACCTTTATTGTCTAGCTTTCTGCCAACGCGGGTGGGTTTGCCTGTCTTGGGATCTATCGGGTTCAGCTTCGAAATATGCACAGAGGCTTCTTTCTTTTCAATGCCACCATTTGGATTCTGAGCGTTTGGCTTGGTATGTTTCGAAACAATGTTCACACCTTCCACCACAGCACGGTTCTTATCCACAAGAACCTCCAGTACACGGCCTGTTTTTCCTTTGTCTTCTCCGGAATTCACATAAACCGTATCACCTTTCTTTATATGTAATTTTGTCATAGCCTGTGATTGTTGAATAATTATAATACTTCGGGTGCTAACGAAACAATCTTCATGTTCGTGTTACGCAACTCACGGGCTACCGGTCCAAAAATACGGCTTCCTCTTAACTCACCAGCATTGTTTAACAACACGCAAGCATTGTCGTCGAAGCGTATATATGAACCGTCTGCACGGCGAATTTCTTTCTTTGTGCGCACGATGATTGCTTTTGTAACAGACCCTTTTTTGATGTCACTTGAGGGAATAGCACTCTTTACACTCACTACAATGATATCTCCTACTGAAGCGTAACGTCTTCTCGTTCCGCCCAGTACACGAATGCAAAGTACTTCCTTGGCACCGCTGTTATCGGTAACCGCTAATCTTGATTCTTGCTGTATCATCTTACTTGGCCCTTTCTATTACTTCAATCACTCTCCATCTCTTCAATTTACTCAAAGGACGGGTTTCCATTATACGCACAGTGTCACCAATGTGACAATCATTCTTCTCATCATGGGCGTGAAATTTCTTCGTTTTATTAACGAACTTCCCATATATAGGGTGTTTCTCTTTCCATTTTACAGCAACAGTAACGGTTTTATCCATTTTATCACTGAAAACGACCCCGATTCTTTCTTTCCTTAAATTTCTCGTTTCCATTCTCTGTTTATTGTTGTTTTTTCAACTCTCTGGCACGCAACTCCGTATGAAGGCGGGCAATATTTCTGCGTTTCTCTCTTAATGAGCCTGAGTTATCGAGCGGAGTGATGGTGTGATTGATCCTCAATTGCGTCAACTCAAGCACTTCTGCGTCCAGTCTCTCTTTCAGATCCTTGTCTGACAGTTCTCTTAATTCTTCCTGCTTCTTCATCTCTCTTTACGATTTTTGCTCATAATCATAATCCGTCCGAACCACAAACTTCGTGGTTACGGGCAATTTTTGGGCTGCTAAACGCAGTGCCTCTTTTGCCACTTCAAACGATACACCTTCTATCTCAAATATAATTCTTCCGGGAGTAACAGGTGCCACGAATCCTTCGGGGTTACCTTTACCTTTACCCATACGCACTTCGGCCGGTTTCTTGGTGATAGGCTTATCGGGGAAAATACGTACCCAAACCTGTCCCTGACGTTGCATATAGCGCGTTACTGCGATACGGGCAGCCTCAATCTGACTTCCGGTGATCCACTTAGATTGCAATGATTTGATCCCAAAAGAACCGAATGCCAGCTCATGACCACGACCGGCAATGCCTTTCATGCGCCCTTTCTGCTGTCTTCTGAATCTTGTTTTCTTTGGTTGTAACATATTTTCTTCAATTAAGCGTTTTTGTTGTTTCTTCTGTTCCGTCTGTTGCCACCACGACCGCCTTCAGGACGGTTCGAGCCGCCACGGTTGTTTCCGCCAGCATGCTGACGATTGTCTTTAGATGTGGCGAATGAAGGAGCAAGGTCTTTTTTACCGTATATTTCACCACGACAAATCCAAACCTTTACACCAATGATTCCTACTTTGGTCAATGCTTCGGCCTGTGCATAGTCAATGTCTGCACGGAATGTATGCAATGGAGTTCTACCCTCTTTATACATTTCCGAACGAGCCATTTCAGCACCATTCAAACGTCCAGAAACCTGAATCTTGATTCCCTCTGCACCCATTCTCATGGTAGCAGCTACGGCCATTTTCACGGCGCGACGATAAGCAATCTTTCCTTCAATCTGACGAGCCACGTTGTTCGCAACAATCACTGCGTCGAGTTCCGGTTTCTTGATTTCGAATATGTTGATTTGTATATCTTTGTCGGTGATCTTCATCAACTCCTCTTTCAGCTTGTCCACTTCCTGACCGCCTTTACCAATAATGATACCTGGACGTGCAGTACAAATTGTGATTGTTACAAGCTTCAAAGTACGTTCAATGACAATGCGCGATACACTTGCTTTTGACAGACGGGCATTCAAATAATTGCGGATCTTGCTGTCTTCGAGCAGGGTGTCACCATAATTATTTCCACCGTACCAATTGGAGTCCCATCCTTTGATGATTCCCAAACGATTTGCTATCGGATTTACTTTTTGTCCCATCTTCTTAGTTTTGTTCTTGTTCTTCTTTCTTGAATGTATCTACCACGATAGTTACGTGGTTCGAACGTTTGCGGATCCGGTAGCCACGGCCCTGTGGAGCAGGACGAAGTCTTTTCAGTGAAGTACCTTCATCCACGGAAATCGTCTTTATATAGAGCTCACCTGTATCGGCTTTTCGTTCATTCTTTTGTTCCCAGTTAGCAATGGCCGAAAGCAATAATTTCTCAACTTTGCTTGAGGCCTCTTTGTTGGAGAACTTCAAAACGCCCAGTGCTCTGAACACTTCCATGCCCCGCACCATATCTGCTACGTAACGCATCTTGCGCGGTGAGCTGGGAACGTTCTTCAACACGGCGAAAGAAACCTCTTTGCGGCTTTCTTTTCTCTGTTCGGCTGATATTCTTTTTCTAGCACTCATGTCTTTTCTGTTTTTCTTTATTCTTTAAGCGCCCTGCTCTTATTTCTTTCTGTTTCCAGCGTGACCGCGGAAGGTACGAGTAACAGCAAATTCGCCCAATTTGTGGCCAACCATGTTTTCTGTAACATACACAGGGATGAACTTATTCCCGTTGTGCACAGCAATGGTATGTCCCACAAAATCGGGTGATATCATAGAAGCGCGTGCCCATGTTTTAATCACGGCTTTCTTACCGCTTTCATTCATGGCTACAACCTTCTTCTCGAGTTTCAGATTGATATAGGGGCCCTTTTTTAATGATCTGCTCATAGTGATGTTTAATTAATCAGATTACTTCTTTTTTCTTCTTTCTACGATGTATTTCGAAGAATGCTTTTTAGGAGCTCTTGTTTTCAAGCCCTTTGCATACAAGCCTTTGGCTGAACGTGGGTGACCTCCAGAAGCGCGTCCTTCACCACCACCCATTGGGTGATCCACTGGGTTCTTAACAACACCACGGTTGTGTGGACGGCGACCTAGCCAACGAGAGCGACCGGCTTTACCTGATTTTTCCAGAGCATGATCCGAATTACCTACACTACCAATGGTAGCTTTACAAGCAGAGAGGATCTTTCGTACTTCACCGGAAGGCATCTTCAAGATCGCGTAATTATCTTCACGCGATACCAATTGTGCAAAAGTTCCGGCAGAACGTGCCATCTTGGCTCCCTGTCCTGGACGCAGTTCAATATTGTGAACTACGGTACCGATAGGAATTACCGACAGAGGCAGAGCGTTTCCAACTTCAGGGGCTGCAGTAGACCCCGACATCACTGTGGTTCCCACCTGTAAGCCGTTCGGGGCCAAAATATAAGTCTTTTCTCCATCTGCATAATAGAGCAACGCGATGCGTGCTGAGCGGTTTGGATCATACTCAATACTTTTGACAACGGCGGGGATACCATCTTTCGTTCTCTTGAAGTCGATTAATCTGTAACGTCTTTTGTGTCCGCCACCAATATAACCCATGGTCATTTTACCCTGGTTGTTGCGTCCACCCGTCGATTTCTTACCAACAACAAGAGATTTCTCCGGTACACTTGCAGTGATATTATCAAATGAACCGATAATCTTGTGTCTTTGCCCCGGTGTTGTGGGCTTTAATTTACGTATTGCCATTTTTTTTAGATATTGCTAAATAGATCGATGGTTTCACCTTTCTTCAAGGTGATGATTGCTTTCTTGTACGCAGGCGTACTTCCGTTCACTACACCCGATTTGGTGTAACGACTCCGTTTCTTGCCATCATACTGCATCGTGTTTACACTTTCCACATGAACGTTATAAAGCTCCTCTATAGCGCTTTTAATCTGAACCTTGTTAGCAGAAGGCTTCACGATGAAACCATAACGGTTCTCAAACTTATCAGTGAGGGCCGTTTGCTTTTCGGTGAATATGGGTTTTACAATTACACTCATTTTTTAACTCCTTATGCTTTAAACAGGTTATCAATCACAGCTACCGATGATTCAGTAATCACCAGGTTGCCACAATTCATGATTCCGTATGTGTTTATTTCTGAAGCTGTTATAACTTTTACCTTTCCCAAATTACGGGCCGACAAATATACGTTTTTATTTTGTTCTGGCAAAACGAAAAGTAGCTTTTTATCAGTCAGTTGCAGTTTTTTTGTCAACTCTACTATACGACTCGTTTTTGGAGCTTCAAAACTGAAATCTTCCAGCACGATAATCGCATT
>DBQD01000073.1:16947-19738 GCA_002305715.1 Proteiniphilum sp. UBA1403 | reverse complement strand
TTGTTTGGTTCAATCCCGAAAATGGAATCATCGAGTGTCACCTTCTTACCTGTTACCTCTCCATTGATATTGTAAATACTTAATTCCATTTCTTATTTCTCTATTGCTACGATTGAACCTTTACAACCCGGAATAGAACCTTTAATAAGTAAAAGGTTGTGTTCCGGAATCACCTTAATAACCTGGAGGTTTTGTACAGTTACCCGTGCATTCCCCATTTGTCCACCCATGCGTGTACCTTTGAATACTTTCGCAGGATACGAACAAGCACCAATAGAACCGGGTGCGCGAAGTCTGTTGTGTTGACCGTGTGTAGCTTGTCCCACACCGGCAAATCCGTGACGTTTTACAACGCCTTGGAATCCTTTACCTTTCGATGTACCGATAACGTCCACATATATTGCGTCGTTAAAAAGATCAACAGTGATCTCGGAACCTGCCTGATAGGTGTTCCCAAATCCTTTGAACTCGGCCAAGTGTCTCTTGGGTGTTACGCCGGCTTTTTTGAAGTGACCCATTTCAGGATTTGTGGTATGTTTGTCTTTCTTGTCCACAAAACCGAGTTGGATTGCATCGTAACCGTCTTTATCAACGGTTTTTACCTGAGTAACTACGCAAGGACCTGCTTCGATAACAGTGCATGGAATGTTTTTTCCCTCGGCACTGAAAACGGATGTCATTCCGATTTTTTTTCCTAATAATCCTGGCATTTCTCTGTTGTTTATATAATTAATTACACTTTAATTTCTACCTCAACCCCGCTGGGCAGTTCAAGCTTCATCAGCGCATCTACAGTTTTTGCAGTAGAGCTGTAAATGTCAATGAGGCGTTTGAACGAGGCCAGTTCGAACTGTTCACGTGATTTCTTGTTCACGAAAGTCGAACGGTTCACGGTAAAAATGCGCTTGTGAGTTGGCAAGGGTATTGGGCCACTTACAACTGCACCAGTAGCTTTTACGGTTTTTACGATCTTCTCTGCTGACTTGTCAACGAGGCTGTAATCGTAAGATTTCAGTTTGATTCTGATTTTTTGGCTCATATTTGTATATTATTTTATCAAATCTACACGTCCTTTCACCTCTGTCAGTACCTGGCGGGCGATGGATGAAGAAAGCTCTTCATAATGAGAGAATGACATGGTCGATGTGGCACGTCCCGAAGTAATGGTACGCAGTGAAGTCACATATCCGAACATTTCTGCAAGCGGTGTCTTTGCTTTCACCACACGAGCACCTGAGCGGTTCGATTCCATCCCTTCAATCTGTCCACGACGTTTATTCAAGTCGGAAATTACATCACCCATGCTCTCTTCAGGTGTTACCACCTCAACTTTCATAATTGGCTCCAACAACACTGGTCCAGCCTTTTCTGAAGCGCTCTTGAACGCTTGCATAGCACAGATTTCGAACGACAACTGGTCAGAGTCCACAGGGTGGAAAGATCCGTCCAACACAGTTACTTTCAATGTATCAAGTGCATATCCGGCCAATACACCATTCTTCATGGCACGTTGGAAACCTTTCTGGATGGAAGGAATAAATTCTTTTGGAATGTTACCACCTTTCACCTCGTCCACAAATTGCAGATCGCCTTCAAAACCTGGATCAGCAGGTTCTACACGTACAATAATGTCTGCAAACTTACCACGACCACCCGATTGTTTCTTGTACACTTCGCGCAGTTCCACTGGTTTGGTAATTGCTTCCTTGTACGACACCTGAGGACGTCCTTGGTTCGCTTCAACTTTGAATTCGCGTTTCAAACGGTCAATGATGATCTCCAAGTGAAGCTCACCCATACCCGAGATTACGGTCTGTCCGGTTTCTTCGTCGGTCTTCACAGTAAATGTTGGATCCTCTTCAGCCAATTTAGCCAAACCGTTCGACAATTTATCCAAGTCTTTCTGAGTCTTCGGCTCAACGGCAATACCAATTACTGGTTCAGGGAAGTCCATAGCTTCCAGTACAATTGGTTGATTTTCGTCACACAATGTATCACCGGTACGAATATCCTTGAATCCTACACCTGCACCAATATCCCCTGTTCCGATAAACTCTTTCGAATTCTGCTTGTTTGAGTGCATTTGGAAAAGACGAGAGATACGTTCCTTCTTTCCTGAGCGTGAATTGTATACATACGATCCTGCTTCAATCTCTCCTGAGTAAACGCGGAAGAAGCACAACCGTCCAACATAGGGGTCGGTAGCAATCTTAAACGCCAACGCACTCATAGGAGCATCTGGATCTGGGTTACGCACCAATTCTTTTTCCGGATTGTTTGGGTCTGTACCAGTAATGGCATCTGTATCAATCGGACTTGGCAAGTATGCACATACTGCATCAAGCAAAGTCTGTACACCTTTATTCTTGAACGATGATCCGCAAATCATCGGGTTGATCCTCATCGAGAGAGTACCTTTTCTGATTGCAACTCTGATTTCCTCTTCAGTGATTGTTTCAGGAGCATCAAAAAATTTCTCCATCAGTGTATCATCGCACTCAGCCAAGATCTCCAGCATCTTTTCACGCCATTCGTCAGCTTCAGCCTGCAATTCGGCAGGTATATCCACCACGTCATAGTCGGCACCCATTGTTTCATCGTGCCAGTAAAGTGCTTTCATTCTAACCAGGTCGATGATTCCTTTGAAGTGTTCTTCTGCGCCAATCGGTATCTGTATGGGACATGCCGTAGCGCCCAACATCTCTTTTACCTGACGTACCACATCAAAGAAATTTGCACCCGATCGGTCCATTTTATTTACGTAACCAATACGGGGTACTTTATATTTGTC
>DBQD01000073.1:9591-16941 GCA_002305715.1 Proteiniphilum sp. UBA1403 | reverse complement strand
ACGCAACGAACGCTCTACCTCAACCGTGAAATCCACGTGTCCCGGGGTGTCGATCAAGTTAATTTTATAAGTCTTGTCATCGTATTTCCAGCTCGTGGTGGTTGCAGCAGAGGTAATAGTAATACCACGCTCCTGCTCCTGTTCCATCCAGTCCATGGTCGCTGCGCCGTCATGCACCTCACCAATTTTGTGCGTAAGACCCGTATAAAAGAGAATACGTTCTGATGTGGTTGTTTTACCGGCATCGATATGCGCCATGATACCAATGTTACGAGTGAATTGTAATGCTTCTTTTGAACCCTTAGCCATCTTTCTTACCTTGTTCTAATTAAAATCTAAAGTGAGCAAAAGCACGGTTCGCTTCTGCCATTCTGTGCATATCCTCTTTTCTCTTGAACGAACCACCCTGGTTGTTATAGGCATCAACGATTTCGGCAGCCAACTTGTCGGCCATCGTCTTTCCACCTCTTTTGCGTGCAAACAAAATGAGGTTTTTCATTGAAATTGATTCTTTTCTTTCGGGTCTGATTTCGGTAGGAACCTGGAATGTAGCACCACCAACACGGCGAGACTTCACTTCCACTTGAGGAGTAATATTATCGAGCGCAGCTTTCCAAATTTCGAGCGCTGATTTTTCTTCGTTGGGCAACTTTGCCTTTACTGTGTTCAGGGCAGAGTAGAAAATATCATACGAGATACTTTTCTTGCCGTCATACATAAGGTGGTTAACAAATTTCGTCACCCTTACATCACCAAATACAGGATCAGGAAGAACCTGTCTTTTTTTAGGTTTTGTCTTTCTCATTGCTTTTTAAAAATTTTGTGTTGTTTGGTTGCCGTTTAAACTGTCTTCAACAAACTCCTCCGAGTTTATTTACTCAACCTGTAATAAGTAGCGAATCCCAAAAATTTCAACAGCGATTTTACAATTTAGTTTCTTTAATTAACTGATGCGTTGCGAGAAATTATTTCTTCTTTCCTTTAACCGAATCGGCTGCCGCCTTCTGTCCTGGTTTTGGACGCTTAGCACCATATTTTGAACGACGTTGGGTACGACCGTTTACACCGGCAGTATCCAAAGTACCACGTACAATGTGATAACGTACACCCGGAAGGTCTTTTACACGTCCACCACGCACAAGCACAATTGAGTGCTCTTGCAAGTTGTGTCCTTCTCCCGGAATATAAGCATTCACTTCCTTCGAGTTTGTTAAACGCACACGGGCTACCTTTCTCATTGCTGAGTTAGGTTTCTTCGGAGTTGTGGTGTACACCCTCACACAAACACCGCGACGCTGAGGACAAGAATCCAAAGCGGGCGACTTGCTTTTATCAGTAAGTGTGGTACGCCCTTTTCTTACGAGTTGTTGAATTGTAGGCATCTTCTGCTTTCTTTTTACGTATTGCTATAATATTATACTAATTTCTCTTTCACTTCATTTTCACCCTTTTGGTACACAATAATAGCCTGATTATCATTAAATAACCTTACCATTGAGGTGAAAAACGGCACAAAATTACAAATAATCAGAAAGATATGCAACTATTTCAGAATGTTTTTTCAAAAAAAAGTATTTGATATCCAAACACAAGCAATCATAAAATAGAGCACCACCTTACCCTCTCAAATCAGACCTCAACAGAAAAAAAACAATTATTTTTGCATACGTCTGTAACTTTTTTTTCACTCAACCGTCATCTCAATGTGAAACAGGAACCATTCCAACAAATCATCCTGCCGATGAGGGAACGCCTCTTCCGACTGGCATACGGTATTGTCAGGGATCGTGAAGAGGCCGAAGACATCCTGCAAGATCTGTTGCTCAAGCTTTGGAGCAGAAAAGAGGAGTGGTACAGCATCGAGAATCTGGAAGCATATTGCTTCAGGGCCATCAAAAATATGGCATTCGACAGACTCTCCTCAATGGCGGTTCGCAAGACCTACACCATTGAAAATGAAAAGGAAGATCTTTATTTTGTGGACCCTCACTCACCGCATCGGGCAATGGTCATCAAAGAACAACAACACCTACTTGCACAATGCATCGAGGAGCTCCCCGAAAACCAGCAGCTTGTATTCCGACTGCGCGAGGTGGAGGGAATGAGCTACCGTGAGATCGCCGAAAGCCTCAGCATCAGTGAAGATCTGGTTAAGGTCAGCCTCTTCAGGGCACGTAAAAAAATAAAAGAATTATTAGCAGGATATGACATCGAATGAAGAGATCCGAATACAGGAAATATTGACACGCTACTGGAACTGTCAAACAACGCTTGCCGAAGAGCAGGAGTTGCGCGATTTCTTTTCCGGCAGTCGCGTACCTGCATCCATGCAGCACTATGTTCCCCTCTTCTCCTATATAAACGATGAGCAGTCCGTGACCCTGAGCGCAACGTTCGACAAACGTCTTCAAGCAGCCATGGATCAGATGAGTGGAGCTACCAAAAAAAACATCACCATCCCAATTTTCACTCCGTTGCTGCGCATTGCCGCATCGCTGTTGTTAATCATCGGATTGGGTATCAGCATCTTCTTCATCACCCGCCAGAACAACAATCCCTGGTTTGTTGAAACGTATGACGATCCGCATGCCGCCATCAAAGATGCCACCTATGCACTAGAAGTGCTCTCCCATGCATTGAAAACCACCGAAGAGGCATCACTGCAGACCTTCCGCGAAATCGACGACCTGAATATCGACTGGTCGGCACTCGATTCAATCATGACAGAAGAATTCAGGACCGACTCCCTGGCGGCATTCACGCAAACAGAAGACTCAATCAGCAGTTCCGGAGAAACAATTCCCGATTTTAAACTGAAAGAAGATATATGAACAGAACAACCATACTGATGATCCTTTTGCTAGTCAGCACATCACTCACAGCAAATGACTTCATCACCCAATTCATCCAAAAATACAACGAAGCAGATCGCCCGCTGAACAATGTCAACATTGGCAAAAGAATGCTCGAGAAGATGGCAGAGAATACGCAGGACGAGGAACTGCGAAACACCTTCAAAGAGTTGCAGAGCATCCGCATCGTAAGTAGCGACAATGAAACCGACTCTCGTTACTATTTCGAAAAAGCCTATGAACTGATCCAAGAGGAGTTTACCGACTACGAAGAGATCGTTTCAGTCAACGAAAGGTACTCCCGCATCTCTGTATGGATGAAAAAGGAAAACGAAAAACGACAGGATATCATCCTCATCTCGCTCGACGAAAACAGCCAGTTGAGTATCATCTCTGTCTCGGGGAAGATCGACTTCTCCTCCATTGCCAAACTATCGGGGGCATTCAAAAATGAACCATCCCTTTCTGGACATTAAAGAGGTTTCGTTACAAAACGCTCACAAAGAAATTGATTTTTGATTACTGATTATTTGTTTACTGTTTTTTGATTACTGATTTTGATTACTGATTTTATTGCAAACCTAAACAAATAACTTTTTTCTTTTTTATATTTAAACGTAGACAGGCAGCCGAACGCGAGTTTAGCTGCCTGTCGTTTTATTTCACCCGGTTTTGCTTTCACCCGGTCTATATATTATTCGCTCTAGTTGTTAATCGTTCTTGTATTCGACCGGTCTAAATATTCTCTTATGTTACCCATTTGGTGGTTATTTACTCCTCCCTAGACTTGTTTTTTAATCTATGTACCAGTAGCACCGTATTCTTCAAATACTCAAACTCCAATTCAAAACACTCCGAGAAGAGGTTGCTATTCAGGTTGTCAGTTATCTGTGCTTCAGTCCAGAGTTTGCCAGCTTTTAATTTTAGGCTATTAAAAAGAGCCTCATCCTCAATCTGGGAGACATAGAGAAAAATCAGTCGTTTCGTTATATCGTTCTCAAAAGTATACTTTAACAAGAAGCGCAGTGGAAGTTCACTGCTGCTACATTCATTCGTAATACTTTGCCTCACCGTATTGTCAATATCCTCGTTGAACTCCATGTATTTCTCAAACGGATGATCCAATGCACCCGGATTCAACAATCTATCCGCATCACGTTCTTGCAGGTATAAGCTTCCCTGATAAATGAGCGCCACACGTACCACAGGATGCATAAACTTATTTTTCAAACCTTTCGATATCGACTTGGCCACACGCCCCATTACTTCACCTCGTTCCGAGACCACCGGCAGCCACTCCTCCTCCACCATCTTTTTGCGAAGAATAAGCAGTCGGATCACCTCCAGCATAATTATTACCAACAACGGAATCTGCACAGAAAGTAGAATATAGATTCCCTGCTCAGCGGTATCAATGCTTCCATCAAAAAGGAAGAGTAACAAGACTAAAAACAGATGAATGGATAGTGCATATTGTGATTGAAAGGTCACACGGAACGATTCCTGTAAGTAGTTCTTCAAGATAAGATTGCTCGTCCTACCCAATTTTCGTACAATTCTTCTACGTGAAAGTCGTACGGTGATAAGAGCCAGTACAAACATTATCTCTATCACCAGAAAACGAACAATCGGCTGCAGCAGGGCTAAAGAAGGAATTAGTGAACCAACGAAACCCATTAAAAACACCAGCGTTGAAATCACATAAATTAACCTGTTCTGTTTGCGGACTAGAAAGTAGCCCAACAACGACAAAAACAGTGCTATTCCGGTCGACTCCCACGCACCGACAAATCCAACAAGAATAGAATAAATGAAAAAAGGCAGCAACCCAAAAGCCGGATTCCGTACAATATTTCGAATACTATAAAAATCTACCATAAAATCAGTTGTTCCTTTCTACCCCACACCACACAGCTCATTTGGCAAATCCTGCATGTGAACAATACAATTTTTCCATTAAGCAATTAATATAAGCAATAACAATAAACAGACATTTTTGTTTAAAAAACACAAAAGTGCGGCTCCCCCAAAATTAGAGAGAACCGCACTCATATTACACACTGTAGAACCACTGTAGAATCACTCTAGAATCACTCTAGCAGCACTAAAGAATCATTGTAGAACTACTGTAGAACGACAATATCAAAGTTGTTCCTGAAAGAAGGAAATCACCTTATCATACAAATAACGTCGTGTATTCCCCACATTCAAGTGATGATTCTGATCCGGAAAGAAAAACTGGTCGAAATGTTTATTGGCTTCAATAAGCGCCCGTGCATATTCAATGGAGTTTTGGAAGTGCACATTATCGTCAGCAGTACCATGTATCAGCAACAGCCTACCTTCCAACCTGTTGGCGAGCTCAAGGGGAGAACCGTTTCGATACCCGTCAATATTCTGCTGCGGTGTACGCATAAAACGTTCGGTATACACCGAATCATAAAAACGCCAGTCGGTCACCGGTGCAATAGCCACACCAGCTTTAAATATGCCGTTGCCGCGACTCATGCTCATCAGCACATTATACCCCCCGTAGCTCCATCCCCAAATACCAATCCGTTCGGCATCAACATAGGGCAGCGAAGCCAGGTAACGAGCAGCAGCAACTTGGTCGTCCGACTCCCATATACCCAATTGCATATAGGTACCTTTACGGAACTCCTCACCACGAGCAGCCGTACCGCGACCATCCACGCAGGCCACCAGAATATCTTTCTCCGCCATCGCATGGCACCAGTCAACTTCAAACCTATCGGCCACCTCTTGCGAGTTAGGACCGCTATACTGAATCAACACCACCGGATACTTCTTGGCCGGATTAAAATTAACCGGCTTCAACACCCATCCATTCAGTTGCGTAACCCCATCAGCTGCGGGCACCGTAATAAATTCCCGTTGCGGCAATCGAGCTGATGCAAGCGTTGCTTTCAATGCGCTGTTATCCTCCAACGTACGCACCAACTTACCATTCCCATCGTGCAAGGTGATAACCGGTGGCGTCACATCATCCGTATGTCGTTGAATAAAATACTTCCCTCGCTCACTGAAGAAGTCAACCGTGTTATAACCAGATTGCTGCGACAGCTTAACCGGCAGTCCCTTATCGAGGGAGAGCTTGTATATGTTCCTACGCAACGGACTCTCATCAGCAACCTCATAGAAGACTGTTCGTGTCTGTTCATCCACCGCCAGCAAATCCGTCACATCAAAGTTGCCCGTCGTGAGCTGCTTCTGCAGCGTTCCCGAAAGACCATATAAATAAAGGTGGCTATATCCGTTCCGTTCTGAAATATAGACAAACTGATTCTTCAAGAAGTGTATCGAATTGAGCCATTCCGAATCCACATAACTCTTGTTTTCCTCCCTCAGCACCAATCGTGCCACTTTCGAGCGAGGATTCACAAAATAAAGATCAAATCGGTTTTGGTCCCTATTGAGAGTCATCACAGCCAATTGCGATTCATCTTGGGTGAAAGCAATACGGGGAATGTATCCATCCTCATCCAGCGGCACCTCCATGATTCGTGTTACACGCGATGCGATATCAAAAACACGGCATTCCACTTTCGAATTGGCCTGTCCCGGTTTGGGATATTTAAACCGATAAAAACCAGGATAGAGCTCTTCGTTGTAGGTCTGAAAGGAGAACTCCCTCACAGCCGATTCGTCCGTACGTACAAAGGCAAGTTGCGAGTTGTCGGGCGAAAACTCCATCAGCCGAGTCGTACCAAACTCCTCCTCATACACCCAGTCGGTCGCACCATTAATAATGCTGTCCTGCACCCCATCTTTGGTAACCTGCGACTCGGTATCAAAATCGAACTTCGTCAAGTATATATTGTTATCAATCACATACGCCACCATCTTCCCATCGGGCGAGAAAGTAGGGATCATCTGTTTCGACGGATGCTCGGTCAGTCGCCTTACATAGTTACGTCGCACATCGTAATAGTAATAATCCGCTTTAAAGGAACGGCGATAAATGCGTTCCCGATCGCGATACACCAGCACCCTGAACTCATCGTCGCTCACCATAAAACCCTCAAACGTATCGAAGGTACAGTTACGTGCCGTACGCGTACTGAACAACGTATCCACAACATTCCCCGTGGCAATGGAATACTTAATTACAGCCGTACGCGCCGGGTCGGTCTGGTAATAATGCAACCCGTCTGCCGAAGAGACCATTGCCTTTACACCACGTGGAGCATACTTACCGCTCAAAATATCCTGCAGCGTGTCGCTTTTCGCTGCTGCCGGCAACAGAAATAACGCCGCCAGGGCGATCCATCCTATTTTTTTCATCTCAATTAATTTTCAATCAAACAATGTTAACCTGTCAGAGACACTTATGCTACTCTTGCGTATACAAATATAGCAAAAACGACACAAACAGGGAAAAGTGCGATCTGCTTTACAGTTTTTTTTGTATTTTCGGCGATATTTTGAAAGGTTAGGCTCAACAAACAGCGTACAACGAACAAAGAACAGCGTACAA
>DBQD01000073.1:0-9568 GCA_002305715.1 Proteiniphilum sp. UBA1403 | reverse complement strand
CAACGAACAACGAACAACAAACAATGTACAACGTACAACTTACATTATAGAACTTACATAACACAACACACATAATATAACACGCATAATATAACACATAAAATACAACACACATAATACAACATACATATGGAACAACAGGAAGAAAAGAAAGTAACCGAATTGCCCGACAACGCATACAGTGAGTTGCAACCGGGAGAAGAGTACAAACCGGTCATCCCGGCAAGCAGACCCGCCTCCGAAGTTACCGGCTGGTCTGTCGGCATGGGACTCCTCATGGCCGTCATCTTTTCGGCTGCGGCAGCCTACTCGGGACTAAAGATCGGTCAGGTATTTGAAGCTGCCATCCCCATCTCCATCATCGCTGTAGGCGCCTCGGCAGCCCTTCGCAAAAAGAATGCATTGGGTCAAAACGTCATTATCCAGTCCATTGGTGCCTCCTCCGGTGTCATTGTTGCCGGTGCCGTCTTTACCATCCCCGGTCTCTACATCCTACAAGCCAAATACCCGGAGATTGAAATCAACTTCTGGCAGATATTCTTTTCCTCGCTATTGGGAGGTTTCTTGGGAATTCTCTTTTTGATTCCCTTCCGTAAATACTTTGTAAAGGACATGCACGGTAAGCTCCCCTTCCCCGAAGCAACCGCCACCACCGAAATCTTAATGACCGGAGAAAAGGGCGGCAACAAAGCCCGTCTTCTCATCACCAGTGGGCTCATTGGTGGACTCTTCGATTTCTGCTTCTCCTCCTTCCGTCTTTGGAGTGAAGAGATCACCACCCGCATCATCCCTGCTGGTGAAATGTTGGCCGAAAGATTCAAGATGGTGCTCAAATTCAACGTCAGCGCCCTCATCTTCAGCTTCGGCTATCTCGTGGGACTTCGTTATGCGCTCATCATCACCGTGGGTTCCCTCCTCTCCTGGTTGGTGCTCATTCCCCTAGTCAACGAAATTGGTGCACTCGCAGCTGCTGCTGGCGGTGGGGTCAATCCTTTTGCCGACCTGTCTGCTGAAGCCCTCTTTTCCACCTATGTGCGTCCCATCGGCATCGGAGCTATCGCCATGGCCGGCATCATCGGCATCATCAAATCCTCTGGAGTCATAGGCAGTGCCTTCAAGCTGGCCACCAGCAAAAGCATCGCCGGGGGCAGTGAGAAAAGCACCGAGAAACGCACCGACCGCGACCTGAAAATGGCCTTCGTCATGCTCTTCCTCTTTCTCACCCTCGTAGCCATCTTCATCTTCCTCCTTTTTGGTGTGCAAATCAACTTTATACAAGCGCTCGTCGCCCTGCTCACCGTCACCCTCATATCATTCCTCTTCACCACCGTCGCCGCCAATGCCATCGCCATCGTCGGCTCCAACCCGGTGTCAGGAATGACCCTGATGACCCTCATCCTCTCCTCCGTCATCCTCGTCGCAGTAGGCCTCGAAGGCTGGCAAGGAATGGTCAGCGGCCTCATCATCGGCGGCATCGTCTGTACTGCCCTCTCCATGGCCGGTGGTTTTGTCACCGACCTCAAAATCGGGTACTGGATTGGCACCACACCAGCTAAGCAAGAGTCGTGGAAGTTCCTCGGCACACTGGTCTCCGCAGCCACCGTGGGTGCCGTAATCTTCATCCTGAATGAGGCATATGGTTTCGTGGCCACTGCCGAGCACACCAACCCCATGGTTGCCCCGCAAGCCAACGCCATGGCCGCCATCATCGAACCACTCATGGCCGGTAGTGGCGTAAGCTGGATGCTCCTTGGCATCGGCGCCGTCATTGCCATTCTGGTCAACTGGCTCGGCATCTCACCCCTCGCCTTTGCTCTCGGAATGTTCATCCCCTTGCAGCTCAACACACCGCTCGTTGTTGGCGGTCTACTCAACCACTGGATCAACAAAAACAAGAAAGATCCACAACTCACCAACGCCCGTCACCAGCGTGCCATCCTCATCTCCTCCGGATTTATTGCCGGTGCGGCACTCTTTGGCGTGGTAGGTGCACTCATCATCTTCCTCACCGGAAACGGCAATGCACTCAATGCAAACGTGTGGGCCGACCCGGAAGGCCACGGTGCCCAAATCACTGCACTCATCGCCTTCCTCGGATTGCTCGGCTACTTTGTTTGGGAAACACGTAGAGCAAAAAGAGAAGATTGATACGGTAAAACATAGTAACATCCAAAAAAATTGTATGAAAAAAACGATCCTTTTCCTCCTCACAACGATGCTGACGCTGAGCTGCACCAACAAAAGCACCACCAGCGCACCATCTAATGAGATCGACCTCACCCAATATGTAAACCCCTTCATTGGCACGGCCTTCACGGGGCACACCTTCCCCGGCGCCACCTACCCGCTGGGCATGATGCAACCCGGTCCCGAGACTGGCAACTTCACATGGGAGTATTGTTCGGGATACTTCTACGATGATGAACGAATCAATGGCTTTTCACAAAACCGACTCAACGGTACCGGCTGCGTCGATCTGGGCGACCTGCTCATGCAGCCCTTCTCCGGAGAGAGACGTGCCGATCTGAGCAGCAGCTTCGACAAATCCACTGAGAAGGCATCGCCCGGTTACTACACTGTGGAGCTGGCCGAAAACAACGTGAAAGTCGAGATCACCACCACACCGCATGTTGCCGTTCACCGTTACACCTACCCCAAAGATGAGGCTGCTAATCTGTTGGCCGATTTCCAAAGCGGACTGGTATGGCAGAAAGATCGCATTCACACCCATGTCCTCGACAACGAAGTCAACTTCGAAAGTGACCGCATCATCACCGGTCACACCCGTCGCCGCGAATGGGTAGAGCGCACCTACTACTTTGTCATTGAATTCGACAAGCCCATTCTCTCTTCCGAGAAACTCGAGCCCCAAGATCCGCGCGAGAAGGCCCCCCGCTATATCCTCAACTTCGATATGGGCGATGACACCACCCTCAACATGAAGATTGCCATGTCCACCACCGGCATCGAGGGAGCCAAAGCCAACCTTGCAGCCGAAGCAAGCGGCAAGGACTTCGACAATGTTTACCAGGAAGCAAAAGAGGCCTGGAACAAATACCTCTCACGCGTACAGGTAGAAGGAACCGACGATGAGAAGACCAACTTCTACACCTCGCTCTACCACCTCTACATCCAACCCAACAACATTGCCGATGTCGACGGTCGCTACGTAGGCCCCAACGAGCAAATCACCCAATCACCCAGCGGCACCTACTACTCCACCCTATCACAGTGGGATACCTTCCGTGCCGCCTTCCCCATGTACACCATCCTTAGTCCGGAGATCATCTCCAACCTGGTCAACTCCATGACCGCCTTCAGCGAACAACAAGGACACCTCCCCATTTGGGCACTCATGGGTAAGGAGACCTTCACCATGGTTGGTAACCACTCCGTTCCCATGGTGGTCGACGCTTATCTCAAAGGCTTCACAGGCTTCGATCCAGAGAAGGTGTACCAGGAGATTAAAAAGTCCCTCACTGAGAGCACCTATTTCAAAACCAACTGGAATCTATACGATCACTTTGGATACTATCCTTACGACCTGATCAAGACCGAATCGGTCTCCCGCACACTCGAGTGCGGATTCGACGACTACTGCGCCGCCCTCATGGCACAGAAGCTGGGTAAAACAGAAGATTACGAATTCTTCCTCAAGCGGTCGCAGTACTACAAAAACCTCTTCGATAGCGAAACACGCGCCATGCGCCCCAAAGATTCGAAGGGCAACTGGCTCACGCCGTTCGATCCATATCAACTGGCACATGCCGACTCCAACGTGGGTGGCCACTACACCGAAGGCAACGCCCTCCAGTACACCTGGCACCTCATGCAAGATATACCCGGACTCATCGACTTGATGGGAGGTAAAGAGGAGACCGGCAAGGTGCTCGACTATCTCTTCAACACCACGCAAGAGACCACCGGTAAACTCTCCGATGTGACCGGCCTCATTGGCCAGTATGCACACGGCAACGAACCGAGTCACCACGTAGCCTACATCTACAGCTATCTTGATCGCCCCGAAGAGACACAACGACTTGTCCGTCAGATCACCACCGACTTCTACAAGAACAAACCCGACGGGCTCATTGGCAACGACGACTGCGGTCAGATGTCCGCCTGGTACCTCTTTTCCGCCATGGGCTTCTACCCCATGAATCCGGTCAGCGGAGAATTCGTCTTTGGTGCACCACAACTACCAAAGGTCACCCTCAAGCTAGCCGAAGGAAAAACCTTCACTGTTGAGGCAAAGAACCTCTCTCCAAGCAACCTCTATGTCGAAAAAATAGAGTGGAACGGAAAACCCTACGAGAAAAAATACATCACCTATGCCGACATCATGGGTGGTGGCAACCTCCTGTTTTACATGTCCGATAAACCAAAACGTTAATAGGACATACAGAATCAAACTACACAACTATCGAAAAGCCCGGCATCAAACCGGGCTTTCTTTATCGGATCAAACGTTTTATAAGATCAAACGTTTTGTAGAGATTATGAACGTTTTGTTGTAAACATTGCACAACATGATGCAATTTGTGTATCATATTGAGTGCAACTTTTTAGATGCAATTTGTGTATCATATTGAGCGCAACTGTTTAACAGATTAATTTGCATAGTAGGGAAGCGTATTGAAGTTATAGGTCTCTTCCCATCCCGGGTTCTGTTCCAGCACCCCTTCCGACAAGATAACCTGAGAATCGGGTATCTTCCAGAAACCACCACCGGTCTGTTGGTAGCGCGTCATGAAGTCGGTCGATCCGAAGGTATACTTACCAACCACCCCACGGTTGGTGATATCCACACCCTCCTGGTTCTTCACAATTTCCTGCACATCACCCCAACGGCGCAAGTCGTTCCATCGCAGTCCCTCAAAGCAGAGTTCGAAGCGGCGCTCCTTCTTGATAGCATTCAGCGAATAAGCCACAGCCGGCAATTTCGCACGTTCACGCACCTTATTCAGGTAAGTATTGGTTTCTGTCAACTCCGAGTGCATCAGATAGACATCAGCCATACGAATCAAGATTAGGTCGTTATTCAAACCTTGCTGGCGGTTGTTTGGTCCACCATAGAAGTAGCTAACAGTCTGAATCAGGTTATTACCATCATACGCCCCCACACCCAGGTATTTCTTCGCCCAGAGACGAGTCTTTTCCACCTCCTTGGTCTTGTCGCCCGCATAGTTTGGAATCTCATCCGGTTCGTAACAGATGGAGCCCACCCGGCGGTAGTCGCCCACATAGTCCGGGTCGCTCTGCCAATCGTTCCAAAGCGTCGTGCTCACCGGTCCGTTCGAGTACCCTTGCGGCACAAATGGGAAGCAAGAAGCACCCGAGAGACGCGGATTATAATACTCCACAATACGGTTAAAGTAACCATTCACACCCGAGTTGGAGAACTTCATCGCAAAGAGTGTCTCCTTGCAGTTGTCACCCTCCCATAGAAGGCCGTTATCCTTCACATACTGGTAGTCCTTACCGGTATAGGGGTTTGTATAGGGCCAAATGTTCCGTTGGTCGCTCACCAGCGAGTGACCGCTGTTGTTGATACAATCTTCCACATACCCAATCACCCTCTGCTTTGTCACCTCCCCACCACCAGCAATCGGCAGTGAGCTCTTCTTGTAGAAGCCGGTATAGAAAAGATATACACGCGCCATCAGCGCCTCAGCAGCCCATTTCGAAGCCTTTCCTTTACCGTAGTTGGGGAACGCATCGTTGGGGAACAACTTGATAGCCTCCTCCAGGTCATACGCAATCTGCTCATACACCTCGTCGGCCGTATTCTTTGGCAAGTTCTCCGGTACGGTAGATAGTTTCAATGGCACCTGACCAAACACTTGAATCAGGTCGAAATAGAAGTACGCACGCAGGAAGTGCGTCTCAGCAAGCAGACGCGACTTCACCTTGTCGCTGCTCCACGACTGAATATTATCGAGCGTTTCAATAGCATTGTTTGCTCTGTATATCCCCGCATAGCGAGCCTGCCATAACGCTTCCAGCCAGCTTATCTTGTTGTTCAGCAGACGGTCCATCGACTGTGCCCCCACGTTACTGGTACTACCACCCCCCAGGCGGTCGTCGCTAGCAATATCAAAGATCATGAAAGGATGTGCTTCCGGATCACGAATCAGATCGTTCATCGTCATATAAATACCGGTAATCATCGCTTGAGCCTCCTCCTCCGTAGTGGGGAAGTTCGACGTATTCTTCTTGGTGTAGCTTTCCGTATCAAGGAAATCTTCACAACCTGCCATCACAAACAGCAGAAGCAGGGCGGCAAATAATGGTTTAAATTTGTATATCATGGTTTTTCCTCCTGTTTAAAATGTAATATTCATACCTACCAATATGGTGCGTGAGCTTGGGTAGTAACCAGCATCAATACCGGAAGCCCAGTTTCTGTCGGCGCTAAAGCCAATTTCCGGGTCCATACCCGAGTAACCGGTTATGGTGAGTAGGTTCTGTGCCGTTACATACATACGTAATTTCGAAACAGGTAGTTTCTTGAAACCCTTTGAGAAGTCATAACCCAGGGTAATGTTTGAGAACTTCACATAATCGGCATCCTCCACATAAATATCAGATATATCAATGAAATTCACATTCTTACCGTGCGCAAATGCAGGATATTTATTGGTCGATCCTTCGCCGTTCCAATACTTCGTCATATCCTTGTTGGTATAGTTATCGTTTGGCGTATCCGAGAAAGAACGATACGATTTCAGGATCTGCATGCCAAACGCACCGTAGGTTGTCAACGAAATATCGAAACCCTTGTAGGAAGCGTTGAAGTTAAGGCTACCCGTATATTTCGGATGCGGATTCCCAATCATGGTTCTATCCTCCGTTGTAATCTCACCATCACCATTCGCATCAAAGAAAATCAAGTCCCCCGGCTTCGGACTATCTTGGCGTACAGCATTTCCGTCGGCCAACCATTTGTCAATTTGTTTCTGATTTTGGAATACCCCCAGCGTCTTGTATCCATAGAAGTAGCCCATTGGGTATCCCACTTCCACGCGGAACGATTCGTCGGTATTCTCAGCAATTACAGCTTCCGGACCATGAATGATCCCTTCACTGTTGGCAATACGCATCACCTTATTTTCGTTGTGAGCCAGGTTGAGCGATGCCCCATAGGTGAAATCCTTTCCAATCTTGTCGTTCCAGGTAAATGCCAGCTCCATACCTTGGTTGCGCACGTCACCCCCATTTATGTAGGGAGCGCCTGCACCGTAAAGCAACAACGTAGGTGCCACCACCAACCAGTCCTTGGTCATCTTCCTATACCAGTCGAAGTTCACACCCAGCCTCGATCTCAAGAAGCGAGCATCGAAACCCAAGTCGATCTGCTCCGACGTCTCCCAGGTCACATCCTTGTTCGCCAGCAGGTCGGGATAACCGGCAGTAGCAGGTGTACCCTTGTCGTCATAATAATAGGCATTCGTATTGAAAGCGATGGTCGCCAGATACTGGAAGTTTGAGATGTTACAGTTTCCGTTCTGTCCCCAGCTACCACGAAGTTTCAGGAAGTTCAACCAATTGGAGTTCTTCTCCATAAAATCCTCCTCCGTGATCACCCATCCTGCCGAAACAGAGGGGAAGTAACCCCAGCGGTTGCCGCGCATAAAGTTCGACGAACCATCCGCACGCATCACCAACGAAGCGAGGTACTTTTCCTGGTGGTTGTAGTTAATACGACCAAAGAAAGAGGCGATGCTCCCTGCCGTGTTCGGACCACCGCTCATACTCGAGTTGGTGGTATCGAGACCCTGAGTATTGTCGATATAGGCATGGTCGAATGAACCCGGGAACAACGAGAAGGAGTTCTTTGCGCTGACGCTCTCCCCGTATCCCCATTTTTCAACCGACTGTCCCAGGAGTGTGTTGAAGTGATGGTTGTTGAACGAGAAATTGTAGTTCAACGTATTCTCCAACGTCCACTGTCCGCTCCACGACTGCGATTGTGTCACGTCGTCCGTGGGGTTTGCCGTCTTTGCCGACAGGGTATAAGCTGCCACATAACTGCGAGAAGAGTTCTGTGAGAAGTGATACCCCACGCTACTGCGGAAGGTCATATCCTTAATAGGAGAAATCTCCAAATAGGCATTCGACTGCAATCTACGCGTGATATTATTCCGGCTGTTGCGAGTATAATCAAGCTGAGCCAACGGGTTGTTCACCGCCTGGTCGAACGTCCAATTGTTTTCCTGCATATCCTTTAAAATATAGTAGTCCCCATCCTTGTTGTAGGCCGGCAACAGCGGAGTCATCTTCAACAAGTTCCGAATATTGTTGCTATACATACTACCAATCTGCACCCCCTTCCTGTCGTAGTTCGAGAAGACAACATTCTCCCCAAAGCTGATGATGTCGCGACCATTTTTCTTCCAAAGGCTGTGCTGTGAATTGATACGCGCAGTATATCGACTATATTTCGGCGTTGCGGGATAACCGATGGTCCCTGTCTGATCCAGATAGGAGAAACCCATCGCAAAGCGGGAGTAATCCGATCCCCCTGTGAGGTTGAGCGCATGGCTTGTGATGGGAGCATTCTCCACCGTCGATTCCTTCAACCAATTTGTACCATTCCATGTACCGTTGTTGATGGCAGCCAACAGATCAGCCGGCAGTTCCTTCGACCAGTCATACAACAGTCCGCCCGTCGGGTCCTGCGTCAAGAACGCATCGTTCACCAACTTCATGTACTCCTTCGCATTGGCAGGACGTACCCCGTTGGTAATTGGATTCTGCCAACCCATATAGCCATCATACGAAACCTTGGTCTTACCGGCTTTACCCTGCTTGGTAGTCACCAGTAAAACCCCGTTGGCCGCACGAGCACCATAGATTGCGGCCGAAGCGGCATCCTTCAATATGTCGATCGACTCAATATCACTCGGATTGAGCGAGTTGATTGAACCACCCGGCACCCCATCAATTACATACAACGGTTCGTTGCTCGAGGCGGTACCCAAGCCGCGGATGTTAATACGGTAGCTTTCACCTACCTGACCGGAGCTCTGGGTGATGTACACGCCCGGCGTCTGGCTCTGCAGAGCACCCAGCACACTGGTCGTATTTAGTCGCTCCACATCTTCGCCCTTCACCTGCAGCGTAGCACCGGTCACCAGCTTCTTCTGCTGCACACCATAACCAACCACCACCACTTCATTGAGCCACACATCATCCTCTTTCAATGTAATGACATACTCCGTCTTGCCGGGGATAACCGACACTTCTTGTGTAGCAAAACCAATGAAAGAGATCTCCAACTTGGCACCTTCTCTCACGGTAAGGCTAAAAGTTCCATCCACATCGGTCGATGTGCCATTCAACGTACCGATTTCAATCACAGAAACACCTGCAAGAGGTTCATTTCCGTCCGAAACAACGCCCTTCACGGTTCGGGTGACCTGTGCAGAAACTCCCAGGCTAAAAAAAAGGGAGAGTAGGCAGGCACCAATTAATCTACAAAAATTAACAATCTTCATGTCAACGATTTTTCAGTTATTAGTTTATATAATTTAAAAAATTTGTAGCACTCAACAAATATAGCACC
>DBQD01000053.1 GCA_002305715.1 Proteiniphilum sp. UBA1403 | reverse complement strand
ATCTTTTGAGACAGCCCCTTTTTATTTGATATTGCTTGAAAAAAACTAACTTTGTCCATCGAAGTTCTGCAATTTTGCGGTATAGGACACCCCGATTATCCATCGAATTCAGATCTACCAATAATTATGAGAAAGAGAATTGTTTCAGGAATTGTGTTTTTATTATTGCTTCTCTCTGCATGCAACCAGCGAGCCAATACCTATTTCGAGAAAAAACTTACTTATCCCAACATCCTAACCTCCGATCAGAAAATTAAACTGGCCGCCTATGTGGTTCCCACAAAGCAACAATATGAGTGGCAGCAAATGGAACTGACTGCATTCATCCATTTTGGTATAAACACCTTCACTGGCCGCGAATGGGGAGACGGCACCGAGAATCCCGCCCTGTTCAACCCCACCAACTTCGATGCCGAGCAGTGGGTCACATCTCTTCAGAAGGCCGGGTTCAACATGATCATTCTCACAGCCAAGCATCACGATGGATTCTGTCTGTGGCCAACAAAGACAACCTCTCATTCCGTTGCCCACTCTCCATGGCGTAAAGGGCAGGGCGATGTGGTGAGAGAAGTAAAGGAAGCCTGCGAGAAGTACAACATGAAATTTGGTATTTACCTTTCCCCATGGGATAGAAATGCAGAGAGTTACGGCAATTCGCCCCGTTACAATGCACTCTATGCGGAGCAACTCACCGAACTACTCTCCAACTATGGCGAAGTGCACGAGGTATGGTTTGACGGAGCCAACGGTGAAGGCCCCAACGGCAAAGTGCAGGAGTACGACTGGCCTCGTTTCTATCATATTATCGACAGTCTGCAGCCTAAGGCTGTGAAAGCAGTTATGGGCGATGATGTGCGTTGGGTAGGCAACGAAGATGGGCTGGGCAGAGAGACCGAGTGGAGTGTAACGCCCTTGCAGCCCAATATCAACGAAGCTATCATTCTGGAAAACAAACGCCTTGGCATTGATCCAATGGCAGAAGATTTGGGTAGTCGCAGTATCATAGAACTTGCCTATTCCATTCACTGGTATCCCTCTGAGGTAGATGTCTCCATTCGTCCGGGATGGTTTTATCACCCGGAAGAAGACCAGCAGGTGAAGAGCTTGGCACAGCTTGTAGAGATATATTTCAAGTCGGTCGGCATGAACTCGGTGCTGCTACTTAACGTGCCACCCGACACACGAGGTCAACTGCATGAAATAGATGTGGAGCGACTCAAGGAGTTTGGCTCATACATCAACAACTTATTTGGCAATAAAAAGCTGCTCGATGGCGAGATCCTTTGGCGAGCACGCTCGGGTGAATCGAGGGAGTACAACGTGAAGGCAAATGAAATAATCAACACGATAATGCTCCGGGAAGAGATCAGAAAAGGGCAGCGGGTGGCCAGATTCATGGTAGAAGGATTGCTAGACGACCAGTGGGTGAAACTTACAGAAGGAACCACCATTGGCTACAAACGACTGATTCGTTTTGAAGATGCCGCTCCCTCCAAAATACGTGTAACCATCTTGGAGACACGCGACATTGCCAATATCTCAGAAGTGGGAGCCTATTATGCACCTGCACTAGAGACAAACAACACGGTTCAGTAGACAGAGTCTTCGATTCCCGGCAATTGAACAGTATATCCATCAAAAAGCAGTAGCAATTAAAATAATTCAACATATGCACTATTTCGTTATTCTCTTTTTTTTGTTTCTTACTAGCATTGCGCAAGCCCAGCAAGTGGGCGACCTGTTTAAAACAATGCCAACCACATTGCTACCCGGTTTATCGGATGGTAATAAAACCATGCTGTTGGTCGACACAGGCAGAACCACAATACCTTACGCTTTTGGAGAGATCACCAAAGAAGCCTATAGCACCGATTACTTGAAACTGAAGACCTCCAATAGCGGAACACTTCAACTGAAGTTATTACCTATAAGCGAAGATTCTCAGGTAATATGCCTTATCCAAACTGTCTGTGCAGGCATATGCGACAGTCGGATTTCCTTCTACACAATTGGATGGGAGAAACTAGACAGAGATGCCTTCCTGCCTCCCTTTTCGGAGAAAATTTTCTTGAATTCTTCCGAAAATGATTCGAAAAATGACAAATATGCCGTATCTTTGCCGGACATAAATCCGATCTCGGCATCGTTCGACAAAACGGGTACAGATCTGACGTTGACGTACCACTATAAGCAACGACTGACCGGTGAACAGATTGAATATTTGAAAACTATTTTGAAGGGCGATTCTGTGGTATTAACCTGGAATAAAGGCACTTTCAGATAGTGACAACCACTTGCACCCGTAGTTCAATGGATAGAATACCGGATTCCGGTTCCGACGATGTGGGTTCGATTCCCGCCGGGTGTACATGAATAAAGTCCAAACAACTTTCATACAGCTGTTTGGGCTTTTTCTATATTGAATATACTAGGTAAGACTTTGCGATAGAAGGGCAATATCAATGTTGCTAGTGAGCAAATAAGTTGCTACTAGTGGGCAAAAAACCTATAGCATATCCGTACTTTCGTGCCTTCACCCTCATTCCCTCGTTATTTCCTACTCATTCCCTCCATATAGCAACCATACAAAACGACGAAGTGAATATAAGGATGATATATGGAAGAACCATACTCTAAGCACACAAGATTAGGAGAATGAGTAAAGAGACATTTCTCAGAATATTGAAAATGATCTATTTTACGCTTTAATCATCGCGTAGAGCATTTGAATTTCTTCGGCCCAGCGCGATTCGTCGGGAGTCTCCAGGATCAACGGAAGATTATCGAAGCGGGGATCGTTCACGATAAAAGAGAATAGATCCATATTCATTACACCCATACCTATGCTGTCGTGTCGGTCCACCCGTGAAGAGAGTTCCTTCTTGGAGTCGTTGATGTGCATTCCACGTAGGTATTTAAAGCCCACAATTTCATCGAAACGACGAAACGTTTCTTCATAGGCCTCGCGCGTACGGATCTCGTAACCGGCCGCCAGTGTGTGTGCCGTATCGAGGCAGACACCCACCCGACTTTTGTCCTCCACCTTATCGATGATGTGCGCCAGTTGCTCAAATGTGTGACCCAAGTTGGTACCTTGGCCGGCTGTGTTCTCCAGCACAGCAGTCACACCTTTGGTCCGTTCGAGTGCCATGTTAATGGATTCAGCAATACGATCGAGGCAGGCATCCACAGAGATTTGATTGAGGTGACTTCCGGGATGGAAATTGAGTCGGTCGATACCCAACTGCTCGCAACGGCTCATTTCATCGAAGAAAGCCTGTCGCGATTTGTTGACCTCCTCCTCACCTGGGTTACCTAGGTTAATCAGGTAGCTGCTGTGTGGCAGAATCTGATTGGGTGTATACCCAAATTCCTCGCAACGCGCTTTGAACAGGTCGATATTCTTAGCCGTGTAGCCCGCAGTAAACCACTGTCGTTGATTTTTTGTAAAAAAAGCAAATGCCTTTGCACCGATGGCATGTGCATTTAAGGGGGCATTTTCTACACCACCCGAAGCACTAATATGGGCTCCAATATACTTCATACATTTATTTTAATTTAGGGAATGTCATCAGAAAACACAAACCACCCTCGGGTCTGTTTTTAGCGGTGATGCTCCCCTTGTGAAACAGCACTGCATTTTTAACGATGGAGAGGCCCAATCCCGAGCCGCCATTTATGCGCGTTCGACCTTCGTTTACCCGGTAGAAACGTTCAAAGATGCGTACCAGATGCTTCTCATCCACCCCTTCACCTGAATCGTAAAATTCAAAAAAGTAAGTTTTATCGTTCTGGTTGTAACAACGCACAACAATATCAATTTGTTTTCCCGCATAGGAGATCGCATTCTCACATAAATTACGGAAAACTGAATAGAGAAGGGTGCGATTGCCATGTATCATGACATTCTCATCCACATCAATTTCCAGCGTATCTTGGTTCTCATTCAAATCGTTGGCAAGATCCTCTACCAGCTCAAATAGCAGCTCTCGAATGTTTACCGGCTCTAGTTCAAAACGGTCGGCAGCCTCTTCAATCTTTGTCAGCATACTAATATCCTGTATCAGCTCTGAGAGGCGG
Source organism: Proteiniphilum sp. UBA1403 (assembly GCA_002305715.1). Classification (GTDB taxonomy): domain Bacteria; phylum Bacteroidota; class Bacteroidia; order Bacteroidales; family Dysgonomonadaceae; genus Proteiniphilum. The sequence goes on along the minus strand of DBQD01000053.1, from coordinate 38,072 downwards.
ATGGTTTGAAAATATGCCCTCTCTAGAAAGCCCTCAATGCGCGCATCCGACTCATTGTGATAAAGGCTTCGGATAGTCTCCAGGTAACCCCGTATGCTGGTCACCGGCGTACGCAGTTCATGGGCAATGTTGTTGGTCATTTCCTGCTTGAGTAGTCGCGTTTTCTCCATTTTGGTGATGTCGCTGATGTAGATTTCAAAGCTTCGATCATCGAACACAATGACCCGTACTTGAAACTGTCTACCACTCTGTTCTATACGTGTTGAGAATGTTTTGTCTGTATTGGGATAAGCATCCAGAAAACGCACGATCTCCGCAAAGTGGGAATCGTCGAAAAGATATTCGGACTCCAACGTTGGCTTATCGACAATAATATTCAAATACTGTAGAAAATGCGCATTGGCATATATTTGTCGCCGCTCTTGTGTAAAGATGGCGATACCCTCTTCCGACAGTTGAAAGTGCTGGAGCAGCTTCTCCCGTTCAGCTGCAAGCTCTCGACGATTCTTTTGGAGCAAGTTGTAGTTTTCCACAATATCGGCGCTCACCTCCCCCACCTCATCGTCGGCAAATTGAAACGAATCGGGTATGGGTAATCCATTTTTCACACTCAGAGAGAATACACGCAGCTCTTTCATCGATTGTGAAAAACGATTGGCGAAGGAGAGCATCATCAGTACACAGACAAAAAAGAAAAGCAAAATATAGTATATAAAGGAGTTGCCATTTTGAATAAAGGATTGCAAATCCACGTTGTAGGGCAAGGCTACACGTATGAAATAGTCATTCTGGTAGTTTTTTGCAAAATAGAGATATGAGTGGTTATTTGTATTGGAATGGCGTATATGGGAGCCTTTCCCAAAGCCGATGCTCTTTTGCACTTCGGGCCGTTGTAAGTGGTTTTCCATTGCATTGGCATTGGTGCGGTTATCGTACAACACCTGCCCTTCCCAATTGATGATTGTCACTCGCAACTCGGGAGACATATACCGCACCACCTCATTAACAAGGTATTTGTTTTCAACCACTGGCATGTGATTATGTTGTAGGTAACGGTGAATCATATCGGTATTATTCTCCAACATCCGTTCAAGACTCGCTGTACGCTCCTTCTTAAGCTGTTGCTGTTCAAACAGGATGATACCCGATGTGAACGCCGCAATAATCAACGAAAAGATGAGCAGTATACGAACTTTGAACGATATTTTCCGCTTCATGACTATTGTTTCGTTTCGTTGATCATGTAATAACCAAAACCCGACCGGTTAACGATCAAGTTCCCATAGTCACCCAGTTTTTTTCGCAAGCGCGTGATATGCACATCCACCGTCCTCTCTAATACAAACTCATTGTCGCTCCACACACTTTGAAGAATTTCAATTCGTGTGAGTAGGTTGGGCGAGGCTTGAGCCAGTAGGACGAGAATATCAAACTCTTTCCGTGTAAGCGACAGTTCTCGGTCGTCTGCTTTGACAATACGGGTTGAAAGATCCACCGAAAGTCCGCCAAACATCAATTTAGAACTGGCGGGCATGGCAGTTTGTGCAGTACGTCGCAACAAAGCTTTCACGCGTGCCAGAAGCTCCTTCACTGAGAATGGTTTGGAAATATAATCGTCCCCTCCTCTTGAGAAGCCCGTAAGGAGATCACTCTCTCTATTTTTAGCTGTAAGAAAAATGATGGGTAGGTTATTTCCCTCCTTTCGCAGCATTTCAGCCATTTGAAAACCGGATATACCGCTCATCATCACATCGAGAATAATGAGTCGGTGCTGATCGGAAAGTTTTGCCAGTGCCTCTTCTCCCGATAGTGCAATATCTACTGCATAGCCCTCCTTTTCGAGATTAAATTGAAGAATGTTGCAGATATCTATCTCGTCGTCCACCACCAATATACGCTCTTCCATGATGTACAAAATTGATCTGTTATGTTGCTCTTTATGTGTTCTCCTCCATTGGGTTTGGATCCTTTACATGGCGAATGTCACGTCCCTCAATCAGGTAGACAGCCGACTCGGCAATGTCGACCGCCTTATCGCCTATCCTTTCCAGAAAGTAGGAAATACTATTGATATTCATAATATTGACCAGCGATTGAGTTGTATGCGTCTCATTGGAGAACCCATCGGCCAGCTTGCGTCCAATTTTTCGTTCCAGCTTATCGACCTTATCATCCATGGAAATGGTTTCGTAGGCCATTTCGTTGCTACCCCCTGCAAAGGAAAAAATAGCTTTTTGGATCATCTTGTTGGTCTGTACAAACATCTTCTCGAGTGGTTTTTTGTATGCATCGAACCCCTCCATGGTGAAATCGATTTCCAACAACATTTCAATAATATTTTCAATGAGATCGCCCACCCGCTCCATGGAAATGGTCATGTCGTGATACGCCATTAATCGTCGCAAATCGGACGCACGCGGTGTGAAAAGCATGATTGCATGGATCACCTTCTCCTTGATGGTGATATCGAGAGAATTGATAATCTTTTCGTTGCGCTTCAGTTCGAACAGCAAGACTTCGTTGGGCGTTTGTTGCAACAGCGACGAAGCCAGTGATATTTGTGTCAATACAATCTCGGATATCAGTTGGAAATCGCTATGCAGTTGCTCCAGATATTTATCTTTGATCCCCAAGGCAGGGGTTGGTTCTCTTTTTTCGTTCAGTTTATCCATTGTGCAATCGATTGAAATAATGAAATCATCCAAATACCCCCGTTAGATACTCCTCGGTTCGTTTGTGTTTCGGTTTGGTGAACATTTGGGTGGTGTTGCCATGCTCTACCAATTCTCCCAGGTACATGAACATGGAATTGTCGGATATACGAGCAGCCTGCGACATGTTGTGGGTGACAATGATGATGGTATACTGTTGCTTTAGTTCCAACAACAACTCCTCGATTTTGTTCGTAGAGATGGGGTCGAGTGCCGAAGTGGGTTCGTCCATTAGCAGCACTTCCGGTTTCAGGGCCAGTGTGCGAGCAATGCAGAGGCGTTGCTGCTGTCCCCCCGAGAGGAACGATCCCCGCTTGTTCATCACATCTTTCACCTCCTCCCACAGCGATACGCTCTTAAGGCTTTGCTCCACAATTTCATCTTTCTCATTGCGATTAAGTCGGATGCCATTAAGAGTGTAGCCCGCCAGTACATTATCGTAGATACTCATGGTAGGAAAAGGATTGGGTTGTTGAAATACCATCCCCGCCATGCGGCGCACCACCATGGGATCCATTGCCAGCACATTTTTGCCTTTGAGAATGATCTCTCCGGTGGTCTGGATGTTTGCATAGAGGCCGTGCATGCGGTTGATGGCACGCAAAAGGGTACTCTTTCCACACCCCGAAGGACCCATGATGGCGGTTATGGTGTGTGGAAATATGTCGGCATTGACCTTCTTCACCGCATATTTTCCGGGTGAGTAGGAAACCGATACATCTTTCAGTTGCAACACTGCATTTTGTGCAGTTGGGGTGTTTATACGTTCCATTTACGAGCGACAATTTTTGCTATCCAGTTTAATAAGAATATGACTATGAGTAACAACAGCGAAGAAGACCAGATAAGGTCCACCAAGTTGGGATCATTGTAAAAATCCCATATAAGCAAGGGAATGGCGCTGGTGGGTTCCATTATTTTCCAGTTTACCACCGTAGCGCCCAGGGCTGTGAGCATCAAAGGTGCGGTTTCACCCATTACCCTTGAGATGGCAAGAAGGATGCCGGTGAAGATTCCACCAAATCCTGAGGGGAGTAGTATTCTGAAAACCACATTGGTATAGGAGGCACCCAGGGCAAGTCCCGCTTCCTTATAGGCCGGTGGCAACATTTTCAGGGTCTCTTCAGTTGACCGCACAATCATTGGTAACATCATGATTGCCAGCGCCACGCTACCGGCGAGGGCAGAGTAACCACCCAGAGGTTTTACGACCCACGCATACGCAATGATACCTATCACGATGGAGGGCATCCCCTGTAGTAGGTCGGTGAGATAGCTGACTAAGCGGGCAAAGCGTTTACCTCGGTTATTCGATAGGTAAATACCGATGAAGAGACCCAGCGGAACAGCAAAGAGTATGGCCAGACCCACTATCAGCAGGGAGCCAGTGATTCCGTTGATGATTCCACCCGGTATAGGTTCTCCGTTTGTGGTGGCCATAAGGGCGTCCATCGACGAAGGTGTTACCTCCGTAAAGAGACGGAAGTTAAAGTTCTTATATCCTTTGGAAATAACATCCCAGACGATGAAGAAAAGGGGTACCATGGCTATGGCAGAGCATAAACAAACCAGCATGAAGAGCGTTTTGTCTTTTGCTTTTCTCGACTTGTATGATATGGATATATTCTGATTCATGCGTGCGATAGTTTTTTCATGACAAGCTTGGCTATCAGATTGATAAGAGCTGTTATGATGAACAATAACAACCCAATGGCAATCAACGCACTGAGCTTTAATCCATCGGCTTCACCAAACTGATTGGCAATGACGCTGGCCATGGTATTGCCGGTGTCGCGTAATCCTCCGGGAATGCGGTTGGTGTTCCCAATGAGCATGGTTACGGCCATGGTCTCACCCAACGCTCTACCCAATGCCAAAATGTAGGAGGCCACAATGCCCGAAGCTGCATTTGGTAGGCTTACATGCTTCACCACTTCTAGTCGGGTTGCTCCCAAACTATAGGCAGCCTCCTTGAGGTTGTTGGATATCATCGACAGGAATTCTCCACTCAGCGAAGAGGCATAGGGGATAATCATGATGGCCAAGACCAACGCAGAGAGAATGATGCCGAACCCTTGTACACTCACACCTAAATCGATAAGGATTGGTCGCACCGTATAGAAACCCCACAGACCATATACAATGGAGGGGATGCCGGCGAGCAAGTCGACCACCGACCGTACTACTCCTGCAATTTTCTTCCCTTTAAAATATTCACCGTTAAATAGCGCGACAGAAAATGAAAAGGGAACACAAAGCACGAGAGCAAGGAAAGCTGTGTATAGCGTTCCCATGATAAAGGAGAGTGCGCCATACTCTTCGGTTGCTGAGCGAGGGTCCCATTCTGAGTTGGTTACAAAACCCCAAAAGCCATAGGTTTGAAATGTCTCTCCAGAGCGACTTACCAAGGCATAGACAATAGCTGCCAACAAGAGCAGAATGAACAATGCCGCAGCAAATAGAAAAGACTTGAATATTTTATCTTTCATATGGAGTTAATCATTCAAGTTGCCTATTACACTTGCTGATGACACCTGAGGAACAAGCGGTTTTCCGCCATAATGTATCTTACGGACCTGTCGGCTGTTTTTCTCTAGAGCCTGCACGGGAAGGGGTGCATAGTTGATTTGAGCAGCCACCTTTTGACCCTCGGAACTGATTACATATTGCAATAGGTCGATCAGCTGCATTGCCTCCTCCTGGGTACGATTCCCATATTGCTGATCCTTATAGACAAGGATCCAGGTAAAGAGGCTCATGGGATAGGCATTGGGATCGTCGGAATTGGTGATGGTCGCCCGCATATCGTCCGGCAGTTCGCTGTTGGCTGCAGCTGAAATGGTTTCCAAAGTGGCATCGACATAGCGTCCGGCACGGTTTTTCAATCTCGCTGTCGGCAACTTCAATGTCAGTGCATACTCGGATCCAATATAGCCTATGGCACCTTCGGTCTGTTGTACAATACCAGCCACACCCGGATTCCCCTTGGCCGCAATACCGGCCTCCCATTTCAGTGCTTTCCCTTTGCCCATGATGCTGTTCCATTGAGGACTTACCACGCAAAGGTACTCAGAAAAATTATAGGTTGTACCGCTCCCATCGGAACGATATACGGGGGTGATCTCCAAATCGGGAAGCATGGCATGTGGATTCTCTGCCACAAGACGGGGGTCGTTCCACTTTGTAATGATACCCATGTAAATATCGGCAATAAGGGGACCTGTCAGCCGGAGGCTGTCGACCCCCTTCAACCTGTAGGCCATTACCACTCCTCCCATACAGGTAGCAATGTGTATGACATCAGCCCCCATTGTCTCTATCTCCTTCTCGCTGAGGAAGGCATCGCTCGCGCCAAAATCGACCGAGCGGTCGCGCAAACTACGTATGCCTCCTCCACTGCCAATTGCTCCATAGTTAACCGTGATGTGGCTATGATGTCGCATATAATCACGAAATACAATGTTATAATAGGGATTGGGGAAGGTGGCACCGGCACCTGAGATGGAGGTTGGAGCTTGATGAACTTCGGTTTCGGTTGAGATATTGTTGCACGATATGGGCAACAGTATCAGGAACATGCACAATGATAAATGTCGCATCTGTTTGAATTGAATGTATCTTTTATAATTCCTTGCGCAAAAATAGGGGAAGCTTGTTACAATATGATGACGAAAATGTTACATGTATGTTAAGTTTATTGTGAATCATTCTTTTACTTGATTAAGTGGAAGAAAATAGTTAATTTTGCACCTGAAAAGCGGTTGCTTCTCTGTGTAGCTTAGGAAACCACATTAAAAACAAAGAATCATGCAAACTTATAAGGCGCAGGATGCGCTTGTACTCTTCTCCGGAGGTCAGGATTCTACAACTTGCCTCTACTGGGCGAAACAAAATTTTCGTCATGTTCATGCTCTATGCTTCTCTTACGGACAGCGTCACACGCAGGAGGTGGAAAATGCACGACGCATTGCTGCTATGGCAGATGTGCCTTTTCGGGTACTTGACACAACCATCATCTCTCAATTGGCACCAAACTCTCTCACCGACAGCTCCATGTTGATGGATCGCGAAAAGCCGGCCGACTCATACCCCAATACCTTTGTACCGGGACGAAATATGCTGTTTCTGACTTTCGCTGCCACAATTGCCTATGCGCAGAATATTCGGCATTTGGTTACAGGTGTGTCGGAAGCAGATTACAGCGGTTATCCCGATTGTCGCGACACGTTCATCCATTCTGTCAATGCCACACTCAACTTAGCGATGGATAAGCAATTTGTAATCCATACACCATTGATGTGGCGCAACAAAATGGAGGTCTGGAAGCTTGCCGATGAGCTGGGTGTTTTCGACATTGTTCGCAACGAAACGCTTACATGCTATAACGGAATTCCAGCCGATGGTTGTGGTGAATGCCCAGCCTGTACGTTACGACGTAAAGGACTGGAAGAGTACTTGGCTGAACGAAACGGATAATCATCTTCAATTACTAATACTTCTCAATTATGCAACAAGAAGGACTCAGCCACTTGGGTGGCAAGACTATATACAAACAGGATTATGCGCCAGAGATGCTGGAAGCATTTGTGAACAAGCATCAGGGAAACGACTATTGGGTAACGTTCGATTGTCCGGAGTTCACGAGCCTATGTCCTATTACCGGACAACCCGACTTTGCAACGATCCGCATCGATTATATACCAGATGTGAAGATGGTGGAGAGCAAGAGCCTCAAGCTTTACCTCTTCAGCTTTCGCAACCACGGTGCTTTTCACGAGGATTGCGTGAACATCATCATGAAGGATTTGGTGGCATTGATGGATCCCAAATATATTGAGGTGACGGGTATCTTCACCCCACGTGGAGGTATTAGCATCTACCCCTATGCCAACTACGGACGCAAAGGTACAAAGTATGAGAAACTGGCCGAAGAGAGACTCTTCAACCACTCGTTTCCATTGTAAATGAAAATCGTTGCCGTAATAAATTAATCGATACATAAAAAGAAGAGCGACCCGGCTTGTAATGGCGAGGTCGCTCTTCTTTTTGTAGGGCTGATACTTTAATTGCTGGCTGCTTCTGGCTTCTGCAGTTCATAGTAGCGAACCCAGTCGATAAAAAAGTCCGACGGAAGTGCTGCAGGGTCTACATCTTTGTTCAGTCGTATGCCAATATACAGGTCGAAATTATAGTCATAAAACGGGAACTGACCTTGCATGTTGGTGAGTATACGTGGGTATTTCTTTGTGCGAATATCATCCACAAAGAAGAGTATACTGTCGGCATACGTTTCCACTGCATAGGTGTGATATTGCACCGGATTCACACCTACAAGTGCACTTGAAGGTGGATTATCGGGCATTCCCAATGTAGTGGTATATTCTGAGGTGACCGACTGGTAAATGAACTCGTCCAATCCATATCGTTCCATGAAATCGATGGATATCTTGTCGGTTGTATTCAACGGTATTAATGTAATATAAGGGATGGCTCCATCAACGGTATTCATTCTTGCACGCACTTCAATTCGGTTAATGGTGCCGGCTTTGTATGCGGGGCGATTGATTCCACCTGTAAGAAACGGTAAGGTGTCATTCGATACCGTGTTTGCCATGGCACGCAATACCAGATTGCCATCCTGAGAGACATATAGTCCTTCATTCTGACTCACATAGCGAAACACAGCGGATTTCTTATTGCGGGGTGTCTTTGCCCAATTTGCGGTGACAGGTGACTGATCGAAATCATCTTCCCAGACAAGTTCCCAACCTTTTCGCTCTTTTTCTTCCTCTTTGTTATCTTTCTGACCAGCACAGGCTGACAGTCCTAATGTTATTGCTGATAGTGTCAGCCAAAGTATGGATTTTTTCATCATTTTTGTTTCACTTTCTAATTTTTCGTTGCAAAAGTAGGGATTCCACCTCACATAAAGAAACTTTTTTCTACCTTTGCCTGCTACTTTGTAGTTTTATCACAGTAGTTAACAATTCATATATTGCAGTAATTATGCCGGAAATTTCCCAACGTGGGGTACAAATGCCCGCATCTCCCATACGAAAATTAGCACCACTCTCCGATGCTGCAAAAGCAGAGGGAGTAAAAGTATACCACCTCAATATTGGTCAACCCGACCTGCCTTCACCGGTGACAGCACTCGATGCAATTCGTGCAATCGATCGTACTACCTTGGAATATAGTCCCAGCGACGGTTACCTCAATTACAGGGAAAACCTTACTCTCTATTACAAGAAATATGATATCGACCTAACACCCAATCAAATAATTGTTACAGCGGGAGGGTCAGAGGCGGTACTGTATGCTTTTTTGGCCTGCCTGAATCCGGATGACGAGATTATCGTCCCCGAGCCAGCCTATGCCAACTACATGGCTTTTGCCATTTCTGCAGGNNAACGCACCAAGGGAATCCTCATATGTAATCCCAACAACCCCACCGGGTATGTATACACACCGGAGGAGATGGAGCAAATACGGCGACTGGTAATGAAATACAACCTCTATCTCTTTTCGGATGAGGTATATCGTGAGTTTATCTATAACGATACACCCTATGTGTCGGCGTGCCATTTGAAGGATGTGGAGGAGAATGTGGTACTGATCGATTCCGTATCGAAACGATACAGTGAATGCGGTATTCGTATTGGGGCACTGATTACGCGTAACCGCAAGGTGCACGATACGGTTATGAAATTCTGTCAGGCACGATTGAGTCCTCCCCTAATTGGTCAGATTGCCGCAAATGCATCGCTGGAGATTGGCGACAGCTATATGCAGCATAACTTCAATGAATATAAAGGACGTCGCGACTTCCTGATTGAACGACTCAACCAGATTCCTGGGGTATTTTCACCCATGCCACAGGGTGCTTTCTATACATTGGCACGCCTCCCAATAGACGATGCCGACAGGTTCTGCGCTTGGTGTCTTTCCGACTTCCGCTATGAGGGAGAGACCATCTTCATGGCTCCGGCGACCGGCTTTTACGTCACCCCAGGCCTAGGAACCAACGAAGTACGAATTGCATATGTACTTAACAAAGAGGATCTCGACAAGGCACTCACCATACTCGAAAAAGCACTGGAAGTGTATCCGGGCAGAATCTAAAGGAAATGAATGTAGCTCTGTTCATAGCAAAAAGAATCTACAAGGGAGATAAGAAGAACGACAAACGGGTCTCATCGCCGGCTATAAGAATTGCAATTGCAGGTATAGCACTGGGACTGGCGGTCATGATTGTGTCGGTATGTATCATTGTGGGCTTCAAGAAGGAGGTCCGTGCCAAAGTGATTGGCTTCGGCTCCCACATTCAGATTTCGGCATTCGAGAGCAATGAGACCTATGAACAGACTCCCATCGCTGTTTCCGATACGATCCTCGCTCAACTGAAAGCCAATCCGGCTATCAGCCATGTACAAGAATACATTAGCAAACCTGGTATCATAAAGACCGATGAGGATTTTATGGGTGTGGTACTCAAAGGGGTGTCGGAGGATTACGACTGGCAGTTCTTCCGCAAAAACTTGCTTGAGGGTAATGTAATTGATGCGAATGACACTACCTCCGGAAATCAGGCAATCATATCAAGGGAGATTGCCAACAAATTGCAACTGAAACTGGGTGATGACTTTACCTGTTACTTTGTGCAGGAACCGGTGCGTGCTCGTCGATTCAAAATCACCGGCATCTACGAGACCAATTTTGAGAATTACGACAAACTCTATATCCTCACTGAAAAGGATGTTCTTGCCCGCCTCAATAATTGGGATGATGACATGGTAAGTGGTATTGAGGTGCTGGTAAAAGATTACGACAAACTTGATGAGACTGCACTGGATCTCTATTATGATATGTCTGAACATGAGGATCGTCTGGGTAACGTTTTTTATGCACGCTCAATTAAAGAGATCAGCCCCATGATCTTCAACTGGCTCGACCTCCTCGATATGAATGTATGGGTGATCCTCATCCTTATGCTGGTGATTTCAGGATTCACCATGATCTCTGGCCTATTGATCATCATTCTGGAACGTACCAATATGATTGGAATCCTTAAGTCGATGGGTGCTCGTGATTTCAGTATTCGCAAGGTTTTTCTCTATCTTTCGGCATTCCTGATAGGACAGGGTATGTTATGGGGTAACATAATAGCACTTATTTTCTGTTTTATACAGTATAAATGGGAGATACTCAAGCTCGACCCGGCAACCTACTACCTCTCTGCTGTACCGGTGGATTTGAATCCTTTTTACCTTATTTTGTTGAATATGGGAACGCTGATTGCCTCACTGATGATGATGATTGGTCCTTCCTATCTTGTTGCCCGAATCACCCCGGCTAAATCTATTCAGTTTGAATAAGCTGTCCTGATTCATGGATTCACGATGATGCAATTCCTACTTTTTACGCTTCCTTTTTCGTTACCATGCTTTGCCGCTTTTTTCATCTAAAGCCCGCTATTCTTGGAGCAGGTGGGAGATTGTTTGCCAAAAATAAGTATATTTGTCTGAAAGTAACTGAACGATGAAGATACTTCATACATCCGACTGGCATTTGGGTAAACGACTCGAAGATTTTTCTCGCCTTGAGGAACAAAAGGCGGTGATGAAAGAAATATGCGAGATTGCTGAGCGTGAACAGGTCGATGCCGTAATTGTAGCAGGTGACCTCTTTGACACGTTTAATCCACCAACCGAGGCTGTCGATCTACTGTATAAAACCCTGAAGAGACTTACGGCAAACGGAAAACGACCGGTGATTGCCATTGCCGGAAATCACGATTCTCCCGATCGAATAGAAGCCCCGGACCCATTGGCGAGGGAGTGTGGAATAATCTTTACCGGTTATCCAAATAGCAAGATCTCTTCATTCCTCCTTGAAACAGGTCTGCAAGTGATGCAGAGCGATGAAGGTTTTATGGAGCTACAACTACCTACGTGCGAGATACCACTACGCATACTTCTTACTCCCTATGCCAATGAGTACCGACTAAAAACATTTCTTGGAAAGGAGAACAGCGAAATGGAGCTGCGCAACCTCCTGCAGGAGAAATGGCAACAACTAGCTGACAAGTATTGTGACAATCAGGGTGTAAACATCTTGGCTACGCATCTCTTTATGGTAAAAAAGGGTGTACCACTGCCCGAAGAGCCCGAAGATGAGAAGCCTATCTTGCATGTTGGGGGTGCACAGGCGGTCTATACGGAGAATATTCCATCGCAAATTCAATTTACAGCATTGGGACATCTGCATCGTATGCAACAGGTTGACACTTCTCCCTCGCCGGTTTATTATTGCGGGAGCCCTCTTTCTTATAGCTTTGCTGAGGCAAATCAACAGAAATGGGTGTTGATAGTGGAGGCTTTGCCGGGCGAGATGGCCACAGTAAAAGAGATTCCACTTACACAAGGAAAACGACTCCTCCGAAAAAAGGCGAAGGGATTGGAGGATGCCATTGCATGGCTGACCGAAAACAAGGATGCGCTTGTTGAACTCACACTGGTCACTGAGAGCTACCTGACAGCAACCGATAGGCGTCATCTCAATACGGTTCACGAGGGAATCATTACCATAATCCCGGAAATAAGTAACCAAGATGTACCGACAGATGCTTCTTCACAAATCGACCTCTCCCAAAGCATGGTAAACCTATTTCGTGACTATTTCCTGCATGAGAAAGGACAAGAGCCTAACGAAGAGATCATGCAACTATTTCAAGAACTACTGGCTGAAGAAGAGGAAAAATGACACCTATATCACTCACCATACAGGGACTATACTCCTATCAGAAGAAACAGAGTATTGATTTCACCAAGCTGACAGCGGCCGGGCTCTTTGGCATATTCGGCGGTGTAGGAAGCGGCAAATCGACCATTCTCGAGGCTATCACTTTTGCTATTTATGGGGAGACCGATCGACTCAACAAGCGAGACAACCGCAACTACAACATGATGAACTTGAAATCGAACGAATTACTGATCGATTTCATATTCGAAGCAGGTGCAGATGCATCTACCTATCGTGCGATGGTGTCGGGAAAGCGCAACAGCAAACGGTTCGATGAGGTAAAAGCCATTGAACGAACTGCTTATAAGAGTGTCGACGGAACATGGGTCCCTATCGAATTAAAAGCTCTGGAAAATGCTGCAGGATTGAGTTACGACAATTTCAAGCGTACAATTATTATTCCTCAGGGGCAGTTTCAGGAATTCCTGCAGTTGGGGAACAAAGACCGTACCCAAATGATGAAGGAGCTCTTTAACTTGGGTAAGTTTGAGTTCAGCAATAAAGTGAGCTCACTGGAGAAAAAAAACAACGAGAAGAGACAAAATGTAATCGGTAAATTGCAACAACTGGGTGAGATATCTTCGGAACAGGTTGTTCAATATAAGGAACAACTGATGCTGTTGGAGAAAGAAATAAATGAACTTAATCAGGTTCTTGAGAGGCATCAACAGGATGAGGAGCAGGTGCGTCAATTGCAAAGAATCATCCAGCAGAAAGATCAAGCTGCTGAGAAATACAGAAAATTACAGTCGCAGGAATTCACATACAAAGAACTAGAGACGAAAATAAAACGCTATGAGTATTGTATTCTTCACTTTACATATCTGTTGGATTTGTTGAAGGAGGCCAAGAAAAAGGAACAGGAACGAAAAGAGATTATATTGGCTGATACCGAGAAAGAGAAGTTGCTCTCTGTAGAGATTGTCCAATTGGAACAACTGATAGAGTCGTTGAGACCTAAATATGAAAAGCGTGATACACTGAGAATCATCGCAGAAGACCTCCAGAGACTAATACAGATAAAGGATCTCGAAGAAAGAATTGCCGAAGAAACGGCAAGGGTGAAAAAGGGTGAAGAGTATTTTGAGTCAACCTCTCTGAAGGCAGAAAATCTACAAAAGGAGAAGCTGGAGTTCGAAAAGCAAGTACGTGAACTTCGAGAAAAGATGCCCGATCTCTCACTTCTATCCACAATCCAAACTTGGCATATTGAGAAACGTCATCTCGATGAACAACTGAAGGACATCACATTGAACATTGAACAAACTGAGGAAGAGGAGCTTGAATTTGAAGCAGAACGTGCTGTATTCTTGGCTCAACCGCAGTTTGTGAATCTACCTATGAACCCAGACTTTGTTGCGTGCAGGGAAGAGATGAAGAAATCGGTCGCTACCATCCGCACAAAGCAACAAGCATTACAGGAACAGGAAACCCAACTGAGGATAAAGGAAAAACTGAAAAGTTATGCCGATGATCTGCAAGATGGCAAGCCATGCCCGCTCTGTGGTTCGTTGCATCACCCGGTACGATGGAATCAGAGTGGGGAGATCGATACGCAGTTGCAGCAGTTGGTCCAAGAAAAAAAACAATTGGAGACAATGCTGAATCAGATATCCGAATTAGAAAAGAAAACGGATGCGTTGGAGAAGAATTTTCAACAAATCAAACGCAACAAAGAGGGGTGGTTGCTGAAAAAGGAGGAGCTATTAAAAAAGATAGTTTGCCATCAGCATCAATTTGTTTGGGAAAAATATGCGAATAAAGAAGAACTTGACCGAGCATTTACCGAGGCAAAAGAGCTTGATTCGCAAACGAAGACACTGGATCGAATGGTGATTGATGCAAACAACAATTTAGTGGATCTGGTGAAGCAATGCAATGCAGCCCGAAATAGATTGGATCAACTAAGGAAGGCATTAACTGAACATGAGGCTGCGAAAAAGACATTGATGCAGCAACTAAATGTGATACAAATTGAGCAATATCGGGGTCACACTTCTGAACAGATCGAGGTAGAAAAAGCAAAGATACTGGATGAATATGACCACATTGAAAAGGAATTCAATCTAGTAAGCGAACAGCTGTCAACCGGAAGAAGTGAAAAAGAGCGGATTCAAACACGTCTTGAATCAAATTGTGTTGAATGGCAACGTGAGAAACAGACAATTGCAAGTTTGGAAATTAAGTTGTTAAACAAACTCCACAACTCTGAATTCCAAACACTTGAAGAGGTTAAGCAGATCTTAACTCAGAAAATAGAGCTCGATATCGAAAAAGAGCAAATCAAGAAATTCAACGATGAGCTCCTGACAGCCAAAACCACTTGGGAACAGCTATGTAGTGAGGTGGGTGAACAAGTTTATGATGTTGAGACACATCAACAGTTGGTTGCAGAAATCAAGGAGTTCAAAGAACAAAAGGATCGGAAAACCGACGAGAAAGGAAAGATATCAGCCCGGTTAGAAGAACTACAGAAAAAACTGGAAAATCAGATGATCCTGTTGAAAGAGCATGAACAACTAGAAGTACGAGCTGAGAATATCCGAATTATGAAATCACTTTTTACGGCGAGCGGATTTGTCAATTATATCTCATCGGTTTATTTACAGAACCTTTGTCAGGCAGCCAACAAACGCTTTTTCCAACTCACCCGTCAACGACTAAGTCTAGAGATCACGCCCGATAATAGTTTTCAAGTGCGTGATTTCATGAATGGAGGAAAGGAGAGAAGTGTAAAAACACTATCGGGGGGACAAACCTTTCAAGCTTCCCTATCACTAGCTCTTGCACTGGCAGACAATATCCAAAATGTTACCCAATCAAAACAAAACTTCTTCTTTCTCGATGAAGGATTCGGTACACTCGATAAAGAATCACTTGATATTGTCTTCGACACCCTCAAATCTCTTCGGAAAGAGAACAGGATTGTCGGTCTGATCTCCCATGTGGAGGAAATGCAACAGGAAATAGAGGTACACCTACGCATCGAAAATAGTGAAGAAAAAGGCAGCATCGTTAATCCTAGTTGGAAATAAACGATAAATTAGAAACAAAATTGAGTATAAATTGGATTATTTTAATTGTGGGAGGTGTGTTTGAATCCATCTTTGCAATGAGTTTGGGTAAGATGCAACACACATCGGGCAAAGAGATGTGGATTTGGCTCTTTGTATTTCTTATTTCGGTGAGTATGAGTATGTACCTGCTCTTTAAATCGATGGGAGGCCCCCACCCTATTTCAACAGGTACGGCTTATGCAGTATGGGCAGGTATCGGCGCAGTGGGTACTGTGATTTTGGGAATACTCGTTTTTAAAGAACCGATCACTTTCTGGAGAATGTTTTTCCTGAGCACCCTTATTATATCAATTATGGGATTGCAACTCACCTCCACACACTTATAGGTTTCAGATAAACAGATAAAAAAGGTCATTTTTTCTATAACGACCGTTTCAATAAATCATTTTCGCAAATCGTCTAATGCAATTTCAATAATTGTATTAAGCATTCTTGCACCATGTATAATTCAGTTCCCTTATGTTTACAAAGAATTCCCAAATAATGAATAAGTTAACTTCTTAAATAATTTTTTTCTACCTTATAATTAGAGCTGTTAAAGCTTATAATTAGAGTTGTTCAACTTTATGATAAGAGCTGTTAAACCTAATAATTTGAATTGTTTAACCTTATATTAAGAGTTGAACAACCCTATAAATCTCAAAATACAAACTTGCTAATTACATAGAGCATCCTCAAATTTAATAAATAACAGGATTGCATTTTGCGGGGATATTTTGTATTTTAATCGAAGGTAAGCACCATATTATGCTCTTCTGCCATTCTACGCATGTTAAGAATAGCATAACGCATACGCCCCAACGCCGTGTTGATACTAACTCCGGTTCTCTCGGCAATTTCCTTAAAACTTAAATCGTTGTAGTATCGCATTTCAAGCACTTCACGCTGCGACTTAGGTAGAAATGTAACTAACTTTTTCACATCGTTGAGTACCTGCTTCTTCACCATTTCATCCTCCACATTGTCATCGCATAACGAGGCATTGTTCCAAAGTTCTTGCTCAAAGTCTTCGTTTGTAACAGTATTTTCGTTTTTCCGTTGTCGGAAATAATCGATCATAAGATTATGTGCAATCCGCATAAGCCAGGCTTTAAACTTTCCCGATTCTGTATATCGTCCCTGCTTGATGGTCGTAATCGCTTTAATAAAGGTATCTTGGAAAATATCTTCCGCAAGTCCATTATGGTGTACAGTATAGAAAATGTAGTTATAGAGAGATTGCTTATGTCGCTCTAGGAGTAGATCAAACGCTTCGTTATTACCACACGCATATGAGACGACCAATTCCTCATCGGTCATCGCAGTAAATGTATCCATTGCTTTACTTCATCAATTAATATGTTAATCTAGTGGAGTAAAGAGGGCTTATAGGCAATTAATTTAGCGTTTGTTATTTATCAATAACAAAGAAATACAAAAAAAAAGAAACAACCAAGAAAGATAGATTATTTTTATTGGATGTTTATTACCTTTGTGGGAAAGCGTTTTATTTACTATATATATGTGTATGAAAAGGTTTTGTCTGTTGGTGCTCCTAATCTTTCAACTCTCAGAAGGATTCGCACAAGATATTCCAATGAAACAAGACAGTCTAAAAAGAGACGTCCCTAGTGAATTGCGTTTTCAGGGAATAGATTCACTCAAATCAGAGAACTTCTCCTTGAAGCTACCACGTCTCAACCCTGTTACAGATTTGCAACCACAATTCACACCCCATAACCGTTTTATATTAAACATACCTTACCACACAACCAATTCCTCCCTTCCTCCCATTCAATGGAGCGGAGTGGCATCTGATTTCATTACATCCAAAAGTCGTACGGCCATTGCAGCCACTATGCCTGTGCCCAACCTGTTGTTACATTCATCTGCTACACTAGGATTGGTTGAAACTCCTTGGTTTGGGAAAGGGAACTATTATATTTTAAATGCAGGTGCCAACTATGCCGTTTCATCTCTTTTTAATGTAGGAATTAGAGGGGGTTATAACTCTAATTTTGGAACTCTCCCCTTTTGGAATGTGGGTTTCGATGCGGCCTATATGTTGCACCCCAATATGTCGATCGATGGGGGACTCCGTTATGTACATACTGCTCAAAATGCATTCATGCTTAATCAGTCGGCCCTTTTACTTGACCTTCATACTCGTTACCGTTTGAATGACAACTGGTATCTGAATGCGTATGGTGGCATGCCGGTGCATCAAAACAACAACCAACCTCAGGGACCTATGTTACCCATGATGAATACACCCTACTATGGCGGTACCGTGGAGCATTGGTTTAACTCTACAACCGGAGTAGAGGCCGGATTAATCTGGATGCGCGATATGTTTACAGGGAAAATGCGCGCCCAACCTAAATTGGAACTTCTCTTCAGACCTGGTAAATAAACCTATGGGTTACATATCGACAGTCAACTGTTGCATTAAAACCCTCTGAATCTAATTGATAAACATGGCAGTTGCACAACCTAACCCACAATAGATTCAATATTGTCGTAGTTGGAAATCGTACACAAAAAAGGGAGTTTTACAACTCCCCTTATTAATATTTCAATTGTTCGTTATATTTAACTGTACATTATTCTGACAAATCAGGCTTATAAAATGCCACATCCTCGACATGAGCCTGAGCGATGAAATTGTAATTCTTCACCACTTCATTTCGACCATAATAGACATATACTTGAGCACTTCGACGGAAGAGATCCTGATTTTTATTAGCGTCGTGCAATAACAGATAACCGCCAATGATGTGTCCCGCACACTCTACTAGGCGACGAGCGTGGAAATCGAGATACTCTTCATCTTTGGGAGCTGTAACGCGTTCAACCAACTTAGCATACATCTCGGTCATCTTTAGCAATATCTTCTTCAGAGGTTCCAATTCCGGAGATACCGGCATGGCAGCATATTCCCCAATACGTTGAAGGTATGTGCCAGTGGTGACGTGACGAATAGCTGCAACTACCTGAAGTTGAGTAGTACCTTCATAAATATTGGTAATACGAGCGTCTCTATATAGTCGTTCACATTTATAGTCTTTCATATAACCAGAACCACCATGAATCTGAATGGCGTCATATGCATTCTGATTGGCAAACTCGCTGCTCATTGCCTTACCCAGTGGCGTGAAAGCATCCGCAAGTCGCGAATAGTATTTCATCTCCTCTCTCTCCTCGGGTGATAATTTACGCTCACGTGCAATATCTTCCAATTCCTTGTATATATCAACAAAACGACAAGTTTCATAGAGAATGCTTCGTGATGCGTCGGTCTTGGCTCGCATATTTGCCAACATTTCGTATACTGCAGGGAAAGAGATGATTGCCTTACCAAACTGACGACGTTCAGTCGCATATTGATAGGCCTCACGTGTTGCTGCCTCACAAAGACCGACCGACTGAGCCATGATACCCAAGCGGGCCCCGTTCATCAGCGACATCACATATTTGATCAACCCCATACGACGGCTACCCACCAGTTCAGCCTTTGCATTCCTGAATACCAACTCACAAGTGGGAGCTCCTTTGATACCCATCTTATTTTCAATACGACGTACTGTGACTCCTCCACTGTTTTTGTCATAAATAAACATAGACAAGCCGCGAGCATCCTTTGTTCCTTCCTCTGAACGGGCCAATACCAAATGAATATCTGAGTCCCCATTGGTGATAAAACGTTTCACTCCATTCAGGTACCATTGATTCTCAGCTTCGTTGAAACTAGCCTTCAACATTACAGCCTGCAAATCAGATCCGGCATCCGGCTCGGTCAGGTCCATAGACATAGTCTGCCCATTTACTACACGCGGAATATATTTATTTTTCTGTACTTCATCCCCAAATTCATAAATGGTCTCACCACAATCCTGCAGCATCCAAATATTTTGGAAGCTTGCATCGGCTCGACTCACGATATCGGCACTGATCATATAGGGCACCATAGGGAAATTAAGTCCTCCATACTTACGTGAAAAACGCATTCCCATCAGCCCTGCTTTGTTGAGAGCATCGAGATTCTCCTGTGTATTTTTGGCATAGGTCACACGACCATCGGCCACGGTGGGACCATTGTGATCTACCTCTTCTGCATTGGGTTCAATGATTTCACCGCATATCTCTCCCACCACTTCCAGCACTTTGTCATAGCTATCCATAGCATCCTCAAAGTCGATGGGAGCATAATCGTACGTTTGTCTGTCGGTATAGTTCCGTTCTTTCAGTTCCACAATTCGCTTCATCAAGGGATGTTGAAGGTAATGTTTGAATTGGGGTGTATCGGTATAAAAATTAGCCATATGTTTCGTCCTTCATTCTGAATGAGATCAATAGACCTTCACTCAATCTGTTATTTTGTATTTTTCTTATAATATTTGATCATCTTGGGAATTACCTTCTCCACTTCTCCTGTGATTACATAATCGGCTATTGCGTTTATGGGTGCATCAGGATCACTATTAATTGAAATAATGAGCGAACTATCCTGCATCCCTGCAATGTGTTGAATTTGTCCGGAAATACCACAAGCAATATATACTTTGGGACGTACGGTCACACCAGTCTGTCCCACTTGACGTTCATGTTCAGCAAATCCTGCATCCACAGCTGCACGCGAGGCACCTACTTCGGCACCCAATATATCAGCAAGTTGATAAAGCAACTGGAAGTTTTCTTTTGAACCAACACCATAACCACCCGAAACGATGATGGGAGCGTTCTTAATGTTAACTTTCGACTTTTCAATATGCCGATCGATAACAGTGATCACAAAGTCCTCCTCCTTCACAAAGTCATTTACCGTATGCTCTACTATTTCACCTTTATAAAAAGGATCAACGATCTCTTTTTTCATGACTCCTTCCCGTACTGTGGCCATTTGCGGTCGATGATCGGGATTGATAATCCAAGCCACAATGTTACCACCAAAAGCAGGGCGTATTTGATACAACAAATCCTTGTAGACTTTACCAATTTTCTTTTCTTCGTGATCACCTATTTCAAGTGATGTACAATCGGCAGTCAGTCCACTTCCCAGTGCTGAAGAGACACGTGGTCCTAAATCGCGACCGATTATTGTGGCTCCCATCAAACATATCTGCGGTTGTTCTTTCTTAAATAGTTCCACCAGTATGGATGTATGAGGCAAAGTGGTATAGGGTGATAAACGATCATCTTTAAAAAGATGCAGTACATCCACGCCATACGGAAAAACCTGTTGCGCTATTGTGTCAAGATTGGCACCGGCAGCAATCGCTTCCAATTTACAGTTCAGCTGATTCGCAAGTGATCGACCTTTGGTGAGTAGTTCCAGGCTGACCTCGGCTACCATGCCCTCTTCAATTTCCAGATATACGAATAAATTGTTCATATTGTTAGTTTCGTCGTGTTATCCAATCGTATGATTCTCTATCAGTTCTCTCATCAGTTCATCAATTTCGACATCGTTGTCGCCCAAACGTTTGCTCTCTTTAGCCTGAAAGACCACATTTTCAATTTTCTTTACTTTCGTGGGAGAACCTGAGAGACCACACAGTTTCGAATCAGCTTGCACATCGGCAACGCTCCATTCCGTTAGATTTAGATAGGGATGACTGTTATAAATATCGATATAATCGAGGTTTTCAACCTGCCTTTCGGTGACTGTTTTGGCATGTTTGTATTTCAGTAGGAGCTTTGCATTACGTGGTCTACATGTGCGGGCTGAGCCATTCACAGTAATGAGTGTCGGCAGCGGGCATTCAACCACTTCCACTCCGTTATCGAGACGTCGTTTTACAATAATTCTATCCCCTTTTATAGCTTCGATATTCTCGGCATAGGTAATCTGAGGAATACCAAGCTTCTCTGCTATCTGCGGACCCACTTGGGCCGTATCACCATCGATAGCCTGACGTCCTGCAAGAATGAGATCGAACTTTCCAATTTTGCGTATTGCCATCGACAATGCATACGATGTAGCCAATGTATCAGCACCGGCAAAAGCCCTGTCGGTTAGCAACACCCCATCGTCGGCACCACGGAAGAGACCTTCCCGTAGAATATCGGCAGCCCGTCCTGGCCCCATGGTCAGCACAGTAATCGTTGAACCCGGAAATTGTTCCTTGATACCCAGTGCCTGCTCCATCGCGTTGAGGTCTTCCGGGTTAAAAATTGCAGGCAATGCAGCCCTGTTCACGGTTCCGTCGGCTTTCATCGCATCTTTCCCCACATTGCGTGTATCGGGAACCTGCTTAGCCAACACAATAATGTTAAAAGCCATTGTAGTTTGTTTAGTTTGTTTCTTTTGGTATTCTCGCGCACTTCTCTATAACAATGTATATCAGAATGCTTCCATCGCAATACATATAAACAATTGCCTAAAAGAAGCGTATAATGTTGAAAGGGCAAATATACATATTTTTTCATGAGTATCCCATTCTAATTGGAAATTTGCTAAAAAAATAAAAAAAACAATGTCTAAACATTTGATATGATTAATATGTTAATTTAGTACCAATACATTTTAGAATTCATTGATGTCTCCCCAATCATTCATCCAATAAGCATACAAAAGAACGTGTAAAATATTCTATCTTTGTTGCGTAAAATAATATTCCAAAAATGAAAAAAACAGGCTATTTCCTCGTTGTGATAGTGTTGAGTCTACTCATGAACAGTTGTGCAGGCATCAATTACCTGACTGTAGAGACCCGAGAGCCAGCACAGTTGACACTCCCCTCTCAGGTACTCTCACTTGTTTTTGTGAACAATGTGGTGCAACAACCCGACAACATCGGACATGAAATAATGCTCATTGGAGATTCCACTTCCCAAAAAGTGAATGCATCTGCCGACAGCGTTGCAATCTATTATATGGAGGCATTGGCCCAGTTTCTGAATGAGGAGGATTATTATCAACGAGTTGTCTTTTACCCCGAACCAATACGCAGCGACACCAATTTCCTTCAAGAGAAGCCACTTACACCGGAACGAATGAATCAGATCAGAAAAGAAACCGCAACCGATGCAGTTATTTCACTCGACAGACTGATTCTCCAGACCATACGAAAAGATTATTTTCAACAACATGGTTTTAATTACGGCGAGATGACCGGTAGGTTGCATTCCGTATTACGGGTGTATATGCCCACACTGCATGGAAAAATTCCCACATTGCAATACAGCGACACCTTACGATGGGAAGGATTTGACATTCAAGATAAGCTTGCCTATGCTGAAGTTACACTACCCTCTCGCGAAGAGGCAATGAAAGAGCTAGTTGTGAGAGCTGCTGATAAAATGACACATGTCTTTGCCCCACATTGGGAAACGCAGGACAGATGGTATTACACATTACCCCACACGCTGATGCGCGAAGGAGAGATGTTTGCCAAAGGAGCTGATTGGGAAGAAGCGATAGAAAAATGGGAATCTTTTTATAACATACGTTCCAACAAAATAGAAAAAGCGAAAGCAGCAAGTAACATTGCACTTGCATGGGAGATGCTGGATGAAATGCAGA
This sequence comes from Proteiniphilum sp. UBA1403, assembly GCA_002305715.1. Lineage (GTDB taxonomy): Bacteria > Bacteroidota > Bacteroidia > Bacteroidales > Dysgonomonadaceae > Proteiniphilum. Next base: position 14,979 of record DBQD01000053.1, on the reverse strand, counting down.
AAGCGTTAGAGTGGGCTGAGATTGCACACGATTTATTCACTGAATCAACCAGTAGCGAATCACTCTACAGAAAGAGAGCAAACTTATATAAAAATGAACTTCAACGTCGACTTAACGTATCCAACGGATTACATATGGATGATCTTTAAGCCCTAATTTATTGATTGTTCTAAAAAAAATAGGGAAGTTTTTCAAGATTTCCAAAAAAAAATGTAACTTTGCATCTGAATCTTCAACAGTACAATTACTCATACTACTGTTAATCATTTACAAAAATTCATTTCAAACCAGATTATCTCCGGCCTTTTATTGCTGAATAAGATTGTATCCATACATCCATATCCCAGGTCGGGCATGATTTCAGTAACAACATTTTTTCAAAATCTATAACGAATTTCAATAGATCTACATGGCTTATAACATCATCGAGCTGAATGAAAAGCTTACAACAGAATTGCGGGTTCTTGCCAAAGAAATGGGTATTAGACGCCCGGATGCCTACAAAAAAGAAGAACTCATCTACAAGATTTTAGATGAGCAGGCTATTGCCGAAACAAAAAAGATCACCGCTGACACAGGTTCAAAACAATATTTTAGCGATAGAAACAGATCTGAAAAACCGAAGAACCAGAAAAACAAAACAGCTCCCCGCAAAGAGGAGGTTAAAGAGAACGAAGCGGTAAAGAAAGAACAAATTGTTATTCCTCCTAAACAGCCCCAACCTATTGCTTCAGTTGAAAAGCCAAAACTGAAGAAAAAGGAGGAAGTTCTTCAAGAAAAGGTCAAACAGGAAGTTGCACCTGTCGCTCCATCCCCAGCTCCCCAGCCTGTGAAACCAGAGGCAAAAATGAAGGAGATGGCGAAGGATCTATTTGGAATGGCAGTCGAAAAGAAAGAGCCAATTGAAAAGAAGTTGGATAAAAATGGTGTGAACGAAAAGATTGAGATCCCGCAACCCGAAACAAAAGCTCCTCAGAAACCAATCCAATTGGTGTTCCGGTCGTCTAAACACAGGAACGAAGAGAAGAAAGAGACACCTGCACCCGTCACATTACCACCTGTTGTAGCTGAGGATCCCACAGTTGAGCTCCCTGCTCCCATAAAAGAAATTGCCCAGCCAGGAAGCAAACCATCTCTGATGGATTTGTTGGCACCGTCACCTCTACAACCTAAGCAACAACCACAAGCACAACAGCCTCGTGCCGCACAATCGGCACCGAACCAGCCACAAGCGCATCAACAGCAGCAACCACAACAACAGCAAAAGGAAAAAGAAGCCGCATACGACTTTGATGGTATCCTAACCGCTTCCGGTGTATTGGAAATTATGCCCGACGGTTATGGATTTCTACGTTCGTCTGATTACAACTACATGTCCTCACCCGATGACATCTATGTATCGCAATCACAAATTCGCCTCTTTGGCCTCAAAACCGGTGATGTTGTAGAAGGTCCCATTCGTCCACCCAAAGAGGGAGAAAAGTTCTTCCCCCTTGTCAAGGTTGACCTCATCAACGGCCGCAATCCGGATGATGTGCGTGACCGTGTGCCGTTTGATCATTTGAAACCGCTCTTCCCCAATGAGAAATTCAATCTCACAAAAGGACACAACGACAATCTATCCTGTCGTGTAGTTGACATGTTCTCCCCCATCGGAAAAGGGCAACGTGGTCTTATTGTGGCGCAACCCAAGACAGGTAAGACCATGCTTCTCAAAGATATTGCCAATGCAATTGCCGATAACCATCCGGAAGTTTACATGATTATCCTGCTTATTGATGAACGTCCCGAGGAGGTTACCGATATGGAGCGTAGCGTGAAAGCGGAAGTCATCGCATCAACTTTCGATGAGCCGGCCGACCGCCACGTAAAAATTGCCGAAATAGTATTGAACAAAGCCCGCCGACTGGTTGAATGTGGTCATGATGTAGTAATACTGCTCGACTCCATTACCCGCTTGGCACGTGCTTACAACACCGTACAGCCTGCATCGGGTAAGGTTCTCTCCGGTGGTGTAGATGCCAATGCATTGCACAAACCAAAACGTTTCTTTGGAGCTGCCCGCAACATTGAACATGGAGGGTCACTCACCATCATTGCCACCGCTCTTACTGAGACCGGATCGAAAATGGATGATGTAATCTTCGAAGAATTCAAGGGTACAGGTAACATGGAGTTGCAACTCGACCGTCGTCTTTCTAACAAACGTATCTTCCCATCTGTCGACATCATTGCCTCCAGCACACGTCGTGACGACCTTCTTCTCTCAGAAGAAACGCTCAATCGCATGTGGGTGCTTCGCAATTTCCTTTCCGACATGAACTCGGTCGAAGCAATGGAGTTTTTATTAAACAGATTGCGTCGCACATCAAGCAATGAAGAGTTTTTGATCTCAATGAACGACTAATCCGAAGCAATAAGAGACACGGTATTATAACCAATAAACGCGGTAAGAATTACTCTCACCGCGTTTTTTCACATACCTGTCGTCGTTCTATTTCATCAATTACTAGAAGTCTCACATTACAGCCATATATCATTCGGGTAGACTACATCCTCCAGATAAAGAGCATGGCCCGGTGCTGAATCACCCGCCACATTTCGGTTTTTAGCCTCAATGATTCGACGAAAACCTCGCTCATCGAGTCGTCCTTTTCCTGCCTCAAGCAGCGTACCCACAATAGCACGTACCATATTTCGAAGGAAACGATCTGCAGTAATTTCAAACAGATAATAGTGTTCATCCGTTTGTGTCCAATGTGCATGTTCAATCTTGCATAAATTGGTTTTCACATCTGTGTGAAGTCTACTGAAACTTGTAAAATCGCTATACTCCTTTAACACATTGCACAATTCGTTCATCAGCTGAAGATTAGGTTGGAAATATATACGATGCGTCAGTTCATACAAGAACGGATCTTTTCTTGTTGTAATATGGTAACTATAAGATCGGTAAACTGCCGTAAAACGTGCATGCGCATCCGCTTTCACCGGTCGTATATTCGCAATCGACACATCCTTGGGTAAAAAGTTATTCAACTTATGTACCAGGTCCCCAGCCGAAGCCAAATCCCCCTCCCAATCAAAATGAGCCACCATTTTGCGGGCATGTACCCCCGCATCGGTCCTGCCTGCACCTGTGATATCCACTCTTTCACGTAAAATCACCGATAGCGCATCCTGCACCACCTGCTGCACACTGATACCGTTGGGCTGGATTTGCCATCCTACATAGTTCCTGCCGTTATACGAAAGTGTCATGAAGTAGCGAGGCATATACCGAAACTTATCCTTTAAATTCTTTCAGTCTTATTTTAGTCAGTACCTGTTTGGTATTCAATGGGAAATCGCCCTCCATCATCCAGTTGTAGTAACCTGGTTCATTCTTGAGCACTTCCAACACAGGTTTACCTTTGTGTTTTCCGAAGTTGAAGACCTCCACTCCCTCATCGTTAAGGATTATACGACCCGCAAAATCGAGGTTGTTGTTGAAACTTGAATACTCTTTCGACAATGTATCAATATCGTTCGTTAGATCAGGATAACGGTCCAATTGCGACTTCAGCACCTCATAGGTTGCCAAGGCATCCGCTTCTGCAGAATGTGCATTTTCCAACTGTTTATTGCAATAGAAGGCGTACGCAGCTTCCAGTGTGCGTTGTTCTTTTCGGTGGAAGATAATTTGTACATCCACAAACTTTCGCTTACTCATATCGAAGTCCACACCCGCACGTAGAAACTCCTCCGCCAGCATAGGCACATCGAACCTACTGGAGTTGAAGCCAGCCAAGTCACAACCCTCCAGTTGCTCAGCCAGTGATCGTGCCACCTGTTTAAAGGTAGGACAATCTTTCACATCCTCATCCGTGATACCATGAATGGCTGTCGCTTGCGGTGGAATGGGAATTCCCGGATTAATGCGTCTCGATTTAATCTCCTCTTTCCCGTTTGGATACACTTTTAGGAAAGAAATCTCCACAATTCGATCATGAGTAATGCTAACCCCGGTGGTCTCCAGATCAAAAAAGACAATCGGGTTTTTCAGGTTTAATTGCATGTCAATGAGGTTAGTCGTTCAACATCATTGGCATGAGCAATGTCAGCATATCTTCATTTTCCTCTTTTTCAACTGGAAGAATAAGTCCTGCTCTTGAAGGATCGGACAACTCAATTCGCACATCAGAAGAAGGAATATTATTGAGGATATCAATCAGGAAGGCAGCTTTAAAACCGATGTTCATCACGTTGCCCGAGTAGCTGCAAGGGATCATCTCTTCGGCAGCTGTCAGGAAATCGATATCCTGTGCCGATACCACGATCTTATCTTCCGAGAGTTGCAACTTCACAAGGCTACTCGCAGCGTTCGAGAAAACAGAAACCCTCTTCAGCGCATTGAGCAACGCCAGTCTGTCGAGTGTTAGAGAGTTGGGATTATTTTGAGGAATTACGGAGTTGTAATTCGGATAGCGTCCCTCCACAAAGCGGCACACCATCTTGTAGGATGACATGGAAATATAGGCGTTATTTTCGTCGAATTCGATTTCTACGGGGCCATTTTCTTTAGGGAGGAGCGACTTTAACAAGTTCGCCGGCTTTTTAGACAAAATAAACGAAGAGCGGCCTTCACCTTTTGCTTCCGTAGTGGTCACGCGCACAAGCTTATGTCCGTCGGATGCCACAAACGTTAAATCGTCGGCTGTAATATCAAAGTAGATACCATTCATCACGGGGCGCAACTCATCGTCTGCGGTAGCAAACACAGTTCTGTTGATACCCGAGAAGAGTGTCTCTGCATCAATTGTCAATTTCAGTGCAGAATCTTTCAACTCCTTTGGTTCAGGATACTCATCCCCTTTCAGTCCCACGAAGTTATATTTCCCGTTGTGGTAGTAAATGAAGACCTCCAATGTTTCGTCGTTGATATCGAACGTAAGAGGTTGATCGGGTAATTCACGTAGCGGATCGAGTAGGTTTTTGGCATTGATAGCTAGGCTACCCTCCCCTTCCGTGCTACTCACCTCCACCAGCGTTTCCAATCGCGTTTCGCTATCGGCAGCAGTTAGTGAGAGTATGTTATTTTTCAGATCCAGCAGAAAACAGTCCAGAATAGGCAAGGTATTTTTGGAGTTGATAACTCTGCTGATAGCCTGCAAGTGATTCAACAACGTGGCGCTTGATACTACAAATTTCATGATGCTATATCTTTTTTTATATTTGTTTCAATGAACAAATATAGCAATTTATCTTGGTGTTTCCTTGTAATTCCGCAGAAATTTCACGCGATAAAAAAGCACCTTCTCTTTCCTATATTTTCTTGTTCCTAGGATGGTGCTCAATGATCTCTTGTCGCAGAAAATTCCGATCAATGTGTGTATAGATTTCGGTCGTTGTTATCTTTTCATGTCCCAGCATTTCCTGAATCACCCGTATATTGGCACCCCTTTCCAGCAAGTGTGTCGCAAAAGAATGTCGGAAGACATGCGGACTAATATTTTTCTTTATCCCTGCAGCTTCTGCATATTGTTTGATATAGTGGAACACTGTTATTCGCGATATTGCCTTCCCCCTTGAACTAACAAACAGAAAATCCTCGTTTCCTTTCTTTATATCGATCTCACGTCGGTATGGCAACCAGTTTCCAATTTTTTGGATGGCCACATCGGAGATTGGCACCAGTCGCTGCTTGCTCCCCTTTCCCTCCACTTTTATAAAACCCTCATTGGGAAAATAATCCGAGAAACGAAGTCCCGTCAGCTCCGAAATTCGCACCCCACAGCTATAGAGTGTTTCAATGATTGCACTGTTGCGTGTTCCCTCCATTGTGGAGATATCAATCACCGCCAAGATTGCATCAATCTCTTCAACCGACAACACCACCGGCAGTTTCAGTCCAATCTTCGGGGCCTCCACCAGTTCAGCCGGGTTATCTTCGCGCAATCGTTCCAACTGCATAAAACGAAAAAAAGATTTCAATCCCGAAATCAACCTCGCCGTCGATCTGGGTGAGTGGTGTTCATCGTATAAAATTGCCAGGAACTCCTCCAAGTGTTCACGTTTCAATAGACTAGGAGCAACATGATGTGTTTCACAATACGCAATCAACTTTTGCAAATCGGTCATGTAAGCCTCTATGGAGTTGGCTGCAAGCCCTTTCTCCAGAAGAAGATATCGTTTATATCGACTTGTAATCTGATCGTTTGTCATTAAGCATAAATAGTCATTCCTGACATTAGAGCACAAAGCCCTTGAACAAGTACCCTAGGTGTTCACATTATACAATTTCAACTTATTGTACAACGTCTTTCTATCAATATTTAAGATTGAAGCCGCCATGGTTTTGTTCCCCTTGGCCAGTCTCAGCGCCTCCAATATTTTTTCCTTCTCGTAGTTTTCTTTTCTCAGATTCTGTACAGGATTGGGTATACTAATGAGCACTCCTTGTTTCCATGAGTTTTTTCCAAACATACGAGGATAAATAGTCGCCGGCATATGTCTACCTTCCGTCAACAGGGCAGCCTGGAGTATGCTGTTTTTCAGTTCCTGGATATTCCCCGGCCAGGCATAGTCATACATCAACTGGTAAATAACCTTATCAATACTTTGAATCTGTTTATCGAGGTTATGATTGGCAAAATGAAGAAAATGAATCACAAACGAATCAATCACCTCCTTCTTCCCTTTCAAAGTAGGCAGTGCAATACTCTCCTCTATGAGCAGGTTGAATAGTTTTGGAATAAGAAGTTTTTCCAGTTCCTCCTTATTTTTCTCTGTAGTCATGATGATCTGCGTGTAGAAGTCATCTTTCGACTGCTTTGTGAGCAGGTTCAGCAACTCATTCTGGAGGTTCACGTCTAACTGATCCACTTTTCTTATATGCAACAGTCCTCCCTCAGCATCGTTGAATTTTTCCATCAACAAGGAAGGAATCTTCTCCGCTTCAGAATGCTGCCAATTAACATACTTGCGATCGTTCAGCTGGTCGGTATCCAGCATTACCAGCGGGCCGTTTAGATACCCACTTTTTTCATAAATATAGCGAACGGTCGACACCTTTCCGGTGCCTCTTTCCCCAATAACCAACTGATGTCTCTTGTTTTCGGCAATGTCATCGATTTGATTCAGGAGAATCTGATATTCCTCACCCGGTGGTAAGATGAAGTCATTGGCAAATCGTATTTTCCGTTGTTTGAGCTCCTGCATTTGAAAGGCCTCTTCAATCTTCCTGAATAAGCTATCCGCCTCAAATGGTTTTGGCAGGTAATCAGCTGCTCCCGTCTTCATGGATGAAACGGCCGACTCCACATCTGCACTTGTTGGAATCATGATGACAATGATGTCTGAATCATATCTCTTCAGCCACGACAGGAATGTCAGTCCATCGACATTCGGCGTACTTACATCTAATAAGATAAGATCAAACGGTTGAGACTTCACCTTTTTTTTTGCATCACTCGTGCTGGATACCGTTTCCACCTGATATCCTTGTTTCGCCAGCCATGATTTCAGCATGATGCAAACGGCCAGATTTTCATCAACAATCAGTACACTTTTATTCATTTCCCATTCATCAAGAACCGCACAAACCCTGTTATATCGTTATTGTTCCTTTTCCTTTGCCAGTTCCTTTGGCAAGACAATGGCTGCATATATCATACACACAGCCGCAGACACCATTGCCAGCACCCATTCATTTCTATGTTTAAACATGAGGTATGTAGCCACCACCATGAACACACAGGCAAACAGTTGTATATTGAACAGCCTTTTTCCTCGGATGCTTTTTCCCGGGTAGGGAGTCATAACCGTAGTAACAGAAAATACAGCTACCGACAATGCCATGAGCCAGGGAGCAATTTCCGGTATAAATTGGTAGAAAAAAGCGGAAATCAGGATGCAGACAGCAGAGACTCGAAACAGACTATCTTTAATTTTTTTCATTATTCTTCGTTCAATCAATTATGAAAACATCTTCGTTTTCCTTTTTCATAAAGTAATTCTCACGCGCAAATTTTTCGAGGTCCTCATTATTCGATTGCAACTCACATAATTTTTTTCTATCCACATTAGTTTGCTCACGATAATATTCAATCTGCGATTTAAGCTCTTTGATTTGCGATTCGTATCGATATCTTTTTATCACACTGCTGTCACTGAAGATAAAAAGTACCACAATCAATACCATAAGAATAAGAATCTGAGTGACGGTAAGTCCCAGAATTCTCATCGATGTTAATATTTTAACCTTCTCCTTCATGTACTTTCTATTTGTTTCATGATAGAAACAATTTGACACAAATATACCTTTTTTTTTTCATACCTTGCACACGTTTTTTCATAATCGCAGAAAAATATCCATTCGGCTCTTTGTTCTGTTTAAACAAAAAAAAGTATCTTTACGCTGTAGTTATAAATATAATTGTGCAACATCCCATTATGAAGAAAATCATACTTTCTGTCTTACTCGTAACGAGTAGTATTTTCTCCACTTTCCCCTGTACAAACCTTTTAGTTGGAAAAAAGGCATCAATCGATGGTTCCACAATCATTTCCTATGCAGCCGATTCATACGGTCTATACGGTGAACTGTATCACTGGCCTGCCAGGCAATACCGTCCTGGTGAGATGCTCAAGGTATACGAGTGGGATACCGGAAAGTATCTTGGTGAGATTCCGCAAGCGCTTCAGACCTACAATGTAGTTGGCAACATGAACGAGCACCAGCTGGCTATTGGGGAAACCACCTTTGGAGGACGCGAAGAGTTGTCTGACTCCACCGGTATCATGGATTACGGAAGTCTCATTTACATCACACTGCAGCGTGCTAAAAATGCACGTGAGGCCATTCGCATCATGACCGATCTCGTGCGCGACTATGGCTACTACAGTTCCGGTGAATCGTTCTCCATTGCAGATCCCAACGAAGTGTGGGTGATGGAGATGATTGGCAAGGGCCCCGGTAACAAGGGAGCCGTATGGGTAGCAATACGCATCCCCGACGATTGCGTATCGGCCCATGCCAACCAGGCACGTATCCAGCAGTTTCCGTTGAATGACCCCGAAAATTGCCTGTATGCTCCCGATGTGATCACTTTTGCCCGCAAAAAAGGATATTACACCGGCAGCGATGCCGACTTCAGCTTTGCCAAGGCCTATGCCCCACTCGACTTCGGTGCACTTCGCTTCTGTGAAGCCCGTGTTTGGTCGTTCTTCAACAAGGTAAACAAAGAGATGGCTCAATATGTGACATACGCCCAAGGCAAGAGCACCGACCCCATGCCACTTTATATCAAGCCGGACAGAAAACTGAGTGTTCAGGACATTCAGATGGCTATGCGCGATCATTACGAAGGAACTGAACTCGACTGGCGCTTCGATGTGGGTGCAGGTCCTTTCAACTCCCCTTACCGCTGGTCGCCCCTCACGTTTGAAGTCGACTCAGTTGAATACTGCAACGAACGTCCTATTGCCACCCAGCAGACAGGATTTTCCTTTGTGGCACAAATGCGTTCATGGTTGCCCAACCCAATTGGAGGTATCCTTTGGTTTGGTCTCGACGATGCCGCACAGACTGTTTATTATCCCATTTACTGCGCAAATACGGAAGTGCCCGAAGAGATGGCTGTAGGCAATGGCGATCTGCTTACCTTCTCATGGACCTCTGCATTCTGGATTCACAACTGGGTATCGAACATGGTATATACCCGTTACAGTGACATGAGCGTTGACATGTCAAAGATTCAATCGGCCTTAGAAGAGGGCTTCAAGACTGCCCAACCCAACGTAGAAGCAAAAGCATTAGAACTCTATAAGAAATCACAATCTGAAGCAATCAACTACCTAACCCAATACTCCAACCGCCAAGTGAAGGATGGAGTAGCCGAATGGAAAAAACTGGGAGAGTACCTGATGGTTAAGTATGTCGATGGAGTCATTAAGAGAGAAGAAAACGGAACATTCAAAAGAAACCCCTATGGGTTACCTGCCTCCCCCATCCGTCCCGGATATACCAACGAGTATTACAAAAAGATCGTGGAGCAAACCGGAGACAAATACAAGGTTGAAGCGGTAAATTAACAGAAATATAAATATCGTTTATAAAAATGGAAGAAGAAACATTACTGGCGTTTGTGACCGACAGAGCTCAATCGTGGATCAATGGGAACTACGATGAAGCAACAAAAGCAGAAGTACAACAGATGCTTGACAGTGAAGATAAGTCGAAACTAATCGATGCATTTTACAAAGATCTTGAATTCGGCACCGGAGGGTTGCGCGGCATCATGGGTGCTGGTAGCAACCGCATGAATATCTACACCGTTGGTTCCGCCACCCAAGGACTTTCGAACTACTTGTTGAAAGAATTCGCAGAATTGGATCAGATTAAAGTGGTAATTGGTCACGACTGTCGCAATAACAGTCGCCGCTTTGCTGAGATTTCGGCCGATATTTTCACGGCAAACGGCATCAAGGTATATCTGTTTGAAAGCCTTCGCCCCACCCCCGAGGTTTCCTATGCCATCCGCAAGCTCGGATGCCAAAGTGGTATCATGATCACGGCCTCGCACAACCCCAAAGAATACAATGGCTACAAGGCCTATTGGAACGACGGAGCTCAAGTGCTGGGACCTCACGACAAAAACATTATTGCCGAGGTAAATCGCATTGCATCGATCGATGATATCCGTTTTAACGGCAACAAGGAGTTGATTGAGATCATCGGCAAGGATATGGACAAGGCCTTCATCGAAGAGATTCGTAAGCTTGTTCTCTCTCCCGAAGCCATTCAGCGCCAAGGTGATATAAAAATAGTATACACACCCCTTCACGGTGCAGGCATCACCATGGTTCCAGCAGCATTGAGGGCAATTGGCTTCACCAACATCATCAACGTGCCGGAGCAAGATGTTACCAGCGGGGACTTCCCCACGGTAGTATCTCCCAACCCCGAGGAACCGGCAGCACTCGATCTGGCCATCAAGAGAGCCATTGAAACCGACGCAGAGCTGGTGATGGCAACCGACCCCGATGGCGACCGTATTGGCACCGCCATTCGCGACAACGAAGGCAACTTCATACTTGTCAACGGCAATCAAACCATGCTCATTTATCTCTATTACATCATGAACAGACGCAAAGAGCTGGGTCTGCTCACGGGTAAGGAGTTTGCCGTAAAAACCATTGTCACCACAGAGTTGGTGCGCGACATTGCCAATAAGAAAGGAATTGAGCTGTTCGACTGCTACACCGGTTTCAAATGGATTGCCGAGATCATCCGCAAGAATGAAGGGACCAAGCAGTACATCGGTGGTGGAGAAGAGAGCTATGGTTTCCTTGCAGGCGATTTTGTACGCGATAAAGATTCCGTATCGGCATGTACGCTGTTCGCAGAGATTGCCGCTTGGGCCAAAGACAATGGCAAGACCATGTATCAGTTGCTCGAAGACATTTACCTCGAATATGGTTACTCAAAGGAGGTAGGTATCTCTCTGGTACGTAAGGGCAAAGAAGGAGCCGATGAAATTGAATCGATGATGAAAAATTTCCGTGCCAACCCGAAGACCACCCTTGGAGGTTCATCCATTACATTAATCAAGGATTTCGCAAAGTTGGAAGCCATTGATACGGTGCATAACGAACATTTTGCATTGGAGATGCCCACCACATCGAATGTAATACAGTACTTCACCGAAGAGGGCACCAAGTTATCGATCCGTCCTTCCGGTACAGAACCCAAGATCAAGTTCTATATCGAAGTACGTGGCGTGGCCAAGACACGTGAGGATCTACCCAAAGTTGAAGAAGCAGCACTCAAAAAAATTAATGCAATACGAGAAGAATTAGGCATATGAGACGTAAACTAACAATTGCACTGGTGGCGCACGACCACCGTAAGGCAGACATGGTGGAATGGGTGATATTCAATTCCGACTTTCTGGCAGAGCAGCACTTGGTCTGTACCGGCACAACCGGCAGCCTCGTACGCGACGCGCTCAACAGCAAGGGAGTGAACCCCGACTTCACCATCATGAACTCCGGCCCCATGGGTGGCGACGCAGAAATTGCCGCCATGGTGGTACGTAAAGAGATTGATCTCGCCGTATTCCTGATCGACGACCTCAACGCACAACCACACGAAGCCGACATCATGATGTTGCTCCGTCAGTGTAGGGTACACAATATACCCATTGCCTGCAACCGGTATAGTGCCGATCTGATGATTACCAGCTCGCTGTGGGACGACGACACTTATGTTCCGTCACCTCCCCGTTATGTGGAGTTCGATCGCAAGAAGTACGGCTTTTAACAGTCGCTCGCTATAAAAATTAACCCCTCACCGGCAGATTGCCAATGAGGGGTTTTTTATATACCGTTGTCAACCGGTTGTCAGTCAGACATTATTTCCCGGTCAGCTTAAGCTCTTTCACAACGTGTGGAGCACCCATTAACTTATCAATTGTGTACAACACAAAACGTATATCCACGCTAATTGTACGTTGCATGCTCGGCTCAAAGAGGATATCACCGCTCAGCGATTCCCAGTTGCCATCGAAAGCCAATCCCACGAGTTCCGCCTTTCCATTGAGCACCGGACTACCAGAGTTGCCGCCGGTAATATCGTTATTCGACAAGAAGTTTACACGCAGTATACCCTCCTTATCGGCATAGCGACCGAAGTCACCGCTTCTGATTGCATCCAGTATGTACTGTTGCACGTCGAATTCAGGGTCACCCGGTTTCTGTTTCTCCAGAATACCTTTCGACGTACTATAATAGTTGTACCACACTGCATCTTTAGGAGCATATCCCAGCACCGAGCCGTAGCTCATACGCTGTGTAAAGTTGGCATCCGGGTAGAAGGTCTTATCAGAATCCATCTCCATGAGAGCCGCCATCAGTTCCCGTTCGCCTCTCATCATCTTTTCATAGTAAGGCATCATCTGTCCCGAAAGCTCATAGCCCATATCGGTGGTCGACAATGCCAGTTCCATGGCCGGGTCTTTAGTCAGTTCTTGTGTATCGGCAGTTTTCAACAACTCCATCAACTTCTCCAGTGACGTAAACTGTGAGTTGGCAAATATCCAGTCGGCATACGCTTCATAATCTCCCCCAAACACCGTGTCTATCTTCTGATATACATCGGGATGATATTCTTGCGGCACCCTTTCAGCATAGAGTTTCATCAATACCGGCAGTACCTTTCTATCGAGTGCCGGTTCATAGTTCTTATACGATTCAATAAGTCTTTCGTTGATGAACTCCTGCTTTTCCTCTTCGGTACCGTTTGTATCGAAACGGAGGATGGTGTTTGCAAAGCGAATCAACTCGATACCGTTTCTGAACGTTTCCAGGTAGTATGTTGTGTAGCGAGCCATTTCACTCGAACCGGTATAGGCATCTTGAAGCATGCTCAACGTATTTCCATACTTCTCCATGTTTGCGGGATTGCTCTGAATCCATTTGTTGAGACGGTCCTGCAGTTTTTCCTTTTCCTGCAACACACCTAAGTTGGTCAACGCCTCGTTCATACCCATCGCGTTCTTCCAGTAGTTGGAGCTGCTGGCATGCTTGCTGGCATATTTAATGCGGATGGTGTCGTTGCTGGTCATGGCATCCCACCAAATCTCCTGCTTCGCCCCACGCACTTCAATACGCGGTTTGTTTTCGGACTCCATCTGCTGTGCAATTCCCCACGACGACATGTAACGCTGTGTACTACCGGGGTAGCCCACTGTCATGGTGTAGTCACCATCCTCAACCCCGGCCAACGATACCGGCACCACATATTTAGGTTTGTAGGGTTTGTTGTTCGGACTGTAATGAGCCGGTTTGTTATGCTTGTCGGCATACACACGGAACACGGAGAAGTCGCCCGTATGACGAGGCCACATCCAGTTGTCGGTATCTCCACCAAATTTACCCACAGAAGAGGGAGGAGCCACCACCAGTCGCACATCCCTGAAAAGGTCGTACAACACCACATAATATTTGTTACCCGTATAGTAGGGTACCACACGAGCAGAAGTAAACGGATCGTTCTCATATTCCTTAATCAGCTCATTGGTCAGCGAGTCGATGGCCAGTTCGCGCTGCACCTCACTCAATGTGGAAGGCACTTTCGACAAAATCTTGTCGGTTACATCCTCCATCGATCGCAAAAAGGCAACGGTCAACCCATCCGCATAGAGTTCCTCAGCATTGCTTTTTGCAGCGAAACCATCCTTCAGGTAATCATGTTCAACCGCACTCAGTTTCTGAATGGAACCATAGCCACAATGGTGATTGGTAAAGACCAATCCCTTTTGCGACACAACAACGCCGCTACAACCACCCCCAAAGATCACTACCGCATCTTTGAGAGACGACTTCTGCTCATCGTATAGACGGTTAACCGGAAAAGTAAACCCGAGCTCCTTCATGCGGGCTTCGTTCTCTTTGTTCAGCTCTTTGAGCAACCACATACCTTCATCGGCTTTGGTAGCACCCACTGCGAACAAGATCGCAAGTGACAAAAATAGTTTTCTCATAAAATATATTTAAATTAGTAATCAGCTATTTACGTAAATATTTTCCAATAAACGGCCACTGTTGCAAAGGTAGTTCCTTTTTAATCAGCACGACCAGATAAATCAGAATCAGCGCAGTGTTCATCCCTAATCGCAGCCACACGTTGCCCACATTCCGGTATATCAATGTGATGCATGCAAACAGGAAGATGGAGAGGAGAAAGAAGAAACCGGCCGATTTCAAGTTATACGGAATTGGATAATTTTTCTGTCCCAGTATGTAGGAAATCACCATCAAGAAGAAGTTGGCAAAAAAAGATGCCCACGCACAGGCCATATACCCATAACGAGGAATAAACAGCACGTTGATGCCAATGGTGATGACAAAGCCGCTCAGCGACATATAAGCCCCCCAACGCGTCTGGTCGGTGAGCTTATACCAGAGCGACAAGTTGAAGTAGACCCCAAAGAAAAG
>DBQD01000036.1:145884-263995 GCA_002305715.1 Proteiniphilum sp. UBA1403 | reverse complement strand
CTAAGTAGCTTTTCAAAAGCTTACTACGGGAGTCTTGCCTGAGTCTTCGAATTGCTTTCTCTTTAATCTGACGCACACGCTCGCGTGTCAGTTGAAACTTATCTCCGATCTCTTCGAGTGTCATTTCTTGACAACCAATACCGAAAAACATCTTTATAATATCACTTTCTCTTTCGGTGAGGGTAGAAAGTGCCCGGTCTATTTCTTTCTGTAGGGATTCATTGATGAGTGTCCTGTCTGCTATTGGTGCATCATCGTTTACCAGCACATCGAGCAAGCTATTGTCTTCCCCTTCCACAAAAGGAGCGTCCATTGATATGTGTCGTCCTGAAACTTTCAGTGAATCTGTTACCTTGTCTACTGAAATATCCAATTCAGTAGCTAGCTCTTCTGCCGACGGTCTGCGTTCGTTCTCTTGCTCAAATTTTTGAAAAGCTTTGCTGATCTTGTTAAGTGAGCCAACCTGATTCAAAGGTAGCCGTACAATGCGCGATTGCTCTGCCAGTGCCTGAAGGATTGATTGACGAATCCACCAAACAGCGTAACTGATAAATTTAAATCCCCTTGTTTCGTCGAATTTCTCGGCAGCTTTAATAAGTCCCAGATTGCCTTCATTTATCAGGTCTGGCAGACTCAATCCCTGGTTTTGATACTGTTTGGCCACAGATACGACAAATCGGAGGTTGGCTCTGGTGAGTTTTTCCAGTGCCTGGCGATCACCTTTTTTTATGGCTTGTGCTAATTCCACTTCCTCCTCCACAGTGATAAGGTCTTCTCTACCTATCTCCTGGAGATACTTGTCCAAGGACGCACTTTCCCTGTTAGTGATCGATTTCGTAATTTTAAGTTGTCTCATTTACTCTATATAATTCTGCTGAAAAATGTTCGTCTTATTTAATCGGGCTGCAAAAGTACAAAAAAATCGTTATACTGACAAAAAATGACTTTTAGTCAAATACATAGCAAAGGAATTCGACATAATGCCAGATTCCTTTGCTATAGAAACACCGTGAAGGTCTTTTTTGTTACCTAAAAAAGGATAATTAACGTTACTTAACTACACATTTTTAGTTTGTTGTCAGGTCGATCGCAATGTACTGTGTTCTACCATTCGGATAAAATCCTGCAATCAATAGTACTTTGTCCTGTCGACTGTTCGTTGCGGAGACTATTTTGGCAATATCATCCTCGCTATTGACAGGTGTATTGTTGATTCGCATGATAATGAATCCTTTGTTTATGTTATTCTTTTTAAAGAGGCCGTTGTTTTCCACGCTCATCACTTCTATACCGCTTGAAATGCCCAGCTTGTTTTTCGTGCTATCATTCAAAGGACGGAAGGTCGCACCCAATTTGCCCATTGCATCTACACTGCGTGTGATTTCAGTATTTCCTTCGTCGTTTTTAAGTTCCACGTTAAATGTCTTGCTGCTGCCGTTACGGTCAACAGTCACACTAATCTTATCACCGGGACGGTATCTGTTAAGTTGGCTTTGCAATTCTGCAAAATTACGTATTGGTACATTGTTGATGGCAGTCAGCACATCTCCCTTCTGCACACCAGCGGCCTTGGCAGCACTTCGTTCCGCAAATTCCTCTACCAATACACCTTTAATTTGTGATAGCTCACGCGCTCTATCGGGATTTTCGCGACGGATATTCTCTATATTAGGTACATGTATCCCCAATACAGCACGTTGTACTGCTCCAAATTCCTTTAAGTCTGCCGCAATTTTTCCGGCAATGGAGATAGGTACTGCAAACGCATAGCCGGCAAAATTACCTGTTTGTGAATAGATGGCTGTATTGATTCCCACAAGCTCACCTCGTGTATTAACCAGTGCACCACCACTATTTCCCGGATTCACCGCAGCATCAATTTGAATAAACGATTGGATGCCAAGTCCGCCGCCCATAACGTTTCCTCTATTCTTTGCACTCACTATACCTGCGGTAACAGTTGAAGTCAGATTAAATGGGTTCCCAACAGCCAGCACCCACTCACCAACTTGTAGTGCATCGGAGTTGCCAAATGTGAGATAGGGGAAGTCGTCACCCTCAATCTTTAGCAACGCAATATCGCTCATTTTGTCCGTACCGACAACTTTGGCCGTAAACTCACGGTTATCATTCAATGAGACAGATACTTCTGTCGCATTTTCCACCACATGGTTATTGGTAATGATGTATCCATCTTTCGAGATAATAACCCCTGATCCGAAGCCCACTTGCTCACGTGGTTGTGGTGTACGATCACCAAAACCGAAGAAGAAATCGAAGGGATTTATATACTGTTGTTGACTGATGGTCTTGGTCTTTACGTGTACCACACCATCAACCGACTTTGCTGCCGCCTCTGTGAAATCGGGATATCCTTCACTAGTGGTAAGGTTTGTCAGCACCAAATTCTTATCCTGATTAAATGAGTTAGCATATGCACCCATCTCCTCGGAGACAGCAGGAGAAGTAGTTCCACTTATTGTTTTTCCTTTTTTACTGATGACATCGTATCCTAACATGGTAACAACAGAACTCAATACCGCTATCAATACGATGAAGAGAATGTTTTTTATTTTACTTGTATTCATACCTTTTGTATTAGTTGTTCTGACTAAATATAGCAAATATAGGGCAAAAAATGTGCATCTGTTTGGCCGAAATGGACACTTTTTAACACTTTTAACGGAACAGAAGAGCGATTAACCCCATTTAACCCACTTGCTTCGTTTTTACTGCATTAAACCAGACAGAATGGCGGATATTCATTACCTTTAATACCTTCTAAGATTGTATCTTCTGTTTGCATAACGACGGAAACGGAAGTTGTTGAAGGGTTGAAAAAGGTCGAAAGGTATCAATTGGAGGTGGTATGTGACACCATCGAACAGTTTGCTGTTACGGTTGATTACAACAATTTGAATCACAAAGCGGACCATGAATAATAGCAGCGCCACGGCTAGAAGTGGATATACAGGTGTTACAATGCCCCGAACCACACAGCCCGAAAGGGCTGCATAGAAGCAATACTTTGAAAATGATTCCCACCCAAATATGTGAGCTGAAAAACCTTTATAAAATTGTTTTGTATAAAGGTATTTCGACTTCAATGACCTCCAAATGAAGAAATTGCTTACACCTGATGTCTCTGTCAAACTGTCAGGTGAAAGAACAACACCGGTATTTGTTCCAGGTGCAATTCTATTCAAATACAGATCATCCTCTCCTCCATCAATATGAAGTATTGAGGAAAACCCTTTGGTATTAAAAAAGAATTCCTTTTTATACGCCATGTTACGCCCAATTCCCATGAAAGGCTTGTGCAAGATGGCCATCGACAAAAATTTTAGATGGTGCAACAGATTATCATAGAGGATAAACTTGCGTGAAGGAACTCTCTTTGGAATATTTATTTTGTTGAATCCCAGTATAATGTCGCGCCCCTTGTTAAACTCTATTCCATATGATTCTATCCATTTTGGTGTGCAAGGCTTACAAAAAGCTTCGGTAAAGAGTAGCAAGTCATACTTGGCTGCTTTAATTGCCAATGTAAGAGCTAACTTTTTTTCGTTAATGATATCAGCCTCTGCTGGTACAAATGTATGGTAAAGGTTCGGGTATTTTAATTCTGCAGCTTTCAACACCATGTCAGTTTCATCAGTTGAGCCGCAGTTTACCACGATCACCTCAAAATGAGGGTACTCCTGTTCAAGGATAAACGGAAGGTTCTTTTCAAGTTCTTCCGAGTTATTTTTAGATGTAATGATGACAGAAATTCCGGGTAGCTCTTTACCATCGACCGAAGTCGCTTTTTGTTTCTTCTCATATGCAGCCGGCTTATTATACAAAAATAGATAAAAGAACAGTTGTACAAGAAAAAAGAAAAGTAGGGTACCTGCCAGAATCCAGTCGACAAGTAAAAGCGATTCAATATAAGAAGTTAGCATTCAAAACAATTTAGATATGATCGGAGAAATAAGAAGCAGGTTTCTCTCGGCAATTATATTGTGAGACCATCGTTTCACCATAAGCACCTGCAGATCGGATAGCAATGAGGTCTCCACGTTTTGATGTATTTAGCAAACGTTCATGACCAAATACATCGCTCGACTCACATATCGGACCCACCACATCGTAGGGTTGGTAGTTCAAATCGGAACTGATATTTTCGATATGATGAAATGCCTGATACAAGGCGGGACGAATTAAATCGGTCATTCCTGCATCCACAATCAGGAAATTCTTTTCCAACCCCTCCTTCACATAAACCACTCGAGTAATCAATGAGCCACATGGTGCAACCACAGAACGACCCAATTCAAAATGGAGTGTCTGGTTATCCTGCAGTTTGAGGTATTTCTCAAAAAGTCGGAAGTAGGATTCAAAATCTGCAATCGGACAATGATTGGGGTGTTGGTAATTGATACCCAATCCTCCTCCTACATTAATTACGGGCAGCATTATACCCTGTTGGTTGAACCATTCCTGCAGCTCAGTTGCCTTCACGCAGAGATCTTCGAATGAAGATAAATCGGTTATTTGAGAACCAATGTGGAAGTGCATTCCAATCAGTTCAATGTGCGTAGAGTTTCGAAATATTTGCAATATCGCAGGTAGGTCCTGTTCATTGATACCAAACTTGTTCTCGTTTAGTCCGGTGGTGATGTATTTGTGGGTATGTGCATCCACATTGGGATTAATACGCAGTGCGACTCGAGCTTTCCTGTTGCGCTCCTTCGCCAATGAGTTGAGAACTTCAAGTTCGGGAATCGACTCCACATTAAAGCAGAAAATATCGTGATCGAGTCCAATGCCTATTTCCTTATCTGTTTTTCCTACTCCGGCAAAAGCAATCTTGTCGGGCTTGAAGCCACACTCAAGGGCTCGCAAAATTTCGTTGCCACTTACACAATCTGCGCCAAATCCGTAGGAGGCGATCTCCTTCAAGATGACAGGATTGGCATTTGCTTTAATGGCATAATGCACGTGAAATGGTTTATTACCACATTCGTTGCGAATGACGTTGAGCGTTTCACGCAACAAATCCATATCGTACCAGTAGAAGGGTGTTTCGATATGTTGGAACTTTTCAGTAGGAAAGATACCTTTTATCATGGGGGGTGAGATAATTAATGCAATAAGTGGAACATAATCCAACATGTAAGTCAAATGGACTTCGGGGCAAATTTACGATTTTTTTGTAGAATACCTCATCTATTCAAATAAGAAAGTGCGGCTTCTATCTTTTGATCCTCCGGTAGCGAGGCATCAATCCAGTGGATGGGTATACCACGACGCTCCATCCCTCGGAACCAGGTCATTTGTCTTTTTGCAAACTGATGAATAGCAATTTCAAGCTTTGTATACATTGCTTCGAAACTGAGTTCGCCAATAACATGCAATGTCACATACTTATATTCCAAGCCGTAGTAGATCAGGTCGTCAGCTGAGATACCCGCTTCAAGGAGGCCCTTCACTTCTTCAATCATGCCCTCTTGCAATCGCGCTTTCAATCGCCTTGTAATTTTTGCACGTCGCAAATCACGATCAATCATCAGTCCCAATACACAGCTCTTAAGTGGAGGGAAACTGGTCTCTGAAACCGACTGATTGGCTTGATAACTGGCAATCTCTATTGCTCGGATTGCTCTTTGTTCAGTATCTATATCGGTGGTATTGTGTAGTTTACGATAACTTTGGAGTATCTCTGCCAGCTCCTGTAACGACTTACCCTCGAGCGATTTTCGCAATTCAGCATTGATGGGAACATCTGGCAAATGATAACCTTTTAGTACCGACTCAACATAAAGACCTGTTCCACCACACAAGATCGCTCTCTTGTTTCTAGATTGTATACGTTGCAGTACTGCATGAAAATCATGCTGATAATCGAAAAGTGTATATTTTTCACCCGCATCCCTAATATCGATCATGTGATAGGGGATAGCTTTGTCTCCAACTCTGTATTCGGAGAGATCCTTCCCCGTGCCGATATCCATACCTCGATATATTTGCCGCGAATCGGCACTGATTATTTCAGCTTCCAGTAGATGAGCTAACCGTACAGCGAAGGATGTTTTACCGGATGCCGTGGGGCCTACTATAGTAATTAACCTATTTTGCATATATTCTACCAACTACCACCAGCACCACCACCGCCGAAGCGACCGCCACCGCCACCACCAAAACCACCACCGAAGCCACCGCCGCCGAAACCGCCAAAACCACCGCTTCCGAATCCTCCCCCTTTGTGTCCACCACCCATCATAGGTGGAAAAAATATGGGAGGAAAAGTGCTTCTGCGGTTCCCACTACCACCTATATGCTGATCGCCTCCTTTGCTAAAAAGGATGATAACTAGTGCAATAATAATAATGAGAATAACAATTCCCATCACGGGATTGCCACCTTCTTTCTCATCCTCTGCATCGAACTCACCCGACAACCGTTCAATCATGGAGTCCACAGCCGCATTCACACCGCCAAAATAATCATCCTCCATGAAGTAGGGGATCATTTCGTTGCGGACAATGCGTCCGGCAAATGCGTCGTTGATACGAGTTTCCAGACCATAGCCAGTGGCTATAAATGCTTGCCCCCGACTACTGCCTCTTTTGGGTTTAATAAGAATAACAGCACCGTTGTCTTTGCTCCTTTGGCCAATACCCCATTCTTCTCCAAGGCGGAAGGCGTAGTCCGATGGAGGGTAGCCACCCAGGTCGTTTACCGTTACCACATATATCTGTGTTGAGGTTGAGTCGTTGTATGCCAACAGTTTTTGTTCGAGAGCTGCATTCTCTGATGCTGAAAACAAACCTGCAAAATCGTTCACCAATCTATACGGCATCATTGGCGCAGGTATATCCTGCGCCTTCACACTCGCCATAGAAAGCAGTGTGAGCACGAACAACACTGTTTTACTATTCCAGAATAACTTCATCTCCAAGTTCATTTACATCGTTTTCTATAACCGGGAACTGATTCTTTAGCAGTTCTCCCACTTTCTCCACACCCTTTGAGATTCCCTCGGCAATGCGTTCTTTTCTGAAAAACGAGAGCATTTCCTGTAGTGTATCTTCCCAGAAATCCTCCCGTGCGACATCGCGAATCCCTTTGTCACCTACAATGGCGGACTTATGGTCGGCCGGCGACACATAAATAAGCACACCATTCCGTTGCTGGGTCGCATCCATCTTCAGCTGCTTGAATTTCTTCCAAGCCGCTTCCAATGGGTCACCTTTGCAATGTTTAGTCACACACACTCTTATTTCACCGGAGGTGTGACTTTCGGCGCGCTTAATAGATTCCGATATATAATTTAGTTCTTCTTTTTGCAGCATCGTAATTTAAAAAACCACTTCGGGTGCGGCTTGTGCTTCGGGAGTTGCTTCAAAGTAGGCCTTTGTGTCAAATTTAAACCATTTAGCATAAATAACCTGTGGAAACTTGCGAATATAGGAATTGTAATCCTGTACTATCTGGTTGAATTTGTTGCGTTCTACCGAGATACGGTTTTCTGTACCGGCCAGTTCATCCTGTAGTGCAAGGAAGTTTTGATTTGCCTTCAACTCCGGATAGTTTTCCTGAATCATCAACAATCTCCCTAGCGCCTGACTCAATTGGTTCTGTGCCTGTTGATATTCCTGCAGGCTTTCGGTCGTTAGATTCTCCGGGCTGACAATAGTCTGTGTAGCTTTGGCTCTGGCCTCGGTGATCTGTGTAAAAGTTTCCTGTTCGTGTGAAGTATATCCCTTCACTGTGTTGACCAAGTTCGGGATGAGATCTGCTCTCCTCTGATAAGCATTCTGTACATTACCCCATTGAGCCGTAACGGATTCCTGTTTTTCAACCATTCTATTGTAGCCTTGGCAACTTGTAAGTGCGGTTATTCCGATTATCAGCAGTAGATAGCAAGCAATTTTTTTCATTGAGAAATAATTTTAATATTCATAACAATCCAAAGCGAAGATACGTTATTTTCTTTGATTTGGGAACATTATTTACAAATGAAATGAGGGAACAACCCCTCTCTTTTCCTATAAGTGAAACATTTTTCCTATCTTTGTCGTTAGGATGAATGAAAGGTGGTTTATATAATTTTCCACAAGAAGAAAGATCAGTATGAAAAGACTCCTCCCTCTTATTTTGACATTTTCTTTATTGGTAGCTGTCACTTCAGTGACTGCCAATGTTACCAATCTTTCGACAGTGACACTCCAGGATCCTGACTCGTTGGATATCTTACGAAATTTGACCGATATAAGTCGTCAAATAGAGAAACAAACCCAGTTGTCAGGCTTACTTCAAGAATTGGAACCGCAACAGCCTGTTGTTACTGCCCAGGGTCAGGAAAAGAGAATTGAATCAAAGAAGGTGACACCAGTTGTTGATTCCTTGCGATACAGGAATCCACTCGATTCACTTTATGTCAGAAGTGAAAACGGTACGCTAAGGTTGCCTGTCAACTATTATGATGTTGACGCAATGCGAGACTTAACTTTCCGCGACACACTCTTTTATAATCCTCTATTTTTGCCCATTACCTTCAATGGCAAGATATTACCCCGTGATCTGTCGTTTTATCCACTTCGAAAGGACTCAGTAACTTATTCGCTTCTCTCGCCCGACCAAACATTTGAGTCTGCACTCGAACATGCCGATTTTATTCAAACGGTGAGACGAAATTATTATAGACAATATCCCGATCGGGTAAAATATTCGATTTATGATTTTGAGAATCTACCCAGCGCAGCCAATAGCGATGAGATAGTACGGGAGACCTACAATCCTTTCCGCGAGTTGTTAAAAAGTGAGACAGCCTTCTCACTCCAGAAACCCGGTGTAGAAGGAGCAACCATCCGTCGCAAGTATTGGGTTCGCTCTGGTGAGCACTCCTTCCAGTTTGCACAGAATTACTTCTCCAAGAACTGGCACAAGGGTGGAACAAACAACCTGAACTTTAATAGTTACCATGTACTTCGAGCGAACTACAACAAACATAAAGTACGTTTTAACAATACACTCGAATGGCGCTTGTCGGTTTTTAATGCACCCGATGACACAGTACGGAGTTACCGCATTGGTAACGACCTGCTTCGTTATTACGGTGATTTTGGTGTGGATGCTTTCTTAAAAGGATGGTCCTACTCCACAAACCTAGAGGCCAAATCGCAAGTATTCAAATCATTTCCTACAAACTCAAACGATCTTCGCTCTGCATTTCTGGCGCCGTTGTATGTGAATGCCGGTGTGGGTTTGAAGTATAACCTCAATAAGCGATCGCAGAAAGTGCGACATCGCAATTTTAAGTTAGACCTTGCCATATCACCCATCTCTGTGAACTATAAATATGTGGGCAACGACTTGGTCGATGTGAAACGTTACGGTATCCCGGAAGGTGATAAATCGGTACTCGATATTGGTTCTACCATTACGTCTATCATTAAATACGATATTACACGATACGTTACATGGGACTCTCGTCTCACATACTTTACGAGTTACAACAAGGTGATGACGGAGTTTGAAAACAGTCTGAACATGGCACTAAGTAACGCATTCTCCACACGCATTTATGTGAACATGCGATTTGACGACGACGTACCACCCGATCCAGAATGGAAATACTTCCAGATTAATCAGACACTTAGCTTCGGACTTAACTATAAATGGTAACCCCTTTTAACTGAAATGAGCTTTTTCGGGGAATTTGTTTCCCCGAAGGAACTCAACTGTTTCCATCTTCTTTTTACCCGACAGCTGCAGGTCGGTTATTCGAATAAATCCATCCTTCGTTGCAATTTGAATATAGGTTTTGTGATCAGTAATCAGGGTGCCTGGTGTAACTGAGTTATTCTCTTTTGCCACAATCTCACAGGCATACCACTTAAAACGAAGCGGCTCCGACAGGTCATCGCTGTGCAATTCCGACCATGCCGTGGGGTAAGGAGCTAGTCCCCGAATAAAATTAAATATTTCTTCAGACGATTGATTCCAGTTAACCTGGCATGTCTCTTTGTGTAATTTGGGGGCTGGTTTTAAGATTGCCTCCGATGGAATCAACTCTTCTTGCGGAACAAGCTTCAAATTGTCCTCGATAATGGCATCAACAGTTTTCAGCACTAGTCTCGCACCAATTTTCATCAACCTGTCGTGCAGTGTGCCGGCATTATCTTCCTCGCGTATAGCTGTTTTTTCACTGAAAATAATTTGTCCCGTATCAATCTCATGCGAAAGGAAGAAGGTGGTCACACCAGTCTCTTTTTCCCCATTGATGATTGCCCAGTTGATGGGCGCCGCACCGCGGTATTGAGGTAGTAAAGAAGCGTGGAGATTAAACGTTCCCCGAGGAGGCATGGCCCACACCACCTCCGGGAGCATGCGAAATGCTACCACAATTTGCAGGTCAATTTTCAATTCCTGTAACTCGGAAAGAAAATTCTCATCCTTCAGTTTCTCTGGTTGGAGAACTGTTAGTCCCTGTTGTAACGCATATTGTTTGACTGCCGAAGGTTGAAGTTTTAATCCTCTTCCGGCAGGCTTATCGGGCATGGTGACAACCCCCACCACATTGTATCCGTTTTCTACTAATGCTTTCAGCGATTCAACAGCAAAATCGGGAGTACCCATAAACAGGATACGCAAACTCTTTTTATCCATAATTGAAATTGATTTATTCGTCTGAGTCGGAATAGTTTTCGACCAATACCTCCCTGTAGGAATTGAATACCGACGATTGGGATAAAATACCCATATAAACACCTTTCTCATTCACCACCGGCAGGTTCCATGCCTTGGTGTTTTCGAACTTATCCATCGCCTCTTCCATGGTGGAGTTGATGAGCACCTTTGCAGGTGCACCCACCATGAATTTTTCCACCGTGAAGCGATCATACAATTCCGGTCGGAACATGATGTTGCGTATGTCGTTCATCATGACCAACCCCTGAAGAATTCCTTCGTTGTTCACCACCGGGAATATATTGCGATTTGAGTTCGAGATGATCTTGACCATATCTCCCAATGTCATCCATGGCTGTACGGTTGGGATATCTTTTTCCAGCAACTCTTCAATCTTGAGGAAGGTAAGCACAGCTTTATCCTTGTGGTGAGTAATCAATTCTCCCTTTTTGGCAAGACGTATGGCATAAATGCTATGCTTCTCAAAAACCAGGATGGTTCCGTAGGAAACCAGAGAGACAATCATCAGCGGTAAAAACAGCTCATATCCACCAGTCAACTCAGCAATAAGGAAGGTGCCGGTTAGCGGAGCATGCATCACCCCGGCCATCACCCCAGCCATGCCCATCAGTGCAAAGTTTTCATGAGGCAGGTATACCGAATAACCCAGCTGATTTAGTGTATAGGAAAAGATAAAACCGGCAATACAGCCTAAAAATAGGGTAGGAGCAAATACTCCACCGGTACCACCTCCGCCGTTGGTGGCACTGGTAGCAAACACCTTAAAGAGAAGCACCAACATAAGAAAAACGACAATCGCCCAGCGACTTTCCAAGTTATAAAAGAAACTTTCGTTGGTGAGCGAATGGAAAAAGTCGCCCCCAGCAAGCAGAGTGTCAATTGTGTTGTATCCCTCACCAAAAAGTGGTGGGAAAAAGAAAATCATTACACTAAGCATCAATCCACCCAGCATAAACCGCTTCCAGGTGGGTAAACCATGAAATATATCTTCGCACCAGCTCATGGTGCGGATTACATACAGCGAGATGAATCCACAGAGTACACCCAACAAAATCACATAGGGTATACGATTAAGGGTAAAGGGTTCCACCTGTGAGAAGGCAAACATAGCCCCCATGCCATTGAGCAAGTATGACACGGTGGTAGCCGTTACGGCTGTCACCAGCAAAGGAAGGATAGATGACATGGTGAGGTCGAGCAGCAGCACCTCAATCACAAAAAGAATACCGGCAATTGGAGCCTTGAAAATGCCGGCAATCGCCCCTGCAGCACCGCAACCCACCAGAATCATCAGGCTATGTTGCTCCAGCTTAAAGAACCTCCCCAAGTTCGAGCCAATGGCAGAGCCGGTGAGCACAATGGGTGCCTCTGCTCCAACCGAACCACCAAAGCCAATGGTGACAGAGCTGGCCACCAGCGAGGAGTACATGTTATGAGGTTTGATGCGGCTCTTGCGTTGAGAAATGGCAAAAAGTATCTTGGTTACACCGTGACTGATGTCGTCTTTCACAATATACTTTACATATAACCCTGCAATGAGGATGCCGACAATGGGTAGTAGCAGGTAAGAGAAATTGAGATTGACCTGACTAAAGTTTTCGGTTAAAAAAACCTGAAAGAAATGAATGAGTATCTTCAATACATACGCAGCCAATGCGGTAAGAATACCCACAAGGAAGCATACGAACAGCAAAAAATGACGCTCTTTGATGTGGGCATCACGCCAAAGTAGAAACCGGTTGTATAATTCATTCATTTTCATTTGAGAAGAAAAAACACGTTCATCAGACAAAAAAAACCAAATAGTTTACTTACGTATAACATGAATGGTGCCATCTTTACCGAGCTTCACAATACCAGACGCTTTCGCAGGTGTCGACTCCTTCTGGCGGTAGGCGACGATAAAGTCGACTCCCTCTTTTATCTTGTCTGATATATGGGTAAATTTATCCGGAGCCGCTTCTCCACTTATGTTGGCAGAAGTGGAGACGATGGGTTTGCGAAATTGGCGGCATAACTCACTCGAAAAAGATTCGCTTGTGATCCGGATACCAATGGAGCCGTCCTCTGCAATCAGATTGGAAGCCAGGTTTTTAGCTCCGTCGTAGATAATAGTAAGCGGCTTGTCGGTCAGCTCAATTAAATCCCACGCAATGTCAGGTACCTCCTGCACATAGGTCTGCAGCTTGGCAGGGTTGTCGAGCAACACCAGCATCGACTTGCTATCGTCTCGTTGTTTCAATTCATATACACGCTTCACAGCCTCCTCGTTGGTGGCATCACAGCCAATACCCCAGATGGTGTCGGTGGGATAGAGAATAATTCCACCCTGTAGCATCACCTCACACGCTTTTTTAATATCCTCTTGCATATCGTTATTTTATTTTTTGCCAAACTTGTACATTTTCATAGCGCTCTCCACGTAGAAGCCACTCATGCAATGTGGCCGCAGGTGTATACCCTGCCTTTTTGAATAACTGCATGCTGGCCCTGTTTCTTTCCGGAACAAAAGCATAAAGTTGATGAAGAGCGATGAACTCGAAAGCATACTCTTCCAGCATTTCAAGTACCTGCACGCCATACCCCTTTTTTCGATGCTCCTCATCAATCAGAATACCCACCCCAGCACGTCGATGAAAGGGATCAAAATCATACAGGTCGACCATCCCGATTACCTCTCCCAGTTCCTTTAAAACCACCATTAGTCGCATTTGTCTGTCGACAAACAGATCCTGTTTCGATTCCGTTAGATACTGCCTGAGGCTAAAACGTGAGTAGGGAGCATTGGCATTACCCTGTTCCCACATACTGGTGTCATTCTCCCACTTATAGAGCAGTTCCAGATCCTCTGGCTCGGGAGCACGCAGCCTGATGATTCTGTTTTCAAGCAATTTATTCATCTCCTAATGGGCTCTGGGGTTCTTCCGGCATTTGATCCTCCACTGCCGGTATTTCAGTGAGATCGGTCAATTCTATGATTGAGGGTTTGCAGAACAAAAATATGATGAACAACACCACTGAAAGCCACACGAAGTTGCCGTTACGGGTAAATCCAAACAACAGAATGTTCATGAGTGTAACAGCAGCTATTGAATGCAATCGTAAGAAATATAAACCTCGATATGTGGCGCATGCCTTCGACAGCTCCTGTGGGCGTTGTATCTTCTTCAACCTGTCGGCAAAAAATTTCAGTGCCAACGGAATGACAATGATGGTGATCATGATGGCATACCGCTCCATGACAACACCACCGGATACAACACCTTCCGAAAATGGTATAATACGAAGTAACACCAACACAAAAAGAATACCTAGTACAAAGATTGTTGCGAAGTAATGTCTTTTAAGGGAGGTGATTAGTTTGTTTGCAGTGATATCTTTCATTTCGATAGCAATTTATAGGATTCATCAAAAGGTGTTCTGTTCAAGATGGAGCGTCCAAGTGTGACCTCATCGGCATATTCAATCTCATCGCCAATGGAAACACCCCTGGCAATAATGCTTACTTTTGTTTGTAAAGGTTGTAACTTGCGGAATATATAGAAGTTGGTAGTGTCACCCTCCATGGTGGCACTCAGCGCCAGAATCACCTCTTTTATACCGCCGGCTTTTACGCGTTCCACCAGGCTGGCAATTTCCAGATCGGAGGGGCCTATACCATCAATTGGGGAGATGATACCCCCCAATACGTGATACAACCCTTTGAACTGTACGGTTTTTTCAATGGCCATCACCTCCTTGATGTTCTCCACCACGCAAATCACACCGTTGTCGCGTGTCCTATCGGCACAGATGGCGCATATTTCGGTGTCGGATATATTGTGGCAGCAGGCACAATATTGAACCTCCTGCTTGAGCTTCATCAAGCTTTCGGTGAAGCGTGCCACATCTCCCTCTTCCTGTCGAAGTAGGTGTAATACTAATCGAAGTGCCGACTTTCGACCAATTCCAGGAAGTCTGGCAAATTCGTTTACTGCATTTTCAAGTAACGTAGATGGATAGGGACTGTTCATCGTCAATAATTATACAACTGCGCAGGTAAGAAAATGAGAACATGGCGCAGAGCAAGCTCTTATGCAAAGATACGATGAATCGATTTACCCGACAAATAGTTTTAAATCGATCCTACTCAATTTCTATAGATTCTATAGCATTCAAAGATTCAATGATATATCTGATTTAAATTTAGAACGAGCACCATTTTTTTGCATTCATTTCGCGTTTTGTTGGATATTAGTTTGTATTTTTGTGACCCTATCAATTTTGGTGAATCTTACTAAATAGACAATAATATGAAGGTACTTCTAGCGACAAGCAAGCCATTTGCTGCCCAAGCTGTTCAGAAAATTCAGAACATCATTGAATCGGCAGGTCATGTATTCACCAAACTAGAAAATTATACCAACAAAACAGAGTTGCTTGATGCGGTAAAAGAGGTGGATGCGGTCATCATCCGAAGCGATATAATCGATCGGGAAGTGATGGATGCAGCCCCTAACCTTAAAATTGTAGTTAGAGCGGGTGCAGGGTACGATAATGTGGATCTCGAAGCCGCTACTGACCACAATATATGTGTCATGAACACACCCGGTCAGAATGCCAATGCTGTAGCCGAACTGGTATTTGGATTGATCATTTATATGCAGCGGAATCAGTTTGATGGCTCTGTTGGTCGTGAGCTCAAAGGTCGACGCCTCGGTCTCTATGCTTTTGGAAATGTAGCCAAGATGGTCGCCAAGATTGCACGCGGTTTTGAATTATCGGTATATGCCTATTCACCCTCACTCACGCACGAAGATCTGCGTAAAGAAGGCGAGTATGGTGTAATAACAGCCTACAGCAACATCGATTTATTTCAGAGTAGCGACATCCTGTCATTGCATATGCCCTTGCTCNNAGGAGCTGCTGGTAGAGGAAGATCTGATCCGAATTATGGAGGAACGTCCCAAATTTCAATTTGCCACCGATGTAAAACCAGATAGGCACGAAGAGTTCCTCACCAAATTCCCGAAACGTTATTATTCTACACCCAAAAAGGCAGGTGCACAGACAACCGATGCAAACATTAATTCCGGTCTTGCTGCCGCCAAACAGACCGTTGCTTACTTTAACAATGGCGACGAGTGTTACAGGGTGAATAAATAACCATATGATAGTGTCAATAAGTATTTAATAATAATCGATATGAAGAAGTACAATTTCAATGCAGGGCCATGTGTGTTGCCCCGCCCCGCAGTAGAGTCAGCCATTGAAGCAATACGCGATTTCGACAATACTGGTATTGGTATCCTCGAAATTTCTCACCGTACACCGGGTTGGGAGCGAATCATGAAGGAGACTGCCGATTTATGGGAGGAACTACTCAATATTCCCGACAATTACCGGGTACTTCTCTTGGGCGGTGGTGCCAGCACGCAATTTTTTGAAGTGCCTGCCAACCTCTTGCAAAAGAAAGCTGCTTACCTACAGACCGGAGTTTGGGCAAAGAAAGCCATCAAAGAGGCTAAGTTTTATGGAGAGGTAGAAGTTGTGGCTTCATCGGAAGATAAAAACTATTCCTATATCCCGAAAGGATACACCATCCCCACCGATGCCGATTATTTTCACATCACAACCAACAACACCATTTACGGAACGGAACTTCATGAAGATATCGACAGCCCAATACCATTGGTAGCCGATATGTCGTCCGATATTATGAGCCGTCCGGTTGATGTTTCCAAGTATGGGGTTATTTACGGAGGTGCACAAAAGAATGTGGGTCCGGCAGGGGTTGCCTTTGTGATTGTTCGCGAAGATCTTCTCGGTAAACTTGATAGACCCATACAGACCATGGTCGATTACCGTACTCATATTGGTGCTGCCGAAAAAGATCGCTCCATGTTTAATACGCCTCCCGTATTCCCAATATTCGTTATGCATGAAACCTTGAAATGGGTGAAAGAACTAGGTGGCTTGGAAGCAATGCACAAGATGAACAAGGAGAAAGCCGAACTGCTTTACAACGAAATTGACTGCAACAGACTCTTTGTGGGAACAGCTGCCAAAGAAGACCGCTCCATCATGAACGTTTGCTTCGTGATGAACGAAGAGTATAAAGACAAAGAAACTGCATTCCTCGAATTTGCAAAGGAGAGAGGTATGGTGGGAATTAAAGGACACCGTTCTGTTGGCGGTTTCCGCGCTTCCATTTACAATGCTTGCCCACGTGAAGCTGTGGAAGCACTGGTTCAATGCATGCAGGACTTCGAAAAACAACTCTAAAACAACAGTCCATTTTAACTGATGCTGCCTCATACAATGTATCGAGGCAGTTTTTTTATCCATTCCTCACCTTTAATCGCAACAATAGAACAGATCGAACAGCCTCTTTGTGCTAAAATAGGAAGGGACATAACAGAAGAAAGTGTTTATATTTATTTAACGATAAATTTATTACGAAACAACATCGATGTTACGAAAATATCGTACATTTGCGATGTGTTAGTTTTTAATGTAGTATACTAAATGAAAAATAATGATGGAGCGATTAACACCTCAAGAAGAAAATGTGATGCTGCACGTATGGCAATTGGATGAATGTGCAATTAAAGATGTGTATGACCGGATGGAAGAACCAAGGCAGCCCTATACGACCATTGCATCCATTTTTACAAATCTGGAGAAAAAGGGATATCTGACAAAAAGGCGATTCGGCAACGTGAAAGTATATAAGCCAAAGATTACCGAACCTGCTTACAAGCGACATTTCCTGTCGGATGTAGTGAAGAGTTATTTCGATAACTCCTATAAAGAGCTGGTCTCCTTCTTTGCCAAGGAACAAAAAATAAGTGCCGAAGATCTGAACGAGATTGTACGCCTGATTGAAAATAGTCGGAAGTAATTATTCAGTCACCCTAAAAATCATTGATCATGCATCCAATTTATGTCTATATCATTCAGGTAAATTTTGCATTGGTGCTGTTCTATCTCTTATATTCATTGATACTTAAGAGCGATACATTTTTACAAATCAGACGTTTCTATTTTATTTCGGCGATCGTTTTTTCGCTGGTTTATCCATGCTTTGTGCTTCCCGGCTTGACGAATATTGTGAGTTTCAGACTGAATGAACCTACTGTAGTCGAGACTGTTATCTCCATTGGGGCACCGTCTTTTGAAATAATCTCAGAGGGAGATACCGTTGAGACTTCTTCGTTCCATATCCCTTGGAAAGCACTGCTTAGTATCGCTTATCTGGTTGTAACCCTCTTCTTTATCATACGTTTTTTATGGCAACTGGTAACCATTCTCCGCATGCGCATGAAAAGCAAGAAGATCATTATTTCGGGAATTGAGGTGTATGATCTGGATAAAAATGTGACCCCTTTCTCGTTTCTGGGAATGATTTTTATAAACTCCCAAATGCATTCGGAGGAAGAACTTGCACAGATAATTATCCATGAACATACACATGTAAATGAGAAACACTCGCTGGATGTGCTGCTCATTGAGATTGTGTTGCTTTTTTCTTGGTGGAATCCTTTTGTCTGGCTGTTGAAGCGTGAGATGGCAATGAACCTTGAGTATCTTGCCGATAATGGAGTGCTTCGAGAAGGCGTGGACAGTCGCGATTATCAATACCACCTGCTCAGACTGACTTATCATGAAACTGCAGTTCAGATAGTAAATAACTTTAATGTATCACAATTAAAACAGAGAATTATGATGATGAATAAATCCAAATCTTCCACGGTACAGTTGGTTAAATATCTACTGATACTGCCTATTGTGCTTCTGATGCTAACCGCCAATAGCCTCATAGCTGCGGAGCGAGAACCTGCCTTGGTAGAGACAAATACGGCAAACCCAGTAATAGAATTGGATGAAAATATCATTCTACCGGACACATATACCAGTGATACCGGCACTATTCAGGATCCCCCGCCTGTGAAGAAGGATGAAAATATGGAGGAGGTTTTTATAGTGGTTGAAGAGATGCCTCAATTTTGGGGAGGTAATGAAGCTTTGATTCAATTTCTGGTGGATAGTATCCAATATCCAAAAATAGCAATGGAGAAAGGAATACAGGGACGCGTATTCTGCAACTTTGTAGTTATGAGTGATGGGAGCGTGGATGATGTGAAGGTTGTTCGTGGTGTGGATCCAGTTCTCGATGCAGAAGCTGTTCGTGTCTTAAAATTGATGCCGAACTGGAAACCGGGGAAACAACGTGGAGTGGCTGTCAATGTACGGTATACACTACCGGTAGTTTTCAGTCTTGGGAATAATGAATCAAAGGTTGAGGTTAATAAGCCCACAGCTGTTGGGGAAAAGATAATGGTAACTGCGCAGGTACAGCCAAGTTTCATCTTCCCTGGAGGTGAAAATGCGATGTTGCGGTTTATTGCGAATAATATCAGATATCCGGTCTTGGCACAGGAGCAATCTCTGCAGGGTTTAATCACTGCTTCCTTCAACGTGAGTGATGCTGGGAAAGTGACTGCCGTTGAGACGAATTTCAATTCGGGTGATATGGCAATCTTGAGCAAGGAGGTAGTGCGGGTTTTTCAACAGATGCCTGATTGGGAAAAGGAGGACTACCTGTTGGTGACAGGGAAAGTGACCAAATCGGGTGCTCATCCATTGCAGGGTGCAACTGTTCTTATCAAAGGAACCAACTCCGGTACGATAACAGACGACAAGGGTGGTTTTCAATTGAAGGTGCCTGCAGTGGATGGAGTATTGGTCATTTCTTTTGTCGGATTTGAAACACAAGAATTTCCCATTAAAGGTGTTTCAGTACAGAAGGGCGAATTTACGATGCGTGTACCAGTCGTTTTTAAACTTCAGGAGAGTGATGTGAAAGAAAACTCTTTCAATTCTGAGGCGTATCCCGAAAATGCAATTGTCGTTGTGGGGTATGGCAAAAAGTAGATGGAAGTGGATCAGTTGTTAGAATCCCACTTTTAAGGAAAAAATTAAGGGAGGTGTGAAATTATCGCACCTCCCTTTGTTAGTTTATCAATTCTATATCAATTGAATATATCATCAATTCCTTCGTTGTTAACTACCGGTTCGTTGTTGTGATAATAATCCGATGTATAACGTTGCGCATTATGGCAAGGATCAAACCCAGGGGGCATATCAAATACGCCGTCATCTTTGTAATCTATATCGGGATCGGCATAAATCTTCTGGTAGAAGAGACCTTGGATAGGTAATGCCATGCTGGCACCTTGTCCGTAAGCCATCATATCGAAATGAATGGTGGGTTCTTCTCCACCAACCCAACATCCTGCAACCAGGGAGGGGGTGAACGACATAAACCAACCGTCGGAGTTGTTGTTAGTCGTTCCGGTTTTTGCTCCCATCTGACCTTTTAAATTATATACTCTGCGAAGACGGCCTCCTGTACCTCCATCAACAACCGACTTGAGCATGTCGAGCATTACGTAGGAGGTGTTTTCGCTGAAAATCTCTTTCATATCCGGCACAAAGGAGGCTAGCTCGTTCCCATAGGAGTCCTCTATGCGTGTCACAAACATGGGTTCTACACGGATACCGCGATTGACGAATGAGGAGTAGGCACCCACCATCTCATAGACCGATGCGTCGTTGGGTCCCAATGCCAACGAAAGGACGGGGTCGGCCGGTGTCTTCAGTCCGAATGATTTTACCATACGGGCAAACGCATAGGGTGAAAATTGTTTCATCAGGTAGGCTGTAACCCAGTTGTCGGAGTTCTGAAGGCCCCACTTTATGGTAACAAACTCACCCGTAGCTTCGCGTGAGTTGCGGGGCGACCATTCTTCCCCGGTTTCTGTAATCAGGGTCAGAGGACCGTGGATCATGCCGTCGCACGGACTCATGCCTTCTTCCATGGCCAAAGTGTAGAGGAACGGTTTAATGGTTGAACCGATCTGACGTTTACCGGTGGTTACCATGTCGTATTTGAAGTACTTGAAATCGGGACCGCCCACATAGGCCTTCACGTGACCAGTGATTGGATCCATAGCCATGAAGCCGGCACGGAGAAAGTTCTTGTGATAGCGAATGGAGTCCCACGGAGTCATGATTGTGTCAACTTCACGGTGCTTCCAGGAAAAGACTTTCATCTCGACCGGTTCCTCTTTGAAGTTCTTGAGGATCTCGGCTTCACTGAAACCTGACTTTTTGAGGATTCTATACCGGTCGGTTTGCTTCATGGCGGTCGTCATCAGCTGTTCCACTTGTCCGCTTACTTCACTCGAATAGGGTGCGTATTTCTTTCCTTTCTTCTCTCGGAAAAACTGGTCCTGAAGATAACTTCCCAAGTGTTCTTTCACCGCTGCCTCGGCATGGAGCTGCATCCGTTTGTTGATCGTGGAGTAAATCTTGAGCCCGTCAGTGTAAATGTTGTAATTGGAACCATCTGGTTTCTTGTTCTTTTTACACCAGCCGTAGAGAGGATTTGTTTCCCAAGCGAGTGAGTCTTCCGAATATTGTTGCCGTTGCCAAGAAGCATAGTACCTGCGGTTGGGCTTGTCGGCCATCATCATCTTAGCCAGGTGTTGGCGGTAGTAGGGTGCGGAAATATCCACATGATCTGAACGGTTGAAATCGAGTTCGAGCGGTAGTTGTCGCAATGAATCGAAATCATCACGTGACAGATAATCAGCCTTACGCATTTGGGAAAGCACGACATTCCGTCTGTCACGAGTTATTTCGGGGCGACGAACAGGGTTAAAGTATGACGCATTTTTTAACATGCCAATCAGTGTGGCTGCTTCTTCCACTTTCAGCTCACCCGGTCTCTTGTTGAAATAGGTGCGTGCTGCCGACTCAATGCCGACGGCATTGTTGATGAAGTCGTATTTGTTTAGGTAGAGATTGATAATCTCATCTTTTGTGTAGTATCGCTCCAGTTTTGCTGCAATGACCCATTCTACAGGCTTCTGGAATATACGTTGAAACTTATTCTTTGCACGGGGTGTGTATAGCATTTTAGCCAACTGCTGGGTGATGGTACTACCACCTCCACTTTCCGATTGACGGAGAATGATCGATTTAAATATGGCCCTTCCCAATCCTATTATGTCAATACCCGAATGGGAATAAAAGCGGATGTCTTCCGTAGCAATAAGGGCGTCGATGAGATGTGGCGACAGTTCTGTGTAATCTATCATGATACGGTTGTCGTCACTTTCAGAATAGGTAAAGAGCAAGTCGTTGTCGGATGAAATTACCTGAGATGCATATTTGTCGATAGGGTTCTCCAGATCATTGATGTTGGGCAGGTATCCGAGCGCTCCGACGGATACAAGTGTGAAAAAGAGCACCGAGAAGACTACGAAGAGTCCAAAGGCACCCCACATAATCTTTACAATGTTGAACTTCCCTTTGTTGTTTTTAATTAATCCTTTGCGGAGTGTTTTTTTTTTCTTGCCCATAGGTGAATATAATGGCGTTTAGCCGTGTAAATTGAATCGATATGACCAGCAAAAATACACAAAACCAATGGAAACAAGAAGGAAGAAATATTAAAAATAGTTTCCTCCTATGTTTGCCAATGTTGATGTAGAGTGCCTCTTAAAAGGTAAACGAGAAACCTCCCGATACATTCAGGCCTTGAGCAGGGTGGCCGTACCAGATGTCATATTTTTGGGACAGTAGGTTGTTCACACGTAAGTTCAACGAGAAGGCATCGTTGATTGAATATACACCACCCAGGTTCAGGTCGTTGATGTTGTCCATTTCTTGGTCAATACCTTTATAGCGACTCCATCGGTCTCCCGCAAAGTAATAATTGAAGGTAAACTTCAACTGCTCCATGATATCGAGGGAAGCGCGCAGATCAACTTCAAGTCCCGGTTTGTTGTAAGCCCGGGGTTCTGCAATTGCTACATTGTCAATCATCATGTTGTCTACCTTGTAGAAATTCTTTTTCAAGCGAAGTGACAGATCCAGCTGGGTCCATATGTTCGTCTGGATCAAACCTCCAATGTGTGAATGAGACAGGTTCCCATAAACTGGAGACAGCACTTCCCGGAATTCACCCAATGAATCGTCATCGATTACTTCCTGTCCATGGTGAACAAGGAAATGGGCATCTTCGGTTTTGCGGTAACCGCCAAAAAGATCAATGCGGAATCCTTCGGCGTCGCCTATTTTTACACCGCCATCAATGTCGATAATGGAGAATGAAGGTTTTACAGCCGCATCATGCAGGAAGTAACGCGATTCGCTTATCATTTCCAGGAAGGTGTTATGCTGGAATCCTCCATGTATGTTGGCATAGAGCGATGTCTTGTTGGTTAGACCCAGTTGAAGCTTCACATTCGGAACTACACGAAATCGAACCTTATCGGCATTCTGTATGAGTACGTCTGCACCAAGTCGGGCACTTCTATTTTCTCCATTGAAGAGGATGAAAGGAGCCCCGTTGAGCAGAAAATAGTTTTCGAAGTTATTGCTGTAGGTGGTGCTGAATAGTGTTCCATTGACTCCTACTTTGGAATTGTTGTTTTGAAAGGGCTTATCGAAGCCTACGTTTACGTTGATCTCATTTCCTTTGATGGGGTCTCCTTGGAGAAAGTAACCATACTTGGTTGAGAAATTCTTGAAATCGACCGATCCTCTGAAGTTCAGATAGTCCGACTCTTTTGAGGCTAATCCCAGATGCGCATTGAACACACCAATACGTTGTTTCTCGTTTTCGAAATAGCGATTTTGTTCAAAGCTGTTTCCATAATAGTTGAAGCCGGAATGGAGGTAGGAGAACTGCAGGTCGAGAAGCAATGCGTCGGCATTGTGTTGGTAAGCCAGCTTACCCAAGTTATCCATG
Organism: Proteiniphilum sp. UBA1403; assembly: GCA_002305715.1. Classification (GTDB taxonomy): domain Bacteria; phylum Bacteroidota; class Bacteroidia; order Bacteroidales; family Dysgonomonadaceae; genus Proteiniphilum. The sequence goes on along the minus strand of DBQD01000036.1, from coordinate 240,492 downwards.
AAGTATGCCGAGTTGTTGGGAGAGGTTGAATTCAACTGCAGATAGTCTATGTTTCCGTTGCTGGAGTTATGAAGAAAGGAGAAAGAGAGGTTATCCTTTGGCTGTTCCACAAGGCGATACCCAAAGGCACCGTCTACATTGGCATAATTCCCGGCATGTAAGGAGAGGTAACCTTTTTTCAAGTTGTATGGGATTTCTGTCATGATACCAGCGGGACTTGGCAGTGTTATCTCCAGAGGAGGGGTTGTGCGTCCCGCCCAGGTGGAAAAGTTGGTGTTGGCTTTTTGTACCACCGGCTCTCGCAGTGCCGGGAGTGAGTTGATCTTGTCGGCATCGAGAAGTGTGGGGTTGAAATCGCGTTCCACTTCCAACTGTCTGCGCAACAACGAATCCTGTGTCTGGGCAAAAAGAGCGGCTGAAAATGCCAGGGATGCCATAACAATATATATCTTTTTCATAGAAATTATTTTCGCTATTTTGTTCACTTTATACTTAGTATCCAACTAGTCTGTTATACGTTTTCTCTCGAAAAAAGCACTCGTCGTTGTAAGTGCTTCACTCCCTGTTTTAGCGAAGACGCTCGTCGATCATTTGCTGAATGTCTGCTTCTCCGCCTTTGTAATTGTTTCGCAGACTTTCAAGATATTGGCGTGCCTGAAAATCATCGCCTTTTGCCTTATAAGTGTCCGAGAGAACAATGAGTGCACGGGCCATCCAATACTGGTGGGGTGTACCTTTCTGCATAAAATCCTTCACCTGTGCTTCGGCACGATCATATGATTTCCAGCGATAATAGGTATCCGCAAGGATAAATTGGGCTTCTGCACCGTATATGCTACGGGTGTCATTGGCCAGGAATTGGAAATCAGCTAGACCATTGTCGGTCTCATTAACCATAAGGTAGGCTTTGCCACGAAGGTATCTGGCTTCGTTCACTGTCTCGGGAGACAGGTTGGCACTGGCCAGCAATTCAGTGGCAGCTCTTGCTGCTTCGTGATTGCCTCCCAATGCTGTCTGCGTACGAACAATACCTAACTGTCCCGCCTGTTGGTTAACTGTGTTACGGGCCGAAGAGGCAAGTCGTGAATAATCGGCTAATGCTTGTCTATAATTGCCGTTTTTATATTCTACTCGTGCAGTATAGAGCAGCGCATAGTCGAGATACTTTGCATTACTTGCTTCAATCACTTTCCGAAAATGCATCGTCGCTTGTTGTTCGTCGTTCTTCTCCTCAGCAATGACTCCCAAATAGTAATGGGCATCGCTGCTATAAGCTCCGTTGGGATAGGATTGCAGGTAACGAGTCATGGAAGAAGCTGCCTCAGCTTTATTGCCACGCATATAAACACTTTCGGCAGCCAGGTAGGTGAGAGAATCCTGGCGCGATACGGTAATACGCATGCCGCCGGGAAGTGAATTGGCGTAGTTTACATAGCTCTGGATGTCGTTCATGTCGCGATAGACTGTCTCCATAGAGACAAGAGCATTGCGTGCATCATCGGAGCCGGGGAAGCGGGAGATCACACTTTTATAGGCTGCGATACTCTGTTGATAATTTCCTAAATTGTAATATAACTGACCCAACTGAACGCCTCCTTGTGAAGCGAGGGGACTTTCCGGGAAGTCGGTTACAAGACGTTGCAAAACGGCAACTGCCTCACTCTCTCGATTCAACATGGTGAGAGCCCTGCTCTTTTCGTAGAGTGCATCGTCGAAATATTGGGAGTTAGGATATTGACGCATTAGGTTGACGAGTGCGGTAATCTTACCCTGATAGTTGCGTTGTAAACCCATTACGAAAGCACGTTGGTAGTCGGCATAGTCGGCAGCAGCCGGATTCACTTGTGCCGCCTGTGCATAATATCGTTCTGCTTCGGCGAAGTTGCGGTTGAAGTAAAAGCTGTCGCCCACACGATTCAGGGCATCGGCATATTCGTTCTTTTTGCGGTTTGTTTCGGCAGACAGATAACGGTTAAAAGCAGTCACGGCCTGACCATACTGTTGCTGTTTAAAAAGTGCATATCCAAGGTTGTACCATCCGTTTGCAAAATTCTCATCCGATGGTGTCGCATTTTGTGTGTACTGACGAAAATCGGTTGCGGCATTGTTGTAATTACCAATCCTGTACCAGGACTCCCCGCGCCAGAAGTATGCATCGTTGCGAGCTTTGGTATCGTAGTTGCCCATACCGATGCTGTTGTTAAAATACTGTACAGCTTCGTTCATTTTTCCATTGATGAACTCTTGTGCACCCAGTTGGAAATATACCATTTGCTTGGCTTCCAAAATACGTCGACCCGGATTTTTAATTCGTTCAATGGCTTTCAATGCTGCCTCATAATCTTTGGTTGTGAGGAAGGTCTCCGCGAGGATGTCGTTTACCTGATTGGTGTAGGGCGAATTGGGATACTCGCGGAGGAAATTTTCGAACAGGGTGATAGATTCACTGAAGACCGAAAAGTTGGTCTGATGTGCCAGCAATGCGTAATTAAACATGGCAGTCTCCCTGACCTGCGGATCGAAATTGTATCGGGTAGCCGCTTCGAACGACATCTGTGCCTGCTGCTTTTCGTTAAGCTTCAAGAAAGTCTGCCCAAGCTGTAATTGTGCATTTTGAGTTAGGGCATCTGGTTCTCCCACAGCTTGTTGGAATAGGGTGGCCGCTTCTCTAAATTTGCCTGTCTCGAAATAGGACAACCCCATGTAATAGGCATCGCCACGCAAAGGTTTATCCACATGGGCAAGATAGTACTCATAGTAGGGTATTGCCCGTGAGGGTTCGCCTAGGCGATAATGGCTGTTTCCGAGGATTCTATTTATCTCCGGAAGGTGACTGCTTGTTGGGTAGCGAGTCATAAACGAGCTGGCAAGCCGGATCGCTTCTTCGGTTTTTCCTTCAAAAAAGGCTCCCTGGGCTGTATAGAAGGCCACTTCTTCCATAAATTGGGGGTGATCATTTACACGTTGGAAGTGTTGTTGCGCAGATGCATAGTTTTTATTGGAATAATCGATGTAACCCAGATAAAATTCACTTGCGTCATGGTACTTGCTGCTGTTTTGGGAGAGAAGACCGAAATAACGGGTGGCTAGCTCTTTGTTGTCGAGCTGCAGTTCGGTATAACCTTTGCGGAAGCTGTAATCTTCCTGTTCTGAAAGGGTGAGGAAATCCAAATCGGACTGGTTGAACCATTTCCTTGCAGTATCCCATTCTTTTAAATCGAAATAATAGGAACCAATCAGGAAGGAGATTTCATTGCGGTGCATTGTTTCAGGATGTGCTGACAGAAACATCTGCAACTCTTCGCCGCTTGTTTCTTTACCACGGTAGAAGGATGATACCGCAAGCATGTAGGCAGCTTCCTCTTTTAATGTTGCATCGGGACTCACTTGCAAATATTCTGCTAGGATATCCTGAGCACCGGAGTAGTTTCCTTTGAGAAACATCTCTTTGCCTTGATTAAACAGCTTCTCATGCCCGGAGAAATATGAGGTCTTCTGAGCCGGCGAGATCTGGGTGATAAGGACAAGGATAAGCAATAAGATGATTTTCTTCATATTCTGGTTTTTTATGATTCCTCTGAGATTCAATTTGTATGTAGATTTTTCCTGTGTTGATACATCCTACGCAACTTCTCTACCCCTTGTTTGATCGAGGTAAGTCCGAAATAATCCGGAGCAAGTTTGTCGGGGGCAATAAAGTGTAGTTCTGAAACATCGTCGTGTGGATGTAAATCGTGAAAGTCATGCACGACACAGCGGAAAAAGAGATCAACGGTGTGCACTGTAAAGCCCGAATATACATATATGTTTGGAATGGAAAACAGATATTCGGATGACACAATTCGAAGGGCTGTTTCTTCCCAAACCTCGCGGGTGACTGCCTCCTCAGCTGTCTCGCGCATATCGATGAAACCGCCGGGTAGGTCGAGGGTGCCCTTTGCGGGATCCTTTTTTCTACGGGCGACCAAAATTTCTCCTGCTGCATTCTCAATCACTGCTACCACAGCAGCAGCGGAGTTGAAGTAATAGACAAAGCCACAGTCGACGCACCTCTTCGATTTGTCGTTGTTCTCTACGAACTGCGATGAGCCACACTTCGGACAAAATTGAAATTGTTGCAGGGGATGGATCATTGAATCGGTTAATGTTTTTGTATTTCTACGACCTTTGTTCCGGGTAGCTCCCGGTTGCGTTTATCCACCGCTCCCAACAGGTTATCGGCCAGTTCAGCAAATGCCATGCCGGTAATGCTGTCGGTATTCAGTGCTACAGGATGACCGGAGTCGCCTCCTTCGCGGATGCTCTGCACAATGGGTATCTGACCCAATAGGTCAAAGCCTTGTTCTTCTGCCAACTTCTTGCAGCCATCTTTCCCGAAAATATAGTACTTGTTCTCCGGTAGCTCGGCAGGTGTAAACCAAGCCATATTCTCGACAAGTCCCAAGATGGGCACATTTACCTTGTCACCGGTGAACATGCTGATACCTTTGCGCGCGTCGGCTAGTGCCACCTCCTGGGGGGTACTTACAATCACAGCTCCCGTGATGGGTAGGGTTTGTACCAACGTGAGATGGATGTCGCTCGTGCCAGGAGGGAAGTCAATCAGGAAATAGTCGAGATCTCCCCAATGGGCATCCCCAATAAGCTGTTTCAGGGCATTGCTTGCCATGGCTCCGCGCCAGACAACGGCATCGGATTTATTGACGAAGAAACCGATGGAGAGCATTTTAACGCCATAGTTCTCAATGGGCATCATCATGTCACGACCCTCAATATTTTCCATCACGGGGCCTTCATCCTCCACATTGAACATTTTAGGGACAGAGGGTCCGAAGATATCGGCATCAAGCAATCCCACCTTGTATCCTTTTAGCGCCAAGGCGACGGCGAGGTTGGTGCAGACAGTGCTTTTACCCACACCTCCCTTGCCGGAGGCGACAGCAATGATGTTTTTAACTCCCGGAAGCAGGTCAGGTTGGGCAGGCCGGGGAGGCTGTTTCGCTTTCACCGCGATGTTCCCTTTTATGTCGATAGTTGAATCGGCATAAGTGAGGATGGCCTGCTCGGCCATCTTAACGACCGATTTAATGAACGGATCATGGGTCTTTTCGGTGATGAGCGAGAAGCTCACTTTCATGCCATCAATACGGATGTCGTCGGCCACCATGCCGGCTGATACGATATCTTGCCCCGTTCCGGGGTATCGCACATTTTTTAGTGCATCTAGGATTAATTGGGGATATATAGCCATAAAACGATTTCAATTATTTCATCACTTCTTCTTATCAATTGCAATACGGGCGTTGCGGCCAAAACTGCGATAGTCGTCTTTCTCGATTTCAATGTCGGGTTCAATCCACTGCCGTTCGCCAGGACAGGTGAAGGAGATATACTTTATAGTTAAACCTCGATCCAACCATTGTTGTTCATAGAAGGTTTTAATTTCCAGAATATCGTCCTGAAGGTTGGAATGATAGAGGTCATCTGTCTCAAAAAGAATATTGAGCTTATTCTCCGCAATCATAGCCCGGGTATAGGTGAACAGGAAATTGCTATCGGTCTTCAAATGAATGACGCCTTCATCGTGGAGAATGTTACAATATTTTTCCATAAAATGCGTACCTGTGAGCCGCTTGTTCACTTTCTTCATCTGAGGGTCGGGGAAGGTGATCCATATTTCCGATACCTCACTGTCGGCGAAGAAGTAGCGGATGAAGTCGATGTTCGTGCGGATAAATGCCACATTATCTAACTTTTCTTCCAGTGCTTCTGTCGCTCCTTTCCACATACGGGCACCTTTGATGTCGATCCCAATGAAGTTCTTTTCCGGATATTTACGTGCAAGACCCACGGTATATTCGCCTTTGCCGCAACCCAACTCCAGTACAATGGGATGGTTGTTTCGAAAATAGGTATTCCACTTTCCTTTTAATGGGAAACCCTCCTGCTTCAAGGTGTCGAAAGCATACTGAAATACATTTTTATAGGTGGCCATATCGGCAAATTTGGCCAGTTTGTTTTTTGCCATATCAATACGTTTTGTGGAACTCTTTGTAAAGCTGTAAATTGAGTATAGAGGTTTTTATTGTATCTGTTGCATAAAAATATTTTATGCATAAGTGCAGGACAAAAGTAACATTTAAACGTTAAAATCCGAAACTTTTATTCTTGAAATAGATCTACATTGCATTCCTTTAATTCAAATTAATGGCTACCTTTGCTGCATTAATCTTTAAATAACCTTTTTATTATGAAAGTGAATGACATAATGACGAGTCTAGAGGCTAAACACCCGGGCGAGTCGGAGTACCTACAAGCTGTTAGAGAAGTATTGGTATCCATTGAAGATGTCTACAACCAACATCCCGAATTTGAGAAAGCTGGTATCGTGGAACGCATTGTGGAACCGGACCGTATTTTTACCTTTCGTGTACCCTGGGTAGATGACAATGGAAAAGTACAGGTTAATATCGGTTACCGTGTACAGTTCAATGGTGCTATAGGACCATACAAAGGGGGTATCCGCTTCCACCCGTCTGTGACGCTTTCAACCCTTAAGTTTTTGGGCTTTGAGCAGACCTTTAAGAATGCACTGACCACGCTCCCAATGGGAGGAGCGAAAGGAGGATCGGATTTTGCACCCAAAGGTCGTTCTCAGGCTGAGATCATGCGCTTTTGTCAGGCATTTATGACTGAATTATGGAGAAACCTGGGTCCCGATACGGATGTGCCTGCGGGTGATATTGGTGTGGGTGGCCGTGAAGTTGGATACATGTTTGGCATGTACAAGAAACTGGCACGTGAGCATACCGGTACTTTTACCGGAAAGGGAATGACATTTGGTGGTTCACGCCTCCGTCCAGAAGCGACCGGTTATGGTGCACTCTATTTTGTGCAGAAAATGTGTCACGAGTTCAATATCTCGCTGGAGGGTAAGACTGTAGCTGTTTCTGGCTTTGGAAACGTTGCTTGGGGTGCCGTGAAGAAAGCAACTGAGCTGGGAGCCAAGGTGGTGGCAATTTCTGGTCCCGATGGTTACATATACGACGAAGATGGGGTTAATACACCTGAGAAGATCGACTTTATGTTGGAACTTCGAAACTCAGGTAATGATGTGGTGGCTCCTTATGCGGATGAATTCCCTCGTTCGAAATTCTTCCCGGGTAAGAAACCTTGGGAATGCAAGGTAGACATAGCATTGCCATGTGCCATACAAAATGAGTTGGATCTGGATGATGCCAAGGCTTTGAAAGAGAATGGCGTCTTGTTGGTTGCGGAAGTTTCCAATATGGGTTGTACAGCAGAGGCGGTGGATTTCTTTATTGATAATGAGATGCTCTTTGCTCCGGGTAAGGCTGTAAATGCTGGTGGTGTTGCTTGCTCCGGTTTGGAGATGACGCAAAATGCAATGCACATCTCTTGGAGTAATGAGGAGGTGGATCGCTGGCTCCACCAGATTATGAGCGACATCCACGAACAGTGTGTAAACTACGGAAAGAATGGTAAATACATCAATTACGTGAAAGGTGCCAATATTGCCGGCTTCATGAAAGTAGCCGACGCCATGATGGCGCAAGGTGTGATCTAATCTTCGTATATAAGACAAAATGAATTAAGGGTTGCTTTGGTTTTTCGAAGTAACCCTTTTTCTTTTTCAGGGCAAACCCTTTTCTTTCTCGGGTCAACCCCTGCTTTTTTAGTGTTAAACATGTTGTCTAAAGAAGGAGATTTGCAAAATAATGATTCCTCAATGAATCGATAGATTTGGGTTTAATATTCTAGAATAATTTGTGTAGTTTTGTAGAAGATCAATCATTCTTGTATGACCCCATTCCTTTATAAAGTAGCAGAACAGTTTTATACACAGTATGGTAACGAACTTTACCGTAACACCTTTGTTCTTCCCAATCGACGAGCGGGTTTGTTCTTGCAGAAATTCTTGGCGGAGATTGCTGAAAAGCCTCTATTTTCACCTACTATATTTACTATTCAGGAGCTGTTTGCATCGTTCTCCTTGTATCAACCGGCCGACAGGATTGAGATGTTGGTGATGCTCTACAACCACTTCAAAAAAATAAGTGGATCTACGGAATCATTCGACGATTTTCTGTTCTGGGGAGATATGTTGTTAAATGACTTCGATGAGGTGGACAAATACTTGATTGATGCGAAACAACTGTTTCGCAATGTACACGATTTCAGGATGCTCGATGACGACCTCACCCATTTGACAAAGGAACAGATCGATGCCATCCGTCGTTTTTGGACGCATTTCATGCCTGTTGAGGGAAGTGAGACCAAACAAAAGTTTCATGAAACGTGGAAGATACTCTTCGAACTCTATTCCTCTTTTCGAAATGAATTACAGGAGAAAGGTCGTGCCTACGAGGGAATGATATACAGAGAGGTAGCAGAAAGGATAAAAACTGCTGAAGATAGAACATGGAAAACGGAGCGTTTTATATTTGTGGGATTGAATGCGCTTACGCCTGCTGAAATAGCACTGCTGGAGAATCTGAGGAATCAAGGGATGGCCGATTTTTATTGGGACTATGACTTCCCGCTTGTCAAAGATCCTCAAAATAAAGCTTCTTTCCGAGTAATGGAGAACCTGTCTCGCTTTCCTTCCATGTTTACACTGAACCAATCGGAGGAGAATAAGGTGAAGCCCGAAGTAGAGGTCATTGCAGTCCCTTCTGGAGTTGGACAGGCCAAACAGGTGACACAAATTCTCTCTCGATTGATTGAAACGGGAGCTATTACTCATCCAGAGGAAGCCATCAATACGGCGATTGTACTCCCAGATGAGAACCTATTGCTGCCGGTCCTTTATTCCATTCCGCAGGAAATTGGCAAGATTAATGTGACCATGGGATACGGCCTTTCTCATGCTTCCATAGCCAGTCTGGTAGAACATCTTGCACAGTTGCAGAAGAATCTTCGCAATTACAATGGGGAGACAGCTTATTATCATTATCATGTAAAAGCGTTACTTAATCATCCGTTGGTGAGAAGAGTGGCACCCAAGGAAACGGAATTGCTGAAGACACACATACTCTCTTTTAATCGTGTCGTGGTGCCGCAATCGGAAATTCCCGATCACCCATTGCTGGCATTGATTTTTTCAACTGTGACTCGCTGGCAAGATGCTGGAGACTATCTACAACGTATATTTAGTTATATTTATCAGGAACTGACGACTGAAGATTCACACGGTCATACTGATGCCGAAGATCTTGAGAGAGAATTTATCGTGCAATATTACAAGACGGTAACTCGATTAAGGGACCGACTAGCAGGTGCCAATGAGATGACGGTGGAGACTTGGTTTGGCCTGTTGAAAAAATTGGCGCGCACCATCAACGTCTCCTTCAGTGGAGAACCGCTGTCGGGTATGCAGGTAATGGGCGTGCTGGAAACACGTAGTCTTGATTTTGAGAATTTGATCATCCTTTCGATGAATGAAGGTGTTTTTCCGCTGAGAAATGTCGCCAACTCTTTTATACCCTATACCTTAAGGACCGGATTCTCACTCCCCACGCATGATCATCGGGATGCTACCTACGCCTATCATTTCTACCGGATGATCAGTCGTGCCAAACGGATCTTTATGCTGTATGATACGCGTACAGAGGATCTGCAAAGTGGGGAAGTGAGCCGTTATTTTTATCAGTTGAAGTATTTGTATCCAGACTACTTTCGCATTACAGAGAGAGTGGTGAATTATGATGTCTCGTTGCCAGAGGCACAATCTGTGACTGTATATAAAACAGAAGGGGTAATGCAAAAACTGAATGATTTTCGGGCAGGAAAAGAGAGATATCTCTCTGCTTCGTTGATCAACAATTATATCGACTGTCCATTGAGATTCTATTTCACTGCGGTTGAAGGATTCTCTGATGAGGAAGAGATACAGGAGTCGATCGAATCGGACGTGTTTGGTTCCATCTTTCATAGAGTGATGGAGATTATCTATAACCGTTACCTGAACAAGCGCGTCACACCCGATGTGCTTAGCACGATTGCCAAAGATGAGGCCTATTTGAATGACATCTTGAATCGGGCATTTGCGCGCTATTTTCTCCGGGATGAGAAGAATCCACGGCCACTTGAAGGGCAGAATTATCTGATTGGAGAGATTCTGAAAAGCTATGTGAGGCAGACTCTCCAAGAGGACAGGAAGTTAACTCCTTTTCTGTACATTGCTTCGGAGTATAAGTTCCACACTACTTTTCTAATAAAAGAAGGATTGAACGTGAATTTCAAAGGTAGTATCGACCGCATCGATAGAGTGGGAGATTCTTTGCGTATTATTGATTATAAAACAGGTAAAGGGGCTAACTCATTTTCAGATATGTCAAAGTTGTTTGATGCAACTAATAATGATCGACCCAAACAGATTCTGCAACTCTTTGTTTATGCGTACTTCTATTTACAGGAACATCCTGCCGAACGGATCGCTCCGGCACTATATTATTTGCGTTCGGTCTTCAATGATTTTAATACGTCAGTCTTATTTGATAAGCACCCCATAGTGGATATCTCGGTTTACATGAAAGAATTCGACGTCATGTTTCGTTCTCTGTTGGAAGAGATTTTTAATCCAGACATACCTTTTGCTCAAACACCGAACACGAAAAACTGCGAATGGTGTGCCTTCAAAGATATTTGTAACCGATAAACAGATCAATAGGTGGTTTTGCTCATGATGTTAACATGACTTCATAGAAATAGCCTTAAGCTTCAGTGTCGCGCTTCCCTTTTAGTGACTGACAGAAGAGAATGAGTGCAGTCAGTAGCATGATAAATAGAGCTGCATATGCAATACTATCTGTTATTTTGATGCTTTGTGGGTCGAAACGGAATGTAATGATGTGCTTCCCTTCGGGAACAGGAAGCGCACGCAGAATGTAATTCACGCGGATCATCTCCGCAGGTTCCCCATCAATGCTGATTTGCCACCCTTTGGGATAGTAGACTTCGGAAAAAATAGCCAGTTCTGCTTTTTTAGCATCTACTTCATAGGTGACAAAATCAGAGTCGTAATCGATTAAGGCAATTGTTGATGCAGGATCGGTTGGTGAAGGAACAAACCTGGATTGGAATTTCTCCAAAATGGGTGCAAATTTCTTGTCTGCCACCGCTTCTTTCTGCAGATCCATAGTAATCAGAGCATCAATCTCCTCATCTGCACTCTCAACAAATGACAGCTTGTCGACAAACCAAGCATTACCCATAGCATAAGGATTCTCAATTGGTAGGGTACCTCCCCCTTGTGCAGGCATGATGATCCACTTGGTATTGAGCATATTCAGAACTTTGAATCGTTCCGTATTCACTGAATCCAACCTTCCTTGCGTATTGATGATGTCTTGTTGCAATGCCATCATTTCATTGGAGATGTGACGGTCTATCAAATCTTGATAGCGACGTAGTTTGGCTGCATGATAACCTCCAATGACCTTGTGCCAATATGGGGTAACTCCATCGTTAAATGTGCTGGTGGCCATATTTAGTACGCGGTAGTATTTGGTGCTGTCCTGCAGGATAAGTTCGTCTGTTGCTGTTTTGGTAAACATTTGCTGTTGGTTGGTAGCAGGGATAAAATCGCCATCATTTAAATAGCGTTTGTTCACACCCCACATATCAATCAAGCAGAGAAGCAATAGAGAAGTAACCATCCATGTTACTTTAATTTTCTTCTGTATAAAGAGCCAGACAAGTGATACACCTATTGCGATGATAATGAAGCTTCTCCATGCATCAGCAGTGAACATCGCTATACGCATCTCGGTGAGGTTTCCCATGACAGCTTGCACATGCTCAGAGGGGAGCGACTGCAATGCCATCATCTCGGAAGAAGAAATAAAGGAAGAGAAAAAGACCTTGGGGGCAATGGCAAAGAGCAATGAGATTCCTCCGGTCAACCCTAGACTCACATAGATTGCTTTGCGATTATTTTTAAGCACTTCTGGCTTTTCGATAATCTCTTTCAAGGTAAGTGCTGCCAACAGAGGTATACAAAACTCAGCTAAAACGAGAATGGAGGAGACAGCTCTAAATTTGTTGTACATTGGGATGTTGTCGATAAAGAAATCGGTCAACGGCATGAAGTTTTTCCCCCACGAGAGCAGGATTGAGAAAACAGTCCCAGCAAATAGAGCCCACTTAAGTGGTCCCTTCACAACAAAGAGCCCAAGGATAAACAGAGTCAATACAAATGCCCCTACGTATACTGGTCCTGAGGTTCCGGGTTGTTCACCCCAGTATTGTCCTATTTGTCCGTATAATGGACTGTATTCCGGTCGCGCCTTGCGCATTGCACGTTCATTTTCAGAAAGGGGGACAGAAGCACCACCCTTGGTGTTGGGTATCAGCAATGTCCATGTTTCTCCGACACCGTAACTCCACGCAGTTATATAATCACGTTCCAGACCATTATCGGTTATGTTCTCTTCACCATGATGGGTTAACTCCGATTTACCACGCATGGTCTCTTTCGCGTATTCATACGTGTGGTAGAGGTTACTGGCATTGGCTGCAATACCAATAAATCCGGCGATAAGCAACACGGTTGTCGAATGGAGGAAATCGGGGAACTGCTTATTGCGAATGGCATCTGCCATGAATGCAACGACCATGAAAGCCATCACAAACAGGAAGTAATAGGTCATCTGCAAGTGATTGGCCGATATTTGAAATGCGACAAAGATCATGAATAGGAGTCCGCCCAACAAATATTTCTTGCGGTACACATAAATGAGACCGGCAATTGTAGGCGGTATATAGGCTAGGGTGACAAATTTCCAAATGTGACCCGCGGCTATCAGAATAAAAAAGTAAGAAGAAAAGGCCCAGACTACGGCTCCCAACGCACTAATAAGGGGGGAGGCCTTCATTGCTCGCATTAGGATGTAGAACCCCAATAGCATGATGAATACCAGATAGACATAATTCGGCAAAAATAGAGAATAGGCTTTCTTTGCCAGATCTTGAGGCTTGCTGGAGTTATAGGTTGGACTCATCTGATAAGTGGGCATGCCACTGAACATGGAGATGTTCCAACGAGTGCGTTCACCATCGTGACGCTTCATGTAATCACGCTGCTCCTGCCCTTGTCCTATAGCAGCGAGTGAGTCGTGTTGCGCAATTGCACGCCCTTCCATGACTGCCGGAGCAAAATAGATGAAAGAGATGAGTATGAAACCCAGAATTACAATCAGATCAGGGAGAAGTTTCTTGAATGTGCCGGAATTGTACATAGTTTATCCTTTGTGGTATACATTTTAGGTCACAAATTTACATTTAATTATTCTAAATACCCACGATACGACATATTGAAAATGGCATCAAATAGAGAATCTGATGCCATTTATATTCTATTGATCAATGATTTTCGACAGAATATGGATCACAGTTCCCTGATCCAAATATTGCGGAAACTTATTGGTGCACTAGGATCACCATGATCTTGCAAACGGATTGGACCAGCTCCATGCTCTTTTACTTTAGGGAGTCCGATGTATTCTGTAGTTCCTAATATGGTGGTGTTATTCTGTAGTAATATTCCGTTTTGCAAAAGTGTAACACGTGGTGGTGTTCTGTAGGTGCCATCCTTTTTAAATGTGGGAGCAGTGTAAATTATATCATAAGTATTCCATTCTCCCGGTTTGTTCATTGCATTTACAAGAGGAGGTGTCTGTTTGTAAATGCTTCCGGTTTGTCCGTTTACATACGTTTCATTTTCGTAGCAATCGAGAATCTGTATCTCATACATTCCCTGCAGGAATATACCACTGTTGCCCCTTGCTTGGCTTGTTCCCTCTATTCCTTCCGGGATACGCCACTCGATGTGCAGTTGGAAATCGTTGAATAATTGTTTTGTCTGGATATCACCTGTTCCTTTTTTAACAGTGAAAACTCCGTCGTGTACAGTCCAAGCTGCCGGTTCTCCTTTTGTGTTCGTCCATTGTGAAAGATCTCTTCCGTCGAATAGAACCAATGCATCGGATGGAGCTTCAATGGCTTTTTCGGAAGCTTTGCCAGGTGTGACGATCTTCGGTTGAGGTTGCCAGTACTCAGTCATGGCGGGTCTCATTGGTGCAGGTTCCGGATATTTTGTTTCTTGGGCTTTCAGGGAGTTGGTTAACAATAAACCAATGGGAAAAATAAACAATGTAGCTTTCATATGAATTTTGATTTTAAATTTTTTGTAATTTTAGGTAAATAGTTAGGATTCACATTACGTTCCTAAAGAATGCAAAATATACAATTCCGTTGAATGTAACCCGCAAATTTATATAATAAATGACTAAACAGAAAAAAATATTATATTTATCCTACATTTATAAACAAAAACTAAGTTTATGTTGTTTATGAAATTAGGTATTCTATAACAGAAAATGCTAAAAGCAAAATCTATACATAGGTTATATATAATAAGAGCGGTAGTGCTTTTAGTTTTGTTTGGAATTAGAGTTCCAGCAATCACAGCTGAAGAGTTGATTATTGATCATGTGAGTAAAAATGATTCACTTGCGAATGGTTTAGAAGAAATAGTTCTTTCAAATAATGAGATTGTATATAGTGAAAATGATCCAGGAGGTCGTCCTGTAGCTGAATTGTTATTTTATCCTCAATTTAGATTCAAGAACACGAGATTGGACCGTTTTTACCTTATACAATTAAATGTAAACCCAGCATTGCACATCCAATTGTGGAAAGGAGCTGTGGCTACTGCTCAGGTGATCTTTCCAATACACAACGACTTTTCAACGGATGAAAGCAAAATAAGACCAGGGATGCTTACTGTTAGTCAAACATTAAAGTTGCCAGCAGGTTTTCATATGTTGGGCACAGTAGGGTATTTCAGTACGCAACGAGCGGGAGGGGATATAAAGTTGTACAGACCTGTAACATCAAATGCTGGAGTGTATGCTCAGGCTGGTTTAACTTATTGGTCACTACCATTTTTTGACAGATGGATTGTTTCAGACAACTACCGGGTAAATTGGAGAGTGGGGGCCAACTATTTTTTTGATTCTGCCAGAATTCTTCTTAATGCCAATGTGGCAAAAAATCTCGAAGATGATGTCACATTAAGAGGAGAGGTAAGTAGATATTTTAAAAATGCATCGGTTGGTTTTTATATGCAAACATTACAATATGATGGATATACTTTCAATGGAGGATTCTTTTTTACCATCAGTTTACCACCAAGGAACAGGCCGGTAAATAGGAAATTTATTGTGGCTCCATCCAGAGAGTTTTCCCTCGAATATGTTGCTCGGCCCTATTCAATAACCAAAGGGGTGTTTTATAAAACATCACCTACAGAAAATAGTAACCATAATTTTTTCAATAACTTTTTGCTCGGAGAGCAAACTTACTATTAAGATATAACTCATCAAACTATTCAATTATTATTAATTTTTATTGCTATGAACGGATTAAAAACAACAAAACAGCTTTTCAGGAATTTACTGTCTATTATCCTGATAGGTTCCCTGGCAGTATTCTCATCCTGTGAGAAGGGCGAAGAACCAACACCTCCGGTTTTAGAACCTGCAAAGTATGTTATAAAAGGACAGGTTCTGAATCAACAGACAAATCAACCTCTACAGGGCGTAACGGTAAAAATGGGGTCGCTTACTACTACCTCAGGTGCTACTGGTGAATTTGAATTCAAGGATCTTGCTGACGCAGGAAAGTATACATTGACATTTACTAAAGAAGATTTTTTCAATGCTACTTACAGTCTTGAGTTCCAACAAGCAGAGCCCAATCAAGTTGTTACTTTCAGCATTACTGTAACAATGGTTCCGTATGTAGAGGGAGTTACTCCAATAACTCCGGGCGAGGGAGGTACTATTAATATTGGAGGTGATATTCCAGTTGTAATGACCATCCCTGCAGGTGTCACTGTGACAGATGCAAACAATCAACCTGTAACCGGACCAATTAATATTACTGCTGTGCAAGTCCCAGACATCGTTACTCCAACAGATTTCAATCCTGGGTTGATAGTAATTCAATTTGGACCTGCAGGCCTTCAATTCTCCGAACCGTTGCCTGTAAAGGTGGAAAATCCTTTTAATGGTGTTAGCTTTGATGAAATGCAATTAGAATACTATAATGAATCAACTAACGTTTGGGAAGTACAGCCTCAGTCAGTAACATATGACGCGAACGACAACACATACAAGACGACAATCAATCACTTCTCTACATACAAAATAAGTATCAACACGACACGTGTCTCATTAAGTGCATTGGAAGAAGCTATCAACGTTATTGACTCACCAATTGAAAATAATGAATTGACAAACAAACAAGTTGAAAGTATAAAAGTACAACGTAAATCTGGTTATATTTTTGTAACACCCGTTGAGACTATCTTGGCAAATGCAGGTGTTCCATCCGGTCAAATATCAGAACTGAAGCAAGTTATTGAAAGTAGAATAAGTCAGTATTATGGAAATACTGGTGCAGCTGCATCACTTGAATTGATAAATGATGATATTACTGTGAATAGAACATTAGCACCGAATCACAGGTTTGTAACAACCGGTCTTCAGTTAATAGATAGACAAATATATGATATTAAAATTCGACTATATGGTGGAACACCTGAATTAAAAACTCTTCAAATTGAGGTGCATTCAGCTGGTGCGGTTACACTTTATATTAAAGATGAGGTTATTTTTGACCACGGTGGCGGTACAAATTAGTATCAGAAACAGGTATGTATAATGATACATATTTATTGAAAAAACTACCGGCAATTTTATTGTCGGTGGTTTTTTCTGTTTTTCTATTTTCGACAGAACTAACAGCACAAACCACCCTTGGGGTAACAGGTCTGCTTAATTCTCCTTCTGCGACAATGTCAGAAGATGGTACCGTTAAGATTGGTGGAAATTTTCTGAACACCAATATGACACCTAATACATGGAACTACAATACATTTAATTATTTTGTGAACATAACTTTTCTTCCTTTTTTTGAAGTTGCTTTGACAAATACAGCTTTTAAACTAGGAGGTAGCGAGAATTTCAACAATGTAGACAGAGCGATATCGGTACGATTGCGTGTTCTTAAAGAGCATAAATACCTTCCATCTGTGGTAGTCGGTTCAAACGATCTTTTGACGTCGAACAGGGAGAACTACTTTAGTCCAACCAAGGGTAACAAATACTTTGGTATGAACTATGTAGCAGCATCTAAACATGTAATTTTTAATGAGAATAAATTGGGCTTTCATGCTGCATACAACATATTGTCCAGCAAAAAACAAACTCTCGATAATCCAATATCTGGAGGTATTACCTTCACTCCTTCTTTTGCTCGTGATCTTGCCGTAATTGCAGAATATGATACTCGGGATTTTAATCTTGGAGGCAGTTACTTGTTATTTAAAACCTTCTACATTCAGGCTTTTGTCCAGGAATTCAAATACCTCTCTTTTGGAGGTCATTTTATTATTTCTCTTCTCTAATTAAAATGCTTACTATAGAGATACATAAGAAATAGTACTCATTTAGTGTACGTTTTCTATTGATTGATTCTAAGAATTAAATACGAGTACCATTGAATTTTTGTAAAGTTGACACTACTCAGAATACGAAGACATCAGTGTAGTATCAGTGAGAGTGACCTTTTTTAGTTGCTGCTCAAAATCGTTTCCCAATTGAAATACCTAAGCGAGGGTAAGCACCGTCGTTCACAAAGTCTCTCCCAACACCAAAATTAAGTTCTCCCACCCAGTTATTGCGGGTAAGGTATTTCCAACCCATGGCTATACCTAGTCCCGCACCAGCTGAATATTTTGTATCGGTGCTAACTGATCCGTAATCATAGTCAACATCGTTGATCTCTGTTGAAAAGAATGCCGCATTAGCTTCTATGAAGAAACCTGCACCATATTTCTGCAAGCTCTCGGAACTACCACCGAAGAACCAACGGACATAGGGGATGACTTCAAAATTAAGAGGATATAGATCATTCTCCAAGCCAAATCCCAATGAGGTACCAATACTGATATCAGAGTTGAGTATCCTTTCATAGCTGATCTCTGGAAATGATCCGAAGATAGTTGTCCCAAGATTCAGTTTTAGTTCATTCTGTGGTCGGTCTCGGGAAATCTTCCATCCCATTACACGGTGAGTCTTTTGGGAAAATGAAGCAAGACTTATCAGTAATGCCGCAATCAAAAGCAGTTGTTTCTTCATAAGATATTCTTTTTAATTCAAGTTGATTTCATCAATTCCTATTTATTCAGATGCTTTTGATTGCAGAAAGTTACGTTGAATAGTGTTAAAATAATCCAATTATACGACAGGGCTTCCCGGATTAACCTTGTTTGAGGGTGTTACCAAAGCGAGTGATCCATCGGCATTCTCTGCAGAGAGAATCATACCTTCAGAAACGATACCTCTCATTTTCCGAGGTTCCAAGTTGGCAATGAAGCAGACCTGCTTGCCAATTAACTCTTCTGGGTTAGGATAATGAGCCGCAATTCCTGATAGGATGGTCCGTTTTTGAAGTCCATCGTCTAATAGGAAACGAAGGAGTTTGTCTGATTTGGGCACTTTCTCACATTCCAAAACGGTTCCAATACGGATATCCAGCTTCTCGAATGCGTCGAATTGAATGGTTTCTTTCACTGGTTTTGCCTTATATTCAGCAACTTCGTTTGCTTTTTTAGTATCTTCCAGTTTTTTAATCTGTTTTTCAATTGTTTCGTCTTCAATCTTTTCAAATAGGAGTTCCGATTTGCCGAGTTGATGACCTTCTGCAAGGAGATCAAAATTACCAAGTTGGTTCCAGTTCAGGTGATTTGTACATAGAAATGAAAGAATCTTATCGGCCGTGAAGGGCAGGAATGGTTCTATTACAATCGCAAGGTTAGCTGTAATTTGCAGGGCTATGTTGAGGATGGTAGCCGTCCGATCCATATCTGATTTAGCCATCTTCCACGGTTCTGTATCTGCAAGGTACTTGTTCCCAATACGGGCCAGATTCATTGCTTCTTTCTGAGCCTCACGGAAATGATAGTTTTCAAGCTGTAATTCGACAGCTTTCTTTACTTGCTTTGCCTCAGCTATGGTTTCTAAATCATATTGAGTAAAATCCTTTACAGAAGGAACCTTGTTGTCGAAATATTTTTGTGTGAGCACCAGTGCACGGTTCACGAAGTTACCAAGTACTGCCACCAATTCGTTGTTATTACGTGCTTGGAAGTCCTTCCATGTGAAGTCGTTGTCTTTCGACTCCGGAGCATTGGCCGTAAGTACATAACGTAGCACATCCTGTTTTCCGGGGAACTCTTCCAAATACTCATGGAGCCAAACAGCCCAATTACGTGATGTAGAAATTTTTCCACCTTCAAGGTTAAGGAACTCATTGGCAGGTACGTTTTCCGGCAGAATAAAAGAACCTTCGGCCTTTAACATTGCAGGGAAAACGATACAGTGAAACACAATGTTGTCTTTTCCGATGAAGTGAATTAGCTTGGTCTCTTCGTCTTTCCACCATTTTTCCCAACTATCCGGCAGCAACTCTTTGGTATTAGAGATATAACCAATTGGAGCATCAAACCATACATAGAGCACTTTGCCCTCAGCTCCTTCTACCGGAACAGGCACGCCCCAATCGAGATCACGACTCACTGCGCGTGGCTGTAATCCCAGGTCGAGCCACGACTTGCACTGTCCGTAAACGTTTGTCTTCCATTCTTTGTGATCTTCCAAGATCCACTGACGAAGCCATGCTTCGTGTTTATCTAGGGGGAGATACCAGTGTTTTGTGCTCCGCATAACCGGTACACTACCGCTAAGAGTTGACTTGGGATTTATTAGATCTGTAGGGTTGAGTGAAGTTCCACATTGTTCGCATTGGTCGCCATATGCATTTTCATTGCCACAGTGTGGGCACGTGCCTGTAATATAGCGGTCTGCTAAGAACTGTCCTGCTTCCTCATCGAAATACTGTTCACTTTCCTGTTCAGTAAATTCGTTTTTATCATAGAGCGTACGGAAAAAATCTGACGCTGTTTTTCGATGAATGGTGGAGGTAGTGCGGGAATATATATCGAAGGTAATTCCAAACTCGTCAAATGAGGTTTTGATTATCTCGTGATAACGATCCACGATGTCCTGGGGGGTAACACCCTCTTTGCGGGCTTTGATGGTGATGGGAATTCCATGCTCATCAGATCCACCAATGAATAGGACATCTTCTCCTTTCAGACGAAGGTAGCGGGCATAGATATCAGCAGGAACATAAACCCCTGCCAAGTGTCCGATATGCACGGGCCCATTGGCATACGGCAGTGCAGATGTAATCAGTGTGCGTTTGAATTGTTTCGACATATGAATTGCAGCAAAAATTATGGATTGCTATTTGTAATAATCTGCAAAGTTACGAAAAATAGCTTTTTTTACAGCATGATTCCTTCGCTAAATCCGAAATGACTACTCGCTAAATCTAATATTGCAATTCACTTCATCCTGCAATAACTATTCGCTGCTATTTAAATACACGTGCTATCACCCTAGACGAATCGCAGAAATAGATCAAATTTTGTAAACTGTAAATATATGAGGTTCATTAGAAATCTTTCAATAGCATACCTTTCTTACAAGCAATTGCGATGATATGACCTACATTCTTTTTGAAATTGTTTCGTTTGGATATTCTTTTTTAAAACCATTCCAGTAATCGCCAATGGTCTGTTTCACTTCTTTGTGAAGTATGAGCAGACCAATTAGGTTCGGGACTGTCATAAAAGCAACTGTGAGCAAGGAGAGATTCCAAATGATGGTAGTATCAATATAGGAGGCCGAAAAAAAGGCAACTACAAAAATAATCCGATATACCATGACATACTTCGCCCCTACCAGATAGGTAACAGCTCTGTCGCCATAGTAGGACCAGGCAATTGCTGTGGAGAAGGCAAATAACAGTAATCCAAGTGCAACAATGTATTTACCGGAATCACCTAAAAAACTTTGCGTATAAGCAACAGTTGTTAGTGGAGCACTGTGTACAAGCGAAGATCCCGTAATAACAAGATCGTTGGATGCTTGGACTACTCTTCCATCCGTCACAGTTATTTCTCCTGTAAAGGGAACTCCACCTTTGCTCACCATAATTTTTTCCGCTACTGAACGGGCATGAAGAATAGAATTGTCATTTTGAATTATTCCATTAACCACCTTAAGTTGGCCAGTAAACAAGGGTAAGGAGGTTTTGTTGTTCAGATAATCTCCCAAGAGGGCTGCATCAGCAGCATTGTGTTCATCATAACGCTCTGCAAGTACGACCATATCGGTTCGTTGAAATTGGTTTGGAAACTTTTTATTCCACACTCCGGAGGATAGAAGTACCATGCCTGTGAGGAAGCAGATAATGATGGTGTCAATAAAGGGCTCTAGAATGGCGACCATCCCTTCCGAAACCGGCTCGTGCGCTTTGGCTGCAGCATGGGCAATGGGAGCAGATCCCTGTCCAGCTTCATTCGAAAAGAGTCCCCTGTTTACGCCATTGTTGAAAGCAAAAGCAAATCCAGCTCCAAGGAAACCTCCAACTGCAGCTGTACCTGTAAATACTTGGGTGAACATAGAGACAAGTGAGGGTATGATATTTTGGTAATTGGCAATGATTACTGCTATAGCTCCAAGGAAATAGATAATGGCCATGAAAGGTACCAATTTCTCTGTAACCTTGGCAATGCGTTTGATGCCGCCGATAATGATCAGTGCTAATAATATGGACATCACAGCACCTGTGATAACATGTTGTATGCCGAAAGTGGCAAAGATAGCATTAGAGATGCTATTGATTTGAGGAAGGCTTCCAGTTCCAAAGGATGATAATACTGTTGCAATTGCAAAAAAACCACCGAGCCAGTATCCCGTTTTGATGATTTTGCCATTTTTTAAGGAGATGTTCAGTCGCTTTTTCATGAAATACATAGGTCCTCCGGCTACCATACCTTTTTCGTCGAACTCCCTGTATTTATGTGATAGGGTAACCTCAACAAATTTGGTACACATGCCTAAAAAAGCAGTCATCAACATCCAAAAAAGAGCAGCGGGGCCTCCCAAATGAACGGCTAGTGCCACACCGGCAATATTGCCAGTACCCACTGTCCCGGACAAGGCGGTTGCCAGTGCCTGAAAGTGAGTGGTATCACCCCTGTCACTTTTTTTATCGTATTTTCCTTTGACAATACGAATGGCATGCCTAAAATAACGAATCTGAGGGAATTTAAGATAGAGTGAAAAGAAAAAACCGGTGCCTAAAAGCAGAAATATGAACCAGTTGTGGCCACCTATATAGGAATGCAAAGAGGTGAAGAACGCATTGATTTGCTGCATAATGTAAGCAGTTTGAATTGATGAATATCACTAAAATCCAAAAATAAAGATATTTTTTCAATATAATAGTGAAAAAACAGATAAAATGTAAATTTTCAGACCCATTGGAGCAATATTTATTATATTTGCATAAACCTCTTACAACATCATTATCATGGACAGACGAAATTTTCTGAAAAAGTCAGCTATTACCGCTACTGGCTTGAGTATGGCACCCCTCATGGGGAAGTCCTTTTCCTCCATTTACGGGCAATCAGCACCTGGAAACAAAATTAAAATAGGTCTGATTGGCTGTCGCAACCAAGGTTGGAGCAACTTGAAAGCTTTTCTGCAATATCCCGAAGTAGAGTGCATCTCGCTTTGTGATGTGGATGATCAGTGGCTCTATCAGCGTGCAGCCGATTATGAAGCATTAAAAGGAAACAAACCAGCACAATTGGTAAAAGACTGGCGAAAAGTAATCGATAACAAAGATGTAGATATGGTCATTATCGGCACCCCCGATCATTGGCATTGCCTGCAACTTGTTGCTGCTTGTGAGTCGGGAAAGGATGTCTATGTGGAGAAGCCGCTTGCAAATACCATAGAAGAATGCGATCTCATGGTTAAAGCCACCCGCAAGTACAATCGGATTGTGCAGGTGGGACAGTGGCAGCGTAGCGATCCGCATTGGGATGAGGCTGCATCTTATGTGCAGAGCGGAGTTCTGGGACGTGTGCGTACTGTAAAAGTATGGGCCTATCAAACCAGTAAGTGGACGCTGCCCATTGTAGCCGATTCGGCTGTTCCTGCTGGAGTGGATTACGATATGTGGCTTGGTCCAGCACCCAAGCGTAATTTCAATCAGAACCGTTTTCATTATAACTTCCGCTTCTTCTGGGATTATGCAGGAGGATTGATGGCCGATTGGGGTGTACATCTGCTCGACTATGCCATGAAAGGAATGAATGTGGGATTACCTAGCTATGTGTATGGTGCCGGTGGTAAGTTTGGTTATCCTGATGATGCAATGGAGACTCCCGATACACTGTTGGCGACTTACAAATATCCCGATTTCAATATAGTATGGGATCATGCATGCGGTATTGGAAATGGTTTGTTTGGTCTACGTGAGGGAGTTGCCTTCTTTGGCGAGAATGGGACACTTATCCTTACACGCAGTGGTTGGGAAGTAGTGGCTGAACAGGATATCAACAGCCGCAATTTTCCCTATTGTTATCCCTGCGACGATGAGAAGAAACCCAATTCACTTCGCATGGAGGCAGTTGAAATGAAAAAAGGAACAGGTAAAGGATTATATTTACATGCCGGGAACATGCTTGCATGTATGCGTACGCGTGAACTGCCCAATGCAGACATAGCCATTGGTGCAGAAGTTGCGAAAATGAGTCATTTGGCTAATATCTCTTGCAGAGTGAACAGTGCCCTAAATTGGGATAACAATGCTGGTCAGTTCATTGGTAACGAAGAAGCCAATCGTTTGATCAAAGCCAACTACCATGCTCCTTGGAAATTACCCAAGGTATAAGGGATATAACAATACACACATTGCATAATATCGATAGATACAATAAAGATATGGGGGTGAAAACAAATAATGTTTCACCCCCTTCGTGGTAATTTTACAGCTTTAAATATATGCTATCAGAAGCGATTTGCCCATGCTTCAAAAGCTTGCAGGTAACTCTGTAAGTGAGCTTTGGTATCCTCGTTCTGTAATTTTCCATCTTCACCAAATAGCGACATGGTGTTACCAATGTAAGCCTCAGGTTGTTGCATCATGTATACATTTAAAAATACCATGGGTTGGCGTAGAGCATGATTGGCAGCTTCAGCTCCAAGCGGACTGATTGAGCTGCTTACAATTGCGCCAGGTTTACCAGCCCAGTTGTTTTGTCCATACGGTCTTGAAGCCACATCGAGAGCATTTTTCAGAACGCCCGAAATGGAGCGGTTGTACTCTGGAGTGAAAAAAAGATAACCATCTGCTTCTTTGATTTTCTTTCGGAATTCAACCCACTCAGCAGGTGGATTCTGATCGAGATCCTCATTGTAATGCATCAATTGACCAATTTCTACCAGTTCCATTTCCAATGACTCCGGAGCCATGGCAATCATTTCGTTGGCTAGTTTCTTGTTGAACGACTCTTTGCGTAAACTACCTACCAAGACTGCAATCTTTTTCTTTCCCATATTGATAAACTTTTTAAAAGGTTTTATTCAGTTAGTTACAGTATTAACATCTTAGTAAGGGAATTTGTTTGATCGTTTCTGTTTATGGCTTATTTATGAGAGTTTCCCATTTCCTTTTGCCATCGTAACAAGATCAACCAGTAGCTCTTTTATCTTACTGGGTCCTTTTTCAATCACAGTGAGTGTTGTGTACACCTGTTCGGCGCTAATCTGTGACTCCACCCAGCTTGTTCCCTTGCTAAATGTGTTTAGCAGTACCGGCATGATTTTATCAATTGAAGCTGCAAAAATGGCATTGGGAGTCTCCTCTTTCTCAAATTCAAGCCATAGTTCGTAATATTCCTTTCCTTGATCGTAAGGCAGCAGACTGAAAATTTTCTTTGCTGCTTGGTTCTCCTTTTCAAATTTTCGTTTATTCCCCTCTGTATCAAACATGAATGTATCTCCTGCTTCAATCTCTACCAGGTCATGAATCGCAATCATTTTAACGATATGCAACAGGTCAAGTTCCTCCTTATTATCTGCGTACTCATAAAGCAGGAAGGCCAACAGCATGGAGTGCCACGTATGTTCAGCCGTGTTCTCCCTACGAGAATCGTCTCTGAGAAAGTTTCTGCGAATCACATTCTTCAGTTTGTCTGCCTCCAGAATAAAATCAATTTGTTGTTTCAGTCGATTATCCATATGTGATTTTTTCAAGTCTGTTATCTAAGGTTGTCTATTTCCATTCATTTGTATCATCTGTTGTGGAGAATTTAACTTCTCTTCCTCCCTTAGGTTCCGTATGTGAAAATGATAGATTGTATCGGGCCTCTGTGCTTGCAATTGGAAGTTGTAGCTCGGAGGAACAATAATCGGCATGTTGTCCAATGGTGCAGCAATTATCCTTGCCTCGTTTACTCTCTCTGCATCCAAATACTTCCGAAAACTTTCCCATAGGTTTTTGGGAACGGAGTCACATTGTGAAAAAAGAAGAGTATCGATGTGTGTTGATATCGAAAATGTTGGCACCACAACGGTATCACTCAATGAAAAGTGAAGCGAATCGATCCAATCAATTTTAATTGGAGGTAACGTTGTAGGAATGGAGTCCCATGGTAATCTAATAGGTTCCTTTGGGTGTGCCATCAGATTCAACACATAGAATCCGGAAAGCAATAAAATTAGAATAAACTTTTTCATATCCTGTGACTTAGATATGACAAAAATATTTATTTCTAGGTATTAATCCAAATGAATTATCGGATGCGAGTAAAAAACAGTTTCATCAGATCGGCACAGTCTTCCGACATGATACCGGCTGTTACGCTCGTTTTGGGATGCACAAGATGAGATGAGATGCAAGAATATCCTCTTTTTTCGTCCGAAGCACCATAGACAATACGCGTAATCTGCGACCACCGTAGAGCCCCTGCACACATAGGACATGGTTCCACCGTGACATAAAGTGTGCAGTCGGTCAGATATTTTCCTCCCAACACATTGGCGGCAGCCGTAATGGCTTGCATCTCGGCATGCGCGGTTACATCGGTCAGTGTTTCCGTGAGATTGTGCGCACGTGCTATGATGCGTTGATTGGAAACGACCACAGCACCCACAGGTACTTCACCCATGTCGAATGCTTTGTGAGCCTCCTGGAGTGCTTGTCGCATAAAATATTCGTCGTCTAACATTCTCTTATATTTTATCTTTTTTTTCGATCACTTCCGGTCTACCAGTTCACCAATATGCTTTGATTGTATTGGATTCTATCTACGCATCTCGTTTTCTACAAATAGGG
This sequence comes from Proteiniphilum sp. UBA1403, assembly GCA_002305715.1. Taxonomy (GTDB): domain Bacteria; phylum Bacteroidota; class Bacteroidia; order Bacteroidales; family Dysgonomonadaceae; genus Proteiniphilum. The sequence continues at coordinate 214,137 of DBQD01000036.1, read as the reverse complement.
TGGGGTAATCTTTGTCCATATTTTTAAGAATGTGATTCATCACCGTCTCTCGAAACCAGCGGGAACGGTTAGATATCTTATATTTTTTCAGATATAAGGCAATTAACTCATACTCCTCGTCGCTCAACATAAACTCCGCCTTTTTTGTGCGTGGTTTCCTCTTTACCTGTAGTTTATTTCCCTTTGTCCTCATACATAGCCATTGTATTTCCCCGGAAGCGTTTGCAAATAACAGAAATTGCTGCTTTCCCTTTGCTGGTACAAAAAAACAAAATATTTTCGCCAATAGGAAGGATTTACATCCTAAATTTGTATTTTTACAAAGTTATGGGTATAAAGTCTGAAAATGATGGCTGATCACAACGAACTGGGAAGGAAAGGCGAAGAGGTAGCGGTAGAATATTTGGTTTCCAAAGGTCACCAAATTGTAGCGCGCAACTGGCGATTCCACGGTTATGAAGTGGACATCATTTCAGAAGATGAGGAATACATAGTTTTTGTAGAAGTCAAGACCCGTACATCGGTATTGTGGGGTAACCCCGAGGATTTTGTTGGCAAGCAACGCATGCGAAGGATGATACAGGCTGCAGGTATTTATCTGAAAACGTATGCCATTGATAAGCCAGCTCGTTTTGATATCATAGCCCTTGTTGCAAACGATCAAGGGGTTGAAATTGAGCATTATGAAGATGCCTTTTTGCCTTTTTTATAGGATAAAGACCACAGGCACCTTTACCAATAAGCAGTCAACCGTAGAATTTCACAGATAGGCATAATACACAAAGAGAGACAGAGACGCAATGAATATCGAAGAGCTTTTTGATTACTGCATGCAAATTCCCGGTGCAGAAGCAACCACACCATTCGATGAGGTAACCATCGTGATGAAGGTGATGGGCAAGATGTTTGCATTGATTCCCACAGATTCTGAAAGACTCTGTATTGCATTAAAGTGTGATCCGGAAGAGGCAATTCGTTTGAGAGAAGAGTATCGTTGTGTAGAAGGTGCTTTTCATATGAACAAGACCTATTGGAATACCATCTGGATCGATGGAGAGATGTCTGATAATGAGGTCAAAAAATGGGTAAATCACTCCGTTGAAGAGGTAGTTAAGAAATTGCCAAAAAAACTACAACAGCAATATTATGGATCAATTAAGTAAAGATCGTCTCATAATTCGCCTCGACGAGGTTGAATCGACCAATCTTCATCTCAAGAAGATTGCCAGAGAAGTGCACCCTGCTGAAGGGTCGCTTGTAATTGCCGACTATCAAACTGCAGGACGAGGTCAGATGGGAACATCCTGGTTTTCGTCAAAAGGAGAAAACCTACTCTTTAGCCTGCTCATTTATCCTCAGCATGTGGTTGCTGCCGAGCAGTTTATCATTTCGCGAATTGCGGCACTTGCTGTAAAGAATACACTCGATCAGTTTGCCAACGACATTCGCATTAAATGGCCAAACGACATCTATTGGCAAGACAAAAAGATTTGCGGGATGCTTATTGAGAACGATGTTCAAGGGCAACAGATTGAAAACTCGGTTATTGGCTTCGGCATCAATGTCAATGAGCAATCGTTCCCGTCTGATTTGCCCAATCCTATTTCGTTGCGACAGATAACTGGAATGGTTCACGACAGAGAGTACCTGCTTGACACCTTTATGAGAGAGTTTTTCCTACTCTATCGAGATTTCGAGCAGGGCAACATTGAGGGCATTGAAGATGAATACATGTTTGATCTTTACCGCGTGAACGACTACTACTGGTATGAAGATGCGAACGGTAAATTCCAGGCAATGATTGAAGATGTTCTTCCATCGGGGCATCTCCTGCTGCGCACACTCGATAGCAGAGAGGTGCGGAAATACGCCTTCAAGGAGGTTACTTTTGTAAATTAACAAACAGATATATGAAGTTTAAACGAATATTATTGAAATTGAGTGGAGAGTCGCTCATGGGTGGAAAGCAATATGGGATCGATGAATCACATCTCGAAGCATACGCCCAACAAATAAAAGAGGTAGCACAAATGGGCCTGCAAGTTGGCATTGTCATTGGCGGAGGTAATATTTTTCGCGGACTGAGTGGTACCTCTCGTGGATTCGACCGTGTAAAAGGTGATCAAATGGGTATGTTGGCCACTGTAATCAACAGTCTGGCTCTAAGCTCAGCCTTGACAGCCTTGGGGCAGGCCAACCGGGTTTACACCGCCATCCGCATGGAGCCTGTTGGCGAGCTTTACTCCAAATGGAAAGCAATTGAAGCAATGGAGAAGGGAGAGGTAGCCATCATTGCCGGGGGTACCGGTAATCCTTTCTTTACCACCGACACAGCATCTGCACTTCGCGGTGTGGAGATTGAAGCCGAGGCCATGTTCAAAGGCACCCGTGTAGATGGTGTCTATACCGCTGACCCGGAGAAGGATCCCACTGCCACCAAGTTCAGCTCCATCAGTTTCGATGAAGTATATGAGCGTGGACTTAGAGTGATGGATCTTACCGCTACCACCTTATGCAAAGAAAATAACTTGTCTGTTGTAGTCTTCGACATGGACACATATGGCAACCTAAAAAAGGTGGTTGAAGGCAAAGATATTGGTACATTGATTCATTTGTAGAAGCCATTTTGAATATTTTCACTATTTTTGTTTTCACAAAACAACAAGTAAATTTTTTATGGATACAACGAAAATCAGAAAAGAAGCCGAGGAGAAAATGAATATGACCCTCGAATTTTTGGAAGAAACATTTTCCCGCATCAGGGCAGGTCGTGCTAATGCGCACATACTCGACGGTATACGCGTAGAGTATTACGGCAGTTTGGTTCCCCTCTCCAATGTGGCCACCGTTACCACACCCGATGCAAAAACTATCTTGGTGCAGCCTTGGGAAAAAAATATGTTGAGAGTGGTAGAGAAGGCTATTCAAGATTCCGATGTAGGTATCACGCCGGAGAACAACGGTGAAGTCATCCGATTGGGTATACCACCACTCACCGAAGAACGACGTAAACAGCTGGTAAAACAGACCAAGCAAGAAGCAGAGGAGGCTAAAATAAGCATCCGTAATGCTCGTCGTGAAGGAATAGACGAACTGAAAAAGGCCGTGAAAGATGGACTCCCAGAAGATATGGGAAAAGATGGTGAAAACGAGTTGCAGAAACTGCACGATATCTACATTAAAAAAGTAGACGAGAAGTTTGCACTAAAAGAGAAAGAAATTCTCACCGTTTAATGGAAAGGGCGGAAGAGGAGAACACTTTAAAGCAGGTTAAAGGCCGGGTAATTAAAAATACAGGCAATACCTATCTCGTACGCACAGGCAGTGGACTCGACATTACATGTAAAGCCAAGGGAAACCTCCGTTTAAAAGGAATTCGAAGCACTAGCCCTGTGGTAGTGGGCGATGTAGTATTTTTGGATCTGAATAACGATGGTACAGCTTACATCACCGATATCGATGAACGCAAGAATTACATCGTACGCAAAGCCTCTAACCTCTCGAAACAGGCCCACATTCTGGCGGCAAACATAGACCTCGCACTTCTCTGTATAACTGTACGTTTTCCTGAAACAACCACGGTATTTATCGACCGGTTTCTGGTAACTGCTGAGGCATACCGGGTACCGGTTGTACTTGTTTTCAACAAAGTAGACCTTTACAACGAAGACGACCTTGATTACCTCAAGGCATTGAATCACCTTTACTCCACCATTGGTTACCGCAGTGTGACTACCTCCACGGTATCCGGTGTTGGGCTCAATGAGATCCAAGAAACTACCCGAGATAAAATTATTTTGCTAGCTGGTCATTCGGGAGTGGGAAAATCGAGTATTATCAATTTCCTCAAGGGGGAGCAGGTGCAAAAAACCGGTGAGATATCCGATTATCACCATAAGGGTATGCATACGACCACCTATTCCGAGATGATAGAACTGAACAACGGAGGTTTTGTCATTGACACACCCGGAATAAAGGGATTTGGTACCATTGACATGGTGGCATCTGAGATTTCGCACTATTTTCCAGAGATATTCAATGTCTCTCAAAAGTGTAAATTCTATAACTGTATGCATGTAAACGAGCCCGACTGTGCAGTACGAAAAGCAGTAGAGGATCATTTTATCAGTGAAAGTAGGTATCATTCCTATCTGAACATTCTAGCTGATACCGACGAAAGTAAATATAGGTCATAAGCCATGCAGATCAACACCACATTTATCCTCATCCTGGAGATCCTTTACCTCCTTACGGTGGTAAGTGTGGTGGTGGTGGTAATCTCTGAAAACCGCAACCCCATCAAGACAATGGCATGGGTACTTGCGGTTGTTTTTCTGCCTTTTGTAGGGATTATCTGGTATGCCTTCTTTGGACAGGATACCACAAAGAAGCATCTCATCTCCAAGAGGATGTACAGCAAGCTAAAGAAACGACCCCTCGATGAAATGGAGACACCAGTGGAGATAACTGTCCCCGGGGAACATGTTAGCTTGGTGAACCTGTTAAAGAATATGGACTACACCCCTCTATTGGGAGGGAACAATGTCAAACTTTACACGAATGCGAAGGATAAGTTCGAGCAACTTTTTGTTGATATTGAGCAGGCAAAGAATCATATCCATGTGGAATATTATGTGTTCATGGATGATGAAATTGGTTGTCGGTTTCAGGATGTGCTTGTTCGAAAAGCCCGTGAAGGGGTGGAGGTGCGCATCATTTACGATAGTTTTGGTTCTCGCAAGGCAACGAAAAAGTTCTTTGAAGAGTTCCGTATGGCTGGAATTGAAACGGAGCCATTTTTGAAACTTACCTGGTCTGCACTCACCTCGCGATTGAACTACCGCAATCACCGAAAAATGGTGGTGATTGACGGGCGTATTGGATACATTGGCGGAATGAATGTAGCCGATCGTTATATCAAAGGTTTTGATTGGGGACATTGGCGCGATACCCATGCCCGCATTGAGGGAAAGGGTGTGCAAGGGTTACAGTCGGTCTTCCTGATCGACTGGTATTTTGTTTCCCAAACGCTGATTACTTCGCGCAAATATTTCCCTATGCTCGACAATTTCGGTAAGATCCCTCTACAAATTGTCAATAGTGGTCCCCTCAGTGTGGAGAATGAGATTTCATACGGCATTACCCAGGCTATTTATGAAGCTCGGGAGTCCATTTATATTCAAACACCCTATTTCCTACCACCCGAAACCATGGTTCATGCTTTGCAGGCAGCTGCATTGCGAGGTGTAGATGTGCGACTGATGCTTTCTGAGCAATCCGATGTGGTATTTGCTCAACTCGCCTCGCGTTCATATTTTAAGGAGATGTTGCATGCAGGGGTAAAAATTTATCAGTATCGCAAGGGATTTCTTCATTCCAAGATGATGGTGTTCGATCACTCGTTAACGCTTATTGGTTCGGCCAATTTTGATTCCCGTAGTTTCGACCAGAACTTCGAAGTAGAAGCCTTTATTTACGATAATGAACTGGCGCAACAGGCCGATGATATTTTCATTGAAGATCAGCGTCTTTGCGAGCAAATTTCTCTTCGGGAATGGTTAAAGCGACCTCTTTCGAAACGATTTCTAGAATCATTGTTACGTCTCTTTTCTCCTTTATTGTGATTGCGGCCTAACCGTTTATAGTAAACATTATGGAACGAATCTTTTTAATAGGATATATGGGATCTGGGAAGACTACTGTTGGTAAGCTGTTAGCCCAATCCCTTTCTCTGGAATTTATCGATTTGGATGCATACATCGAGAACAAACATCGAAAAACGATTGCCACCCTTTTTGCTGAAAAAGGAGAAGATACGTTCCGAAAAATTGAGCGACAAGCACTTGAGGAGGTCTCCAACTTTGAAGGTGTATTGATTTCTACGGGAGGGGGAGTTCCCTGTTTTTTCGACAACATGGACCTGATGAATCGGGTTGGCACCACCATCTATATCGAGGCAAGTCCGGAGGAACTCGCAGAGCGTTTGATGATATCTAAAACTGTTCGTCCCCTCATTGTCGGAAAAACCCGTGAGGAACTTATCCCCTTCATTCGAGAACATTTAGCACAAAGAGAACGTTTCTATCTACGTGCGCACATAGTTTATTCCACCAAGCATATGCTCACAAAAAAAGAGATCCATATAACGGTTAGTGGCATTGAAGAACAACTTAGAAACAGAAAAGAAACATGATCCTCGAATACCAAAAAAGCACATCCTTTGTCGTTCGCGAATTGTTGCTGAAGGCAGAAAAATCGAACTTCTCCCTGGTAATTGGCATTCCTTGTGAAGATCAGGATGTGGAGAAACGGTTGGCGCTCACTCCCGAAAGTGTGGCTTTACTAGTTTCCGCAGGATACAGGGTCCTGTTTCAAGCTGGTGCCGGTCTCACAATCAATTATTCCGATAGTTACTATGCCGAATCGGGTGCAGAAATTGTGGAGGCAGCCCGGGAAGTTTTTCAAGCCGATCTCATATTGAAAGTACTTCCACCTACACTTGCAGAGGTGCAGATGATGCGTAGGCGCAGTACCATCTTCTCATTTCTATACTTGCATCGACTCACCAAGCCATTGTTGGAGCTTATGCAGGAGAAGAAAATAAGTGCGTTGGCATATGAACTTACCTATGACGATACAGGTGTATCTCCATTTGTGACATCGATCTCCGAAATAGAGGGAGCCTCTTCCATCACGTTAGCTGCAGAGCTAATCAGCAATGCCCATGGTGGTAAAGGAATTCTTTTAGGTGGCATTCCGGGTATCTCCCCAACAGAGGTAGTGATCATTGGTGCTGGAGTTGCCGGCACCATGGCTGCCCGTGCCGCAATGGCGTTGGGAGCCTCGGTAAAAGTATTCGACAATGACATTCAAAAATTGCGCAATATACGCCATGAGCTGGGGAGCTCACTCTTCACCTCCATCCTTCAACCGAACGTGTTGAAGAACGTATTTCGTTCGGCCGATGTGGTAATAGGTGCTATGCAATATATCAATAAAACCCATATTTACCGCATTTCCGAAGATCTTATCCGAGAGATGAAGCGTGGAGCGCTCATCATCGACCTTCGTATTGCCCAAGGAGGATGTTTTGAGAGCACTATGGAAGCATGTTTACCCGATCACCCGGTCATCTTTGAAAAGTATGGTGTATTGCATTTCTGTGAAATGAGTCTCAGCTCAAGGGTTGCACGTACTGCCTCCATGGCGCTGAGCAACATCCTTGTCTCCCTCTTCACGAACCTTGGAGATTATGGCGATTTAGCACATTTTATCCGTTGCGACCGTGGTTTTGCTACAGGCTTTTATATGTATACAGGAAAAATGGTCAACTCCTATGTGGGCAATCATTTCAACTTGCCTGTAGCCGATATTGGCCTTTATTTACAAGGCTACTAATAAACAGGAAAGTTTTCAACTCCCCTTTAAAAGGAGGTGGAATGATAACTACGTACCAGTTTTTTCTTGAGAAAAAGGTACCAGAAAAACAGAATAGTTCCTTTGAAGAAAGAGGTGATGGTGATGGCCCACCACACGCCAGTTACACCGATGCGGGCACCCAAAAAGAGAGCGAGCGGAATGCGAAGCGTATTGAAGAATATGCTGACGATAGCCGGTGGAGTTGTCTTCCCCAAGCCATTGAACATACCTTGCGTAGTGATTTCCAGCATCATGAAGAGCTGCGAAAAACCAAGAATCAACAGATACTCACCTCCGGCAATGTAGGCCTCTCTTTCCGGGACAAACATTGAAAAGATCCATTCACCGCGAAAGATAAAGGCTGCAGATACAATACCACCCAGGAGTCCCATCATGATTAGTGTATAGCGAAAGGCGCGACTAGCTCTGAGGATCTTGCCAGCGGCGAAATTTTGTGCCACAAAGCTACCCAAGGCTGTGGAGAAGCCATTAGATGTGTTCCATGTAATTCCTTCAATTTGTCCGCCGGTTGTTTGGCTTGTAATACCCAAGTGACCACCATATAGCGATGCCGTACGTGCCAAGTTCATGTTGATAAAGGCAAAGTATACGTTCATGGCTGCTACCGGTAATCCCAGTTTAAGGATGTTGAGTGTATATTTTTTACGTGGGCGAATAATGAATCGAAAGCGTCCCAACAAGCCTTTTTTTCGTTTTAGATGCAGAATAAATAGTAGTAGTACCACCCCTTGAGATAAGATGGTAGCCAGTGCAGCACCTTTAGTGCCCATCACCGGAAATGGGCCCATTCCAAAAATAAGCAACGGATCGAGTGCAATATTACACAACAACCCTATGGCATTAAAGAAAAAGGGAATATCGCTCCGACCAGATCCGATATAAATTCCGGAAAAGTTTAGAATTAAAAACATTGCCGGTAGCCCTAATGCAATGAGCCGTAGATATCGAGCAGCTTCAATAGTAATGTCGTATTCCAGATTGTAAAAAGAAACGTAAAAAAAGGGAAATAGGCAAAAGAAAGTACCAAAAATCAGTCCCAGTCCCAATGCAATGGTTGTGGTGTGCGAAGCATAGAACGATGCAAGATCGGGACGTTGCGCACCAATGGATTGTCCAATGGATATCTCGGCACTCACTTTCGATATCAGTGCTACCGAGTTCATCATCCACATCAGCATACCTATGGAGCCTACTGCAGCAACCGACCTGCTCCCCATCTTCCCTATCCAGAGAATGTCAACCAGGTTGTATGTCATCTGGATAAAGCTGATAGCCATCAGCGGAAGCGCCAACGAGATGAGTTGTCGGAATATGTCACCCTGTGTCAAGTTCCGCACGGACGAATTGTTAGCAGAAGTTTCTTTCACCTCAATGTAGGGTAGGAATGATTACAAAAAAAAGGAGTAACAACAATCGTTACTCCCCTGATTTATTCGATAAGAGGAAGCGGAGACTTCCCGCAAAAAGCAGAATAATGATCTCCTCTCCTCTTTTGAGCGGAAGACGGGACTCAAACCCGCGACCCTCAGCTTGGAAGGCTAATGCTCTATCAACTGAGCTACTTCCGCAAATTCAATAAGCCAATGATTGACTTATAAGCTCATTTGCTCCGCGGCAAATTGAGTTGTGGGCAGTGATGGATTCGAACCACCGAAGGCGTAAGCCAGCTGAGTTACAGTCAGCCCCATTTGGCCACTCTGGTAACTGCCCTTTTTTGCGTTGCAAAGATACAAAAAATTATTTATATTTCTCTTTGAGAGCAATCATTTTTAATGCAGTAATAGCGGCTTCATCCCCTTTATTTCCATGTCTACCTCCTGATCTTGCTTTTGCCTGATCGAGCGTGTTGGTGGTGAGTAAACCAAATATCACCGGAACATTGTGTGTGAGATTTAGTTGCGTAGTGCCTTGAGTTACACTTTCACAAACAAAAGTGAAATGGGGAGTCTCCCCTTGAATTACACATCCCAGTATAATCACACAGTCCACATTGCTTTTTTCGATCATTACTTTTGCACCAAAGGTAAGTTCAAAACTTCCCGGTACATATTCAACCATGATATCATCGGGCGAAACTCCAAATTTCAGCAGTGTGTCAGTCGTTCCGCGTAGTAGGCTCGATGTAACGGTAGGATTCCACTCCGATACAACGATACCAATTCTTTTTCCTTCTCCCGACGGAACCTGTGTGGGGTCGTACGAAGAGAGATTACTCAGTTGGGTTGCCATGTTTTATTTCGATTCTTTAAGCAGCTCAGCCTGTTTGATATATTTGTCAATTTCCTGTGCTTCTGGGGTGTTGATATATTCTTCTTTAATCTTGGTGAAAGTAGCAATTGCCTTGTCATAGTCTGCAAGACTAATATATGCTTCGCCAATTTTTTTCAAATAGATGGGTGTCAGCATCTGGTCGTTGGCTTTCTTGGCAGCCTTTTGAAAGTATGAAATTCCTTCAGCGGTGTTACCCATATTGATATACACATCGCCAATAGCACCAATTATTGCCGGAGTAACGAGCAGGTCGCCACCTTTGAATTTCTTCAGATGTTCCAATGCCTTTTCGTTGTTGCCCATTCGGCTATATGAAAGACCGGCATAAGCATGTGCTAAATCGGCAGTGCTTGTGCCTTTGAATTGTTTGATTACAGCTTCAAAGCCATTATAGTCGTTGCCATTGCCAAAAAGAGCCAGAGAATCTTCCCCCTGTTGGAAATACCGCTCACCCTTGAAGATGGCAGTCTGTGCCTTTTCGTTGCGTGGCGACTTATATAAATAGTGGTATGCCAGATATGCACCTACCAATACAACTACAATAAGCAACCCTGTTAAGATTTTTTTCTGATTGTTTTCCAGAAACTGTTCAGAAGTGGTTAAAACTTCACCGATATTTTCAAAATTCTTTTCGGCCTTTGACTCTGTTGTTTTTTTTGCAGACATGATTGTAAAAAAAATGTAACGTTATTTTTTGGAGATGCAAAAGTAATGGTTTTTACATGATAAATAAAATTTCGAGACTGTTTTTTCGTAAAACCTATCGTCTGATTAATCTTTTTCGTACGTTTGCAGTCTTATAAGCAGTTACTAGTTGAGCATATTTATTTATATGAAGGAGCAGAAGTATTAAATAATGGTGTAACAAAAGTGCATGTTAATCCGTCTAGGAGTATGAGACCTATAATATATGAACGTGATGAAGATGAATAATACATATAAACCTCTATTAGTTCTTGTCTGTATGGCGATGTTTGTTTGCGGCCCCTCCCTTATTGGGCAGACAACCGCAACTATCTCATCGGTTCCAGTTGTGAACGGGAAGGTCGTATTTGAACAGTTTCTTCCTGCCGAGCAGACCGACAATGCCAGTCAACGTTACATAAAACTGCAAGACTGGGCAAAAAAAACTTTTACCGGCAACCCCCTTCTGTTGGGTATACGATTCGACGACAAAGCACAAAGTGTTACCGTGAGTTCGAAAGCTGAAATTCTTCTGCCCGCCAACACCTCCGGAGGGCAAGAGAAAATGATTATGAGCTATCGTTTCGATGCAACCATCACCAATGCGGGCTGTCTCCTTGTGGTTCGTGATATCACCTATCAACCTGCAAAAAAAGATTCGGGTTCATTTTTTCCGAAAATTTATCCTGCCGAAGAAACAATTACCGATCAGGCCGTAGCAAACAGTAGCAATGAGCGCGAAATGCGTGTAAATCTACGTAAAGAAACACTTCGGTTGGTAAATAAGCTTAATTCCGATCTGTCGCAAGCCTTATAAGTGCTCAGTTTGAGGGAAAGGGCCGGCAGAAGCAGCTGATTTTGTCAAAATTAAATCGCAATTTATTTGCCAGAAACTTTGGTAAATTAAAAATATATGCTTAATTTTGCGCCCTGATTTGTCGGGAAGATTGCGTTCCGAACTGATTTAGAAACAATAAATACACAATATAGCAATGTCTAAGATTTGTCAAATAACAGGAAAAAGAGCAATGGTTGGCAACAACGTTTCTCACTCTAACAAGAAGACGAAACGCAAATTCAACGTTAATTTGTTCACGAAGAAGTTTTATTGGGTGGAAGAAGATTGCTGGATTAGCTTGAGCATCTCTGCTTCCGGTTTGCGCACCATCAATAAAATCGGATTGGATGCAGCCTTGAAACAAGCTGCTACGAAAGGTTTTTTAAACGCTTAATAAGAGGAGGAAGCAGCAATGGCAAAGAAAGCAAAAGGGAATAGGGTACAAGTGATTCTGGAATGTACAGAACACAAAGAAAGTGGTATGCCCGGTACATCCCGATATATCACAACCAAAAACAGAAAAAATACAACTGAGCGCCTCGAATTGAAAAAATACAATCCGGTACTCAAGAGAATGACTGTTCACAAAGAAATTAAGTAAAAACAGTATAAACTATGGCAAAGAAAGCAGTTGCGGGATTCCGCGATAAAAATACAACCACAGGGCGCAGTCACACCAAAGTAATCAGAATGGTGAAATCTCCTGAAACTGGTGCCTACGGCTTTAAAGAAGAAATGATTTTGAACGACCAAGTTAAGGATTATTTTTCTAAGTAAAGGTTGACTGTTCTGTTTTCTGTACTCGACCTCAATGAGATCTTTCTATCGTTGGTCAGTTCAACAGAAAGCATGTTAAAAATATGTAAAAGCTTCCCTGTGCCCCAACGCAGGGAAGTTTTTTATTGACTATTTTGTAGTTTTGTAGACAAATCGTTGTCTGCTTCAGACTATCCATCTGGGAATTCAATTGGCAATCATCGTTTAAATATCCACTGCTTTATGGGTTTATTTGACAGGTTCACGAAAGGGAAAAACGAAACACTCGACAAGGGTCTTGAAAAAACAAAAGAAAACTTTTTCACCAAGATTACCCGTGCTGTAGCCGGTAAATCGAAAGTCGACGACGATGTGCTCGACCAACTTGAGGAAGTGTTGGTAACCTCCGATGTGGGGGTAGATACAACGCTCAAGGTCATTGAGCGCATTGAAGAGCGTGTTGCACGTGATAAATATGTGGGTACAGACGAGCTCACAGCAATTCTGCGCGATGAGATTGTGAAGCTGCTTACCGAGAATAACAACGACGACTTGGCTGAATTTGCTGTACCCGCAGAGAAAAAGCCCTATGTAATCATGGTTGTCGGTGTAAATGGGGTAGGGAAGACCACCACCATTGGTAAACTGGCACATCAGTTTAAGAAGAGAGGTCTTTCTGTTTATCTGGGTGCTGCCGATACCTTCCGTGCTGCCGCTGTGGAGCAACTCGATATTTGGGGAAGTAGAGTGGGTGTGCCTGTGGTAAAACAAAAGATGGGGGCCGACCCTGCATCTGTAGCGTTCGATACGCTCAGTTCTGCTAAGTCGCACAACGCCGACGTGGTAATCATTGATACTGCCGGCCGCCTCCACAACAAAATAAACCTGATGAACGAGCTCACCAAAATTAAAAATGTGATGAGCAAAATTGTGCCGGATGCACCACACGAGGTTCTCCTGGTGTTGGATGGTTCTACCGGCCAGAATGCCTTTGAGCAGGCTAAGCATTTCACCGCTGCGACAGAGGTGAGCGCACTGGCTATAACCAAGCTCGATGGTACCGCCAAAGGGGGCGTTGTCATTGGCATCTCCGATCAGTTTAAGATACCGGTAAAATATATCGGATTGGGTGAAGGTATCGACGACCTGCAGGTTTTCCGCAGAAAAGAGTTTGTAGACTCGTTATTTGGATCGTAGTAATCAAGCCTCATCCACGGCCATTCACTGTGCCGTAATTTTTCAACCATCCGGTTTTTGCCTTAAGATAGTTACATATATGATTAAAAACAAAATAGATGTCGTCACATTGGGGTGTTCCAAGAATTTGGTCGACTCAGAATTACTTATGCGCCAGTTGGTGGCCAATGGTTACACGGTAGCGCATGACCCGGAGATACCAAAGGGCGACATTGCTGTAATCAATACGTGTGGATTTATTGGCGATGCCAAAGAGGAATCTATTAATATGATACTTTCCTTTGTTGAAGCCAAGAAAAAGAATAAACTCAAGAAACTCATCGTTATGGGTTGCCTCTCCGAGCGCTATCGCAAGGAACTCTCGGAGGAAATACCTGAGGTTGATCAATTTTATGGCAAATTCGACTGGAAGAACCTGATTGCCGACCTCGGGAAATCATACTACAAAGAACTGGAATATGACCGTTCTCTCTCTACACCTCCCCATTATGCCTACCTGAAAATATCGGAAGGGTGCGACAGAACCTGTTCCTATTGTTCCATACCGCTAATTACAGGGAAGTATAAGTCGCGTTCCATGGAGGATATCACCAGTGAGGTGCGGCAAATGGTAGGCAAGGGTGTAAAGGAGTTTCAGTTTATTGCCCAGGATCTGACCTATTACGGACTCGACCGGTATAGATCGATGATGCTGCCCCAGCTTGTGGAGCAGGTGTCGGACATACCCGGTGTGGAGTGGATTCGGTTGCACTATGCCTATCCCGCGCACTTCCCGACCGATTTATTGCGTGTTATGCGTGAAAGAGACAATGTGTGCAACTACCTCGATATTGCCCTGCAACATATTAGCGACCACATGTTGAAAACCATGCGTCGGAATATCAGCAAGCAGCAAACCATTGACCTCATTCAACAGTTCCGAGAGGAGGTACCCGGTATTCACCTGCGTACAACCATGATGGTGGGTCATCCCGGAGAGACAGAAGCCGATTTTGATGAGCTGCTTGAATTTGTAAAGAATACCCAATTCGAACGTCTCGGAGCATTCCCTTATTCACACGAGGAAGATACCTATAACGATAAGCATTATACCGACGACGTTCCGGCCATTGTGAAGCAAGAACGCATGGAAACCCTCATGGAGGTGCAGGAAGAGATTGCTTTACAAATAAATGAATCTAAAATAGGGAAGACCATGCGAGTGATAATCGACCGGGAGGATCCCGATTACTATGTCGGTCGCACCGAGTTCGATTCACCCGAAGTGGATGGAGAGGTCTTGATTTCAAAAGAACGACCTCTGACAGTAGGTGATTTTTATGAAGTCTCCATTCACGATGCCCTTCCATTCGACCTGTTTGGTAGCGTGATTTGAGCAAAACGTACGATTACATGACACACGAAGACCTTATTTCCCATCTTGCACAACAACTCGGTTGGTCGAGTGACAGGGTTTCAGCATTCACCGATACCCTGATTGCCGTATTGAAGGCAGAACTGACAGAAAACCAAGCCGTGACCATCGATGATTTTGGTAATTTCGTTGTCGAAAAGTATCCTGAATACATCCTTAGAGATGGGGAGACCAACGAAAGATACCTCATGCCTCCCACTTTGGAGGTGGAATTTGAAAGTGAGCACCTTTGCTTTATGCCGGAGGATGCACTCAATGAATCCGTAAACACTGTATTCGCTCCATTCGAACCCGTGCGAATCAACGAAGGAGCCGATTTTCCCGGATTGCAGGAAGTAGTTGAGGGAGAACATGAAGCAACCCTTTCGGTTGAAGAGCCCAAACCGGTAGTAACCACACCAATTGTTCATGTTGAACCAGTATTGGCTGAGAAAGATAGCAACAATCTACCACCCCTACAGAGAAAGAAAAAACCTAAAAAGCCATCTACAATATGGATTCCCATTGCGGGAGGTATGGCAGTAGCATTGGCCGTCCTTTTTTTTTTCAAAGGGGGAGAGCCGATAGATGAACCAGAAACTGTTGCCACAACTATTCCGGTAGTTGAAGATACAATAAAAGTAATATTGCCCCAACCCGCAACTACCCCACCTCCCCGGGAAGTAAAGAAGGTACGTCTTGAACAAGGAAAAACGTTGCGTTTATTGGCATTGGACCTCTTCGGAAGTCGCGAATTCTGGGTATATATCTACTTGGAGAATCAAGACCAAATCCCGAACCCGAACCAGGTGCCAACAGGACTGGAGCTGGTCATCCCCCATAAAGAAAAGTATGATATCGATGTCAATAATCCCAGCTCCATATCCAAAGCCAAAGAAATGGGAACTAAAATTCTTCGTGCCTCATAGCAAGGTTTTGCTTTTTACCTCAAAAATCAAATTAATTGGATTTCTTAGTCCCTCACTTTCGATAAAAGGTGTATATTTGAATTTATTTTAATAAAAAGTTGCTATTTATAAAAAATATGTATCATGAAAGTTAAAATGAACCTTTTATGGGTGCTCATGCTCCCTCTCCTTACAGCATGCAATTCCGGTGTATTCAAATCACCACAAAAAGATGATCCCTATCGATATGTAATTCGAACAGAGGTGCCCGCACGTCCAGCAGGACAAAAGGATGTACTTGGCCTGGTTACAGCCCCAATCGACACCGTGAGAGTCGGTTTTATCGGACTCGGCATGCGTGGACCGGGGGCCGTGAAGCGGTTTACATTTATACCCGGAACCAAGATTGTCGCGCTGTGCGACCTACATCCAGACAGGGTAGAGAGGACCCAGAAAATACTCGACAATGCAAATCTTCCCCGCGCTGCGGCCTATAGTGGAAGTGAAGAAGCCTGGAAAGAGCTTTGTGAGCGTGATGACATCGACTTGGTCTATATTGCTACCGACTGGAAACGTCATGCTGAAATGATGATTTATGCCATGGAGCATGGCAAACATGTAGCCTGTGAAGTACCTTCAGCCATGACTCTCAATGAGATTTGGGCGATCATTAACACGGCCGAAAGAACACAAAAACATGCCATGCAGCTGGAGAACTGTGTATATGATTTCTTTGAGCTCACCACGTTGAATATGGCGCAGCATGGTGTTTTCGGTGAAGTGCTGCATGCCGAAGGTTCATATATCCACAACCTGCACGACTTTTGGGAAAGTTACGAGGGTGACTGGCGTCTGCAATACAACAAAGCATTCCGGGGTGATGTTTATGCTACTCACGGTATGGGACCTGCTGCACAGGTTATGAACCTGCATCGCGGTGATAAGATGAATGTGTTGGTCGCTATGGACACTAAACCGGTGAATATTCCTGAATACCTGATTAAGAAACGAGGTATGGATCGCGACAGTGCATACCAGTTTGCCAATGGACAGCATACCATGTCAATGATACGAACCGAGAATGGTAAAACAATACACATTCAACACGATGTGGCTTCACCCAGACCTTACAGTCGCATGTACCAGGTAAGTGGTACAAAAGGATTTGCCAACAAGTATCCAATCTCAGGATATGCATTGGAAGCTGAGATGGTAGATGAGAGCATCACCCCCGACCACGAGAATTTGAATTCACACTCATTTGTTTCGGCTGAAGTAAGAGAAGCATTGATGACAAAATACAAACACCGTATCCATCAAGAATTGGAAGATAAGGCCAAAGAGGTTGGTGGTCACGGAGGAATGGATTTTATCATGGATTATCGGTTGATTTACTGTCTCCAAAATGGACTTCCACTTGACATGGATGTGTACGACCTTGCAGAATGGTGTTCACTTGCTGAATTGAGCCGTATCTCAATTGAACACAACAGTGCAGCAGTGGAGGTTCCAGATTTTACCCGTGGAGGATGGAATAAAATTCAAGGATACCGCCACGCATTTGTCGATTAATACCAATACTGCATTCCAAGATATACCCAACCGAACTCCAATTCTGTTTGAATAAGATAGGATTGATTTCGAAGGTATTTCATGTAAAAGAGATTGACTTAAAATTGTTTTGAGTCAGTCTCTTTTCTTTTTTACTCACACTAGTCAGGATGTATAGTCCGGTAAATGGAAACTTATCAAATATGAATAACCAATTTCGTGCAGCATTACTATTCGGGACATGCTCCGTACCTTCTATGGTGTTTCTCCTATAAAATATAAGGTATATACAGAGGGATAACAGAGGGATAACAGAGGGATAACAGGGGGGTAACAGAGAGGTATCAGAGGTGTTGCGGAGTATTACCGAATAAACTATCATGAAAACTAGTGAAACATCACTACATACGTTTCTTCACAACGTACATCAAATGCTGAGCAATACGCTTTTTTTATATGCATCCCGACGATGATTTTTTGCGTAAAAATGCGTATGTTTGCACCCGCAAAATGGATTCCAATGATTTAATCCGCGAAAGAAATCACAATTTATGAGAAAAATTACAAAAGCATTCATGTTGACTACCCTACTGATGGGTTGTATGTTAAGTGCCTGTAAACAGGAAAAAGTTTTTCAGGTGAATGGTACTATTGAAGGAGCTGCTGGTGACACACTTTATCTTGAGCAACGTGCTCTTGCCGGTATTACGCTGCTCGATTCTGCCATTCTGAAAGAATCGGGAACTTTCTCCTTCAAGCAACAGGCTCCTGCTAACCCTGAATTTTACCAATTGCGCCTTGGTAGTCAGGTTGTAGCTTTTGTGGTGGACTCCACTGAGACATTGCGTGTAATGGCCAATGCATCCGATTTGTACCGCTCCTTCACTGTGGCTGATTCTCCTGTGAATAACCAACTGCGAGAGGTGGATGAACGGGTAATGCAGACTGCCGCTAAGCTTACCACACTTGAGAAGCAACACAAAAATGCTGAAATCGACGACATCATGTTTCTGAATAAGCTTGATAGCATACTGCAGGAATACAAGGGGAAAATATCGAATATAATCTTGGGCAACCCGGGTAGTGCTGCTGCCTATTATGCTCTTTTTCAGAAGATAAACAACTACTTGATCTTCGATCCCTACAACAAGCAAGATTTTGCCATGTTTGGTGCTGTGGCTACCTCGTGGAATAGGTTTTATCCCGACACAGAACGTACAAAACACCTTTATGAGTTTGCCATGAATGCACTGAAGACGCGCCGTCTGCAGGAGCAGCAGGAAAAGATTTTGCAAGAAAAAACGGTTGAAGCAGAAACAGGATTACCCGACATTGTTTTGCCGCAGGTTAACGGTTCGAAAGTAGCCTTGTCATCCCTTAAAGGGAAGGTGGTATTACTCGATTTTGTGGTTTACAATGCCGATTTTTCACCAGCACACAACATAGAACTAAACCGTATTTATCAACAATTTAAATCGAAAGGATTTGAGATCTATCAAATATCTTTCGATTCAGATGAGCATTTCTGGAAAGTATCAGCCGATAACCTCCCCTGGATTACGGTACGTAATCCAGAGTCGGTGAATGCTCGGTTGCTTTCTATGTACAATGTTCGGGAGGTGCCAACAGCTTTTATTGTGAACCGCGAAGGTGATCTAGTCGCTCGCGTGGAGGACTATAACCGGTTGGCAGCCGAATTGAATAAAATGTGGTGATAGAAAATTAATCCAGGCAGTTCATAATTTTCAGAGCAATGTCAGAGAACTGTTCCGGAGTAAGTTTTAGACGGGGATTTGTCAGTGACATATCCCCTTCTTTTTGGATAGGAATGAGGTGTATGTGGGCATGTGGTACTTCCAGCCCAATGACCATAAGCCCTACACGCTGGCAGGGGATGGCTTTTTCAATTGCTTTACCTACTTTACGGGCAAAAAGGATCAATCCGGACAAGCGTTCATCGTCCAGATCAAAAATGTAATCTGTTTCCTCTTTGGGTACAACCAATGTATGGCCCTCCGCCATTGGGTTGATATCGAGGAACGCATAATAATGTGCATCTTCCGCAATCTTGTAGGAGGGAATTTCTCCTGCAATGATTCTACTGAATATCGTGCCCATGATTAGTTGTATGTTTAGATTGAAATATTGATCACCTCGAAGGTCATTTTACCCGAAGGTACAACAATCTCGGCAATGTCGCCCACCTTCTTTCCAAGTAGCCCTTGTGCGATGGGAGTGCTGACAGCAATTTTTCCGCTTTTCAGATCCGCTTCGCTTTCGGATACCAAGGTATAGGTCATCTCTTTCTTGGTTTGCAGATTTTTGATCGTGACTTTGTTCATGATCTTCACTTCATCTGTACCAATCGTACTTTCGTCGATGAGTCGAGCGGTGGCGATTAGACTTTTTAACTGTGCAATCTTCGCTTCAAGCATGCCTTGGGCTTCTTTAGCGGCATCGTACTCGGCGTTTTCTGAAAGGTCACCTTTGTCTCTAGCCTCCGCAATCTGTCGCGATATTTCGGGCCTTTGAACAGATTCCATCTCTTTTAATTCTTCTTTCAATTTCCGAAGGCCCTCTTCGGTCATGTAAGTTACTGCCATAAGTCATGTTTATTTTTTGGGTGAATACCTACACAAAGAAAAGAATTCCGGCCTCTATATATAAGACCGGAACCCTCATTTTTTCATGTTGTAATTATCACAAAGATAAAAACTTTATTTTTCAAAAGCAACAATTTAGTGGAAATTTTTCCTACCCATCAGAGTTTAAGCTGAATGTATGATCCTTGTTGGTGTGTTTTGTTAGATTTTCCGAATGCGGACACCTCTGACAAAATGACATTCTCCTTTTTCCAGGATCAGGTCGGCTCGGAAGCGGGTGGGGAGTATGTTCTCCTGTAGATTGAGGAGGTTGATTTCTTCCCACACTTGGTTGGCAAATTTCATCAATTCCTCATCGGGGTAGGAGGCATATTGATGGAAATAGGATTTGGGATTCTGGAAAGCTGTCTGTTGTAATTTTTTAAATCGTTCCAGGTACCACTCGCGCAAGTTTTTCTCACTGGCATCCACATAGATGGAGAAGTCAAAGAAGTCGGATACAAACACTCGCCTACGCATCTTCTTGCCTGTGGAGACTTGTAATACATTGATACCCTCCACGATTAGTATGTCGGGACGAGAGATAACCTGCATCTTATCGGGTATCACATCATAATATAAATGGGAGTAGAGAGGTGCTTCCAGTTGCTCCTTACCCGATTTCACTGCTGCCAGGAACGAGAGTAGTCGTTTGGCGTCGTAGCTTTCGGGAAACCCTTTGCGGTTAAGGATTCCCCGGCGTTCCAGTTCGCTGTTGGGGTAAAGAAATCCGTCGGTGGTAACCAGTTCTACACGAGGTTGTTCCGGTGTCATGGAGAGCAGCTTCTGCAATACTCTTGCCGTGGTGCTTTTTCCGGCGGCTACACTCCCTGCAATCCCAATGATATAGGGTATAGGGTGACTGGTGTTTTCGAAAAACTGATCCCGCTCCTTGTGCAGGTTCCGATAGTGGGTTAGATGAATCTGCAGCAATCGAATCATAGGGATGTATACATCTTCCACCTCGTCTATCGTGAGGGGTTCGTTGAGTGCTTGCAGTGCGGAGAGATCTATTTCGGAGATTGGGAACATGGGGTGTTCTTCTAACTTCCGCCACTCTTCGCGTGTAAATGCTTGGAAAGGCGAGTAGGTAACCTCGTAAGCCTTGTTCATTGGGGTTGGTTTTTTGCTGCAAAGATAAATCAAAAACCGGTAAACAAAAGTCTGTTTACCGGTTTTATTCAGCGTGGTTTTCTCAAAATCTGTCTGTTATATTGCTTGTGTAACAGAATAAGAACGATGGTTTAAAGCGTTTCAAACCCTCGTTTCACAAAGTTGCTCAATGCCTCACCCTTTAGCATACCATTTGCCAGTAGGGCAAGGTCGACCATCTGTCGAAGTTTGCCATCGGAGGATACTTCAGCTATCAATGTATCTTTCTCTTTGTTTTCGCTTTCTTCAATCAGCTGTTTTATAATAGAATGATCTACATTGAGTACAACCTGATAGGTGTCGGGCATTTCGGCATAGAATGCCATTTGTTGCTGCATGGCCGACATCTCTTTCATACGGCGTGAGAACTCGTTCTGGGTAATCTGAACTGGTCGCGATGCTGCACCCAATGCTTTGAAGTCGACCGCAAACTCAATCTTTTCCATCATTGGCAATTGCGATTTTACCGCTTCTGTGACCAGTTCTTTCTGTTTGTCGGTGAGCGACAGATTCTCCTGTTCCTCCTTCTGAATCAAATGCTCCACGGTATCGCTATCGACACGTACTAACCGTGTTTTCTCCAACTTCTGTTCTAGCAGTCCCACCCAATGTACGTCGAGTTGACCATCCATCATCAAGACATCATATCCTTTTTCTTTGGCTGCATCAATTGGAGCAAACAGCTTTTCCTTGTCACCTGCATAGAGCCAGATGAGATCGCCGTTCTTATCGGTCTGTGCTCCAGAAACCAACTTTTTGTACTCATCGAATGTGAAGTATTTATCTTCCACATTCTTCAGCAACGCAAACTTGAGTGCTTTTTCGCAGAATTTATCTTCCGTGAGCATACCATACTCAATGAACAGCTTCAGGCTGTCCCACTTTTGTTCGAACTGGCTACGATCTTTTTTGAAGAGCTCTTCTAGTTTGTCTGCNNACATTCAGCGGAATATCGGGAGAGTCGATCACGCCGTGTAGCAATGTTAAGAACTCGGGTACGATACCTTCCACTGAGTCGGTTACGAATACCTGATTGCTATAGAGTTGAATTTTGTTACGTTGCAGGTCGAGATTGTTTTTAATCTTCGGGAAATAAAGAATTCCGGTTAGGTTAAATGGGTAGTCCACATTCAAGTGAATCCAGAACATGGGTTCATCCATGAACGAAAGCGGGTAGAGTTCGCGATAGAATTTCAGGTAGTCCTCATCTTTTAAGTCGGCCGGCTTTTGCTTCCACAGCGGGTTTATCTCGTTAATTACGTTATCTTCTTCCGTATCTACATATTTGCCATCTTTCCATTCCTGTTTCTTACCAAAAACGATTGACACAGGTAGGAAACGGCAATATTTCTTCAAAAGCGACTCAATTTTGCTCTTCTCCAAGAACTCTTGATTCTCATCGTCGAGATAAAGGATGATGTCGGTACCCCGATCAGTCTTTTGCACCTCCTCCATTGTGAAATTGGGTGTGCCATCGCACGACCACTTCACGGCAGTAGCGCCCTCTTTGTAGGATTTTGTGACGATCTCAACTTGCTTCGATACCATGAACGAGGAGTAGAAGCCTAGTCCAAAGTGACCGATGATAGCATTTACATTGTCTTTATATTTGTCCAGAAAATCGTTGGCCGAAGAGAGCGCAATCTGGTTGATGTATTTGTCGACCTCCTCTGCTGTCATACCGATACCTCTATCGGAAATGGTGAGGGTTTTCTTCTTTTTATCAATGGATACCTTTACAGAAAGTTCACCCAGTTCACCTTTATATTCACCGACATCGGCCAATGTTTTGATTTTTTGGGTAGCATCTACTGCGTTGGAAACAATTTCACGCAGAAAAATCTCATGATCGCTGTATAAAAACTTTTTAATGATGGGGAAAATATTCTCAGTTGTTACCCCAATTTGTCCTTTTTGTATCATATATTTAGTTTTGTATTAATCGTGTCTTGCTGTTTTTTATTGAAACCTTAAAGCAAATAGTATGCCACAAACATATTTATAACCGATTTAAAGTTGGGTAAAATACCCCAACTATCATTATTTTGAATTGCTCTAAAGAGCATTCATCAAATAATATCTATATTAATAGAGCGTATAAATATAATCAATGATTCATTGATACAATATTTCTTTTAAAAATTCACTATAATTGACTGATAAGCAGTAATTTTATTTTTAGCTGCATTTAATTAACATTCATTAATCCTTTTCTTTTGGAAATGTCGATTTGAATTAAATATATCTCTCTATATTTGCACGTAACACAATTTTAAAAGTCATCGCTTATGAAGACCGAACTTTCTTTCGAAAAACAGCTGCTCAGTTTGCAAGATAATATGTTTAACTTTGCATTGACATTGACGGCCGACAGAGAAGAAGCTAAAGATTTGTTGCAAGAAACTACACTTCGTGTTTTAGACAACAAAGAAAAGTATTATGAAAATGTAAATTTCAAGGGATGGGTTTTCACCATCATGCACAATATTTTTGTAAATAATTACCGTAAAATTGTTAGAAGCCAGACTATTGTCGATAAAACTGAAAACCTTTATCATTTGAATCTTCCGCAAGACTCCGGTTTTGATACACCAGATGGAGCCTACACCATTAAAGAGATTAACAAGGCAATTAACAGCTTTACACCTGAATACAAGGTGCCTTTTTCGATGCATGTTTCCGGATTTAAATACGAAGAGATCGCAAAACATCTCGAACTTCCAATCGGAACCGTTAAAAGTAGGATCTTCTTTGCTCGCAAAAGGCTTCAGGAAATGCTCAAGGATTTTAGATTTTACGCCGAGTAATTACGGAACGACCAATATGAAAAACCTCTTTCAATGAAAGGGGTTTTTTTATCGTTTGCTTCATATTGTTACACACATTTTATTTTTTTATACGAAATATCTGATTTAATGGAAATTATCTGGTTATTGATATCGCTTGTTATTCTCTATTATGGTGCTGAGGGTTTGGTTACAGGGGCTGCTTCTCTTGCCAAACGTATGGGAATAAGCCCTTTGGTGATTGGGCTCACTATTGTGTCGATCGGAACAAGCATGCCGGAGCTGATTGTGAGTGTCAAAGCTGCAATGAATGGGCAGAGTGCACTCTCTATTGGAAATGTCTTGGGCTCAAACTTTTTCAACATAGGTATCATTTTGGGAATTTCAGCGATTGTATATCCACTTGTCGTTAAAAAGCAACTGTTAAGGTTGGATGTGCCGGTGATGATAGGTACGGCATTCCTTTTCTTTGTACTTTTTCTGGATCACAAAATCTCCCGAGTTGAAGCCCTGATATTTGTATTGATTTTAATTTCCTATCTGGTTTATCTGCTGATTATGCCCCGCCGAAAAAAAGTGCTGGATGCAGAGGAGGATGAGATTCGTTTGACTTGTCATTGGGCTCTCGACATTTTATTTATTGCACTTGGTCTACTAGCTCTGGTATATGGGTCTGATCTGTTAGTCGTAAATGCCTCCCTGATTGCTGAGCGACTAGGGATGTCGGAGGCAATGATTGGACTCACCATTGTGGCAGCAGGTACGAGTATGCCCGAGTTGGCGACTTCGGTAGTGGCTGCACTCAAAAAACGATCCGATATTGCCATTGGTAATGTGGTGGGATCCAATATCTTCAACATCCTTTTTATACTTGGGGTTGCAGGACTTATCCAGCCTATCAGTACTCCGCAAATAAACTATCTAGACGGCCTGTTTATCATTGGAATAAGTCTCCTATTGTGGTTTTTCATGAAAGCCGGATCGCGCATTACACGATGGAATGGTGCTCTATTAATAGCATTCTACCTACTATATTTTATTATCAAGCTTACGGTAGACAAGTAATAAAAAAAGTGTCTGCTTGGATAAACCTAAACAGGCACTTTTTTCTATGAATTGGTTATGCCGGAGGATTACTAGTTTTTTTCACTGTTGTGAGATCCTTCGGATTTTTTACTTTCTCCTTCAGCAATGCCAGATCAATTACCTCCTTCACATCGCTAACATAGTGAAAGGTGAGTCCTTTTATATAATCGGCTTTAATTTCCTCAATATCTTTTCTGTTTTCTTCACAAAGAATGACGTCGGTGATACCAGCACGTTTAGCCGCAAGGATTTTTTCTCGAATACCTCCAACCGGAAGGACCTTGCCACGCAGGGTAATCTCACCTGTCATGGCCAAATTGGGGCGCACCTTACGTTGTGTGAAAATGGAAGCCAATGAGGTAATCATGGTGATACCGGCCGATGGTCCATCTTTGGGTATAGCACCCTCTGGGACGTGTACGTGAGTATTCCAGTTTTCAAATATATCCGGGTCAATTTCCAACTCCTCTGCATGTGAATGGATATACTCCATGGCTAGCATGGCCGATTCTTTCATGACCTCTCCTAAATTTCCTGTCAACGTTAGCTTGGAGCCTTTTCCCCTGCTGAGTGAACTTTCTACAAACAGTATTTCGCCACCTACGGCTGTCCATGCAAGTCCGGTAACAACTCCTGCATACTCATTTCCTTGGTAGCGATCTTTTGTAAATTCCTCAATGCCGAGATATTCTTTCAGATCGGTCACTTTTAATGATTTTGGATACTCTTCGTCGGAGGCAACTTTGCGAGCCACACAACGCATGATCTTGGCAATTTTTTTGTTCAAATCACGCACACCCGACTCTCTTGTGTAATTTTCCACAATCTTCTGCAGTGTAGTCTTAGGGATTGTGAAAGCGCCTTTTTCGATTCCGTGGTTTGCAAGCTCCTTGGGGACGAGGTGGCGGTATGCGATTTCCACTTTTTCTTCGGTGATATAACCGCCAACATTAATTAGTTCCATACGGTCGAGTAGGGGTTGAGGAATGCTGCTTAGGTTGTTGGCCGTAGCAATGAAAAGCACCTTCGACAGGTCGTAATCAATAGATAGGAAATTGTCGTGGAATGTAGTGTTCTGCTCCGGATCGAGCACCTCCAGCAATGCCGAAGAGGGGTCTCCCCGAAAATCATTTCCAATTTTATCGATTTCATCCAAGACAAACACCGGGTTAGAGGTGCCTGCTTTCTGTATATTTTGGATAATACGTCCCGGAATTGCACCAATATAAGTACGGCGGTGTCCGCGTATTTCCGCTTCATCGTGAAGTCCCCCCAATGATACACGTACATATTTACGGTTTAGAGCTTCGGCAATTGATTTACCCAGCGACGTTTTTCCTACACCCGGGGGACCATACAGGCAGAGAATAGGAGACTTTAAGTCGCCCTTCAACTTCAACACAGCCAAGTGTTCGATGATACGTTCTTTCACCTTTTCCATTCCAAAGTGATCCCTATCGAGTATCTTCTGGGCATTCTTCAGATTGAAATTATCCTTTGAATATTCATTCCAGGGCAATTCCAGGATGGTTTGTATATAGCCATATTGTACCGAGTAGTCGGGCGATTGCGGATTGAGTCGTTCTAGCTTCAGGAGTTCTTTCTCGAAGATGGCACCCACTTCGGCACTCCATTTTTTATCTTTCGCCTTCTTGCGGAATTCATCAATTTCAATCTGCTGCGTATTCCCTCCCAGCTCCTCCTGAATAGTCTTGATTTGCTGTTGCAGGAAATATTCTTTTTGCTGCTGATTCAAGTCCTCACGTGTTTTCAACTGGATGTTCATCTTCAACTCCAGTATTTGTGACTCACGATTGAGAATCATCAACAGTCGGTATGCTTGTTCTTTCTCGTTATTGATGGCGAGCAGTTCCTGCTTCTCTCTGCTGTCGATGGGCAGATTGGTGGCACAATAGCTGATCAGCATTTCAGAAAAAGACTCATTGCTGATGGTCTGAACGAGTTCTTTTGGCGGTTCACCCAGCAGATGCAGCATGTGAAGCATTGCATCTCGAATTGAGTCGAGTATAGCCGCAAACTCCTTGTCATCTTTGGGCGCCGGTTCGAATTCGCATATTTTGTAGGTAGCTTTGAAAAAAGGTTCACTCTGCACCATTTCTTGCCATTCAAAACGCTTCTTTGCCTGCACAATGATGCTGAAGTTATTGTCGGCCAACTCAATTACTCGAATAACCTCACCCAGTACACCCAGTTGGTAAAGGTCATCTTTTCCCGGATCTTCCACCCTTGTATCTTTTTGGCATACCAATCCAATATAGCGTTGTTTTTTACCGAGAGATTTAATTAGAGCCAGCGATTTTTTCCGGCCTACAGAAATGGGGAGCGTACTACCGGGGAAAACAATGGTATTTCGCAGCGGAAGGATGGGCAGCAATTCTTTCAAGTGAGCTTCATCAATATCCGTATTGCCATCGATAAAATCACTGGCTATAAAGGAGATGATGTTTCCTTCTGTTTCTTCGTCACCCTTCGTATTTATTTTAAATGGATTCATATTCATCGATCTGTTCTTCTAAAAAACGGAAAATCGTTACTTTTGTTTTCCGGTACATCAAGGAATGATCAAAATTCATGCCAAACAGACTGAAATCTTATTTTCTGACAATGAGTAATCCTTTTTTTCGATTCAAGCAGTTTTGTATACATCACGACCGATGCGCCATGAAGGTGGGCACCGATGGTGTGCTTTTAGGAGCATGGGCCGATGCTGAAAATGGTACGTTAATTCTGGATGTGGGAACTGGTACGGGACTAATTGCGTTGATGATGGCACAGCGCTATGAGAATGCAATTTTTAGAGCAATCGATATTGATGGAGATGCAGTAGTACAGGCGCGAGAAAACATGGCTAACTCTCCCTTTGCTGACAGAATGACCGTGGAGCAGGATGATTTTCGCCACTATGCCGCTTCTTGTGGAGAGAGGTTTGATATGATTGTCTCCAATCCTCCTTATTTCAATCGTGCGATTCTTCCTCCTGATTCACAGCGACAAACTGCTCGTCACGCTGTTTCACTCTCGCTTATAGAACTGCTGCAAGCAGCTACGATCTGTTTAGCTCCAGAGGGTGTGTTGGCGCTGATTTTGCCGTATGATCAGCAAATTGAACTG
Organism: Proteiniphilum sp. UBA1403; assembly: GCA_002305715.1. Taxonomy (GTDB): domain Bacteria; phylum Bacteroidota; class Bacteroidia; order Bacteroidales; family Dysgonomonadaceae; genus Proteiniphilum. The sequence continues at coordinate 186,301 of DBQD01000036.1, read as the reverse complement.
GAAACGAAGGCTCATGAATGTGGGTTTTACTTGAAAAGAAAAACAGTTGTTTATTCATTACCTAATTCGAAACCCAAACGTTTGCTGACAGAATGGACAAGGCATAAAATTGAGAGTCCCATACATGATGAACTAATCATTGAAAATGAACGACATAAATATTCGAAAGAATTTGTTAATCTGGTCAAAGTTTATTATCTTTATATGTGACGAATTTGTAAAAGGAAACATAATGAATTCACAAAGTAAAAGTATTATGAGGAAAATAGCAATTATGTGCATGCTTTTGGTTGTCGCCATGGCATTGCAGGCTGCTGATACAATTCGAGTGAAACAGACAAGAATACCCATCTTGATTGATCGGAACGATAACGTGCTTTTTTATATCAGGATTGATGCGAATTCATCGCATAAGCTGAATGAAATAGCGTTGAAATTTTCAGACGATACACCTTTGCATGAAATTGAATCGGTAAAGTTATATTATGGTGGTACAGAATCTGCCCAACGTAAGGGTCAGATACATTACGCTCCTGTAGATTACATTTCAAGTCATAGTGTGGGACAAACAAAATCGGCCAACCCATCCTATTCTATAAAGGTGAGCGAACAGCCAGCTCCCGGTAGAGCGCTGTTGTTTTCGCCAAATTACTCCCTTTTTCCGGGAATTAACTATTTCTGGGTGAGTCTGCAGATGAAGCCAACGGCGTCGCTTTTATCTACGGTTGATGTGGAGATGTTGTATGCAACACTCGATGGCAAGCAAGCACCGCTCCAGTTTGCCAGCGAGAGAGTGCCACACAGAATGGGCATTGGGGTGAGGCATGCGGGCGACGATGGCTCGGCAGCCTACAGGATTCCGGGGCTGGTGACTTCAAATGAGGGAACACTGATGGGTGTTTATGATGTGCGGTATAATAGTAGTGTTGATCTGCAAGAATATGTGGATGTTGGGTTGAGCAGGAGTACCGATAAAGGGCAGACATGGGAGCCGATGCGACTGCCGCTGCATTTTGGAGAGTATGGTGGTCTCCCCAAGGCACAAAATGGGGTAGGAGATCCTTCAATATTAGTGGACGAAAAGAATGGAACCATTTGGATTGTGGCAGCATGGACACATGGAATGGGAAATGGCCGTGCTTGGGTGAACTCCATGCCTGGTAACAGTAAGGAGACCACAGCACAGCTGGTATTGACGAAGAGTGTAGACGATGGTAAGACTTGGTCGCCCCCCATCAATATAACCGAACAAGTGAAGGATCCCACGTGGCACTTCTTGCTACAAGGACCGGGAAGAGGCATTACAATGCATAATGGAACGTTGGTGTTTCCAATTCAATTTATTGATGGCGAGGGAGTACCCAACGCTGGGGTGATGTATAGCAAGGATGAGGGTGCAACTTGGACTATTCACAATCTTGCCCGTACCAACACCACCGAAGCACAAGTGGTTGAGATTGAACCCGGCGTTCTGATGCTCAATATGCGCGATAACCGAGGAGGAAGTCGTGCGGTATCCATTACAAAGGATATGGGGCGAACATGGACAGAACACCCATCGTCTCGTAGTCTTCTGCCTGAACCTGTATGCATGGCGAGCCTCCTGTATATAAAGGCAACGGATAATGTTTTAGGCAAAGATATTCTGCTTTTCTCCAATCCCAATTCCACTCAACATCGCCATCACATGACCATAAAGGCAAGCCTCGATGGGGGACTAAGTTTTCCGGAACAGTATCAACTCATGCTTGATGAAGGTTATAGTTGGGGTTACTCCTGTTTGACGTTGATAGATCGGGAGACTATTGGAATCTTATACGAAAGCAGTGTTGCTCATATGACATTTCAGAAGGTGAAATTGACCGACCTGATCGGAGAAAAATAATAACTGGAAATATTTCTTCTGATATTTATATTGAAAAAAGTTCAATTCATTTTCATTGAAAGATAAAAAGTAGTAATTTTGGCGCTTTAAATTTCCGGAAAAAGTGAAAGAGGTGATTGCCATTAAAGACAAACAGTTTGACCTGTTCATCGAACAAGAGGTCATTGAACAAGAGATAAAGCGAGTTGCTCAAAAAATAAATGCAGACCTGGCAGATAAGAATCCCATCTTTCTGGCTGTACTGAACGGCGCATTTATGTTTGCTGCAGAACTAATGAAAGAGGTAACCATTCCCAGTGAGATCACATTTGTACGACTTGCATCGTACCAAGGTACATCCTCTACAGAAAATGTGAAGGAGGTTCTAGGTATCAATGAAAATATTGAAGGACGTACGGTAGTCATTGTTGAAGACATCGTTGACAGTGGACATACGATGGCTTCACTTATTGAGCAGCTGGCACCCATGAAGCCAAAGGAGGTAAAGATTGCCACCCTTCTATTTAAACCGGCTGCATTGAAAAAGAAGATTCACCTCGATTACGTGGTACTCGAAATTCCCAACGATTTCATTGTAGGATATGGCCTCGATTATGATGGCTATGGACGTAATTTGAAGGATATTTATAAAGTTCGTTGAACGACTAGCTTTTAAAATATTCCTTTTTGGACATTTTTTCTTACGAAAATGAGAGCAGGTATTGAAAAAATACCTATTTTTGCAAGTACTGGACATATCGATAACAAACAAGAAGTAGATAAAAATTGATTCAAAATGAACAAAGATGAAGTGAAAAAATCGCCAAAAGCGAATTTGGAAGGACACAGGGGCACTTTTATCCTGATGGGATTGGTGCTAGGGGTATCTGTCCTTTTCTTCGCTTTTGAGTGGTCGACCGAAACGAAAAAACTGGACGAGACCATCATCGTGCAGGACGTTCTGGCCGAAGAGGAAATCGAGATTACCCGTCGCGATGCAACACCTCCTCCCCCACCACCTCCACCCGAGCCAGAAACACCTGAGATCATTAAAGTGGTAGAAGAGAAGGTAGAGACAACTCTGAAGATTCAGGTTGAAGACGACCAGTCGCAAAGACAAACCCAAACATTTGTTCCACCCCCACCTCCAAAGCCTAAACAGGAAGAGGTTACCGAGGAAATCTTCGTGGTGGTTGAAAACCAACCAGAATTCCCGGGAGGAAATGCAGCTATGATGAAGTTCCTAAGCGACAATATTAAGTATCCGGTCATTGCACAGGAGAACGGTATTCAAGGTCGTGTAATCTGTAACTTTGTGGTTGAAAGAGATGGTAGCATTACTGACGTACAGATTGTACGTGGTGTGGACCCCTCACTCGACAAAGAAGCTGTCCGTGTGATACAGCAAATGCCCCGCTGGACCCCAGGTAAGCAACGTGGTCAGGCAGTACGCGTGCGTTTTACATTGCCCGTAGTATTCCGCTTACAGAATTAATTTATTTGAATAATGATAGAGAAAGGCTGCCTTTGAAAACCAAAGGCAGCCTTTCTTACAGATAAACATCAATTCCATGAGTTCCAAAGTAGCTTCTTATGAAAAAAAATTGGCCGATGCAATCCAGAAGGTTTTTGAACAAGAAGGATTTCCAACTCTGTATGATCCGGCCCGCTATATCCTATCGTTAGGAGGAAAACGTCTTCGTCCTTTACTGACACTTATGGGAGCCGATTTGTTTGGAGGCACACCAGAGAAAACCATCAATGCAGCATTGGCGATAGAAATATTTCATAATTTCTCGCTTTTACACGACGATTTGATGGATAGAGCCGACATGCGTCGTGGACAACCTACCGTACATAAGAAATGGAGTGCTAGTCATGCTATTTTATCGGGTGATGCCATGGTAATTGAATCGTACCGCTATATCGCTAAAGCTCCGATTTCAATACTTCCAGAAGTTTTGGATCTTTTCACGACAACAGCTATGCAGATTTGTCAAGGCCAACAGCTCGATATGGACTATGAACAAAGAATGGATGTGTCAGAGACAGAATACCTCGAAATGATCCGATTAAAAACAGCAGTACTAATTGGTTGTTCTCTCAAGATGGGTGCACTAATTGCTGGTGCTGATCCCGAAGAGGCCAATAGTCTGTATGAATATGGAATAAACATAGGTCTTGCTTTTCAATTAAAAGATGATTTGCTCGATGTATATGGCGATACGAAGACATTCGGAAAAAAAATTGGTGGAGATATTCTCTGTAATAAAAAGACATATCTGCTGATTAAAGCACTTAAGAATTCGGGAGAACAACAAAAGAAAACACTGTTGCAATGGCTTTCAGCGGTTGATTTCGATCCCGAAGAGAAAATCAGATACGTTAAAAATATTTACGATGAATTAAATTTGAGGGTTATTACCGGCAATCTCATCGAAAAGTATTATCTTGCATCATTGGATTGTCTCACATCAATTCGTGTATCAGAAAATCGTAAAAAGGATTTAATAGAGTTCTCTGAGAATCTCATGTACAGAGAAAAATAAGCATCATTTAGAATAAGTAATGCCCTATCGTCGTTTACCAAATACTGACAGCGCCCGTATAAAAGCATTGAGAATGGCCGTGGAGAAAGCTGAGAAAACTGACTTCAGAGAACTCTCGCTTTCTACTCACCTCATTTCTGAGGCCAAGTCCTCTTTAATTCATTTCGAGCGACTTTGTAATCGATACCAGCAAATGTACGACATTCAGGTGCAGGCCAATAAACAGTTTACACTTAAGATTAAAAATGCTCGCATGTATGTGTCGCATTTTGTGCAGGTATTGTACATGTGTGTGCTGCGCGCTGAAATAAAAGAAACAGATCTTGCTTTGTATGGTCTGGAGGAGAATAATTTGATTCTACCAGATCTCTCTTCCAACGAACAATTACTTGAGTGGGGGAGAAAAATTATTGAAGGGGAACAGCTGCGCATTTCTCGTGGGGCAGTACCCATTTACAATCCATCGATTGCCAAAGTAAATGTAATGTATAGTCTCTTTAAAGATGGATATCAAACACAAAAACTCCACCAAAAAGCTGTTGCTCGGGTACAGGATGAAGTGGCAGCTTATAGAGAGAAGATTGATCAATTGATTCTACAGATTTGGGATGAGGTGGAAAAAGAAAGCACAGGTCTTTCAGCTGATGAACGTTTGGAGAGAAACAAGCAATATGGCATTGTGTATTATTATCGTAAGGGAGAGCGAGTAGAATGAAGTTGATTGATACGCACGCTCATTTGTATGCGGAAGAATTTCAAGAAGATTTAACACTGGTGGTTGAACGTGCAAAAGCTGTAGGGGTTGAAAACGTATTGCTGCCTAACGTGGATGAAACCACTATTATTCCGTTGCGAAAACTTACAACTCACTATCCTGATTTTTTCTTACCAATGATGGGATTGCATCCCACCAGTGTAACAGCCAATTGGAAACAACAACTTGAAACTATATACACCCAGTTTCTTACCTTAAACTGCATTGCCGTTGGTGAAATAGGTATTGATCTTTATTGGGATCAATCGTTACAGCAAGAACAAACAGTAGTTTTTGAAGAACAACTACGCTGGAGTATTGAAAAAGATCTTCCTGTTTCAATTCATTCTCGAAATGCTACGTTTGAAGTGATACAAAGTATTAAGAACGTAGGTAAGGAAAAATTACGCGGTGTATTTCATAGCTTTGGAGGAAATATCGATGAATTAAAAGCCATCATGGAAATGTCCAATTTCTACGTTGGAATAAATGGTGTGCTAACTTTTAAAAATTCAAAACTGGGAGAGACTCTCCGTCACTGTCCACGAGAAAGAGTAATTCTTGAGACCGATGCTCCCTATCTTACACCACATCCTTACAGAGGAAAGAGGAATGAATCTGCTTACTTATCGTTGATCTTGCAGAAGTTAGCAGAGGTTTGGGAAATTAATAGAGAGGAAGCTGCTTACATAACCAGCAACAATGCTCGAAATTTGTTTCGTTTTGTAAATGATAAATAAAGATTTTAATAAAATATTTGTTCATAGAGGGTGCATATAACCGATAAATTCAGTATTTTTGCCCCCCAGATGGAACGCAAATGATTTTTTTTTTGTAATTTGCACCCGTTTTAACGGGAATCTCCATTGGAGAGATGCTCGAGTGGTTGAAGAGGCACGCCTGGAAAGCGTGTATACGCCAAAAGCGTATCGCGGGTTCGAATCCCGCTCTCTCCGCATTTATTTAGATGGAGTCAGATTTCATTTAGAACAACAATAGAACAACAAAATAAACTTTAATACAACAAAATCAAAGATCATTAATCAAAAAAAATTGAACACACAATGAAAAAGTTATTTGCAATTTTAGCGATCTTCGGCATGATGTCCGTGGGATTGTCATCGGTTGTTTTCGCACAAGACACTACACCGGAAGAACAAACAGAACAAGTAGCTGAAACTCCTGTTGAAACTCCTGTTGAAACAGCAGCCCCAGTAGCTGTACAGGAAACTTCTAATGGTGGTTTGCATCAAGCTCTTAAGGTTAAATTTATTGAAGGTGGTGCCGGCTTCATGAGTTTGATCGCCATCGCTTTGATCCTTGGCTTGGCATTCTGCCTTGAAAGAATTATTTACTTGAGCCTTGCTGACGTGGATCCAGATACATTCCTTGGTAAAGTAGGCGAATCACTTGGAAGAGGTGATGTGGAAGCTGCTAAAGATCTTGCACGTGACACAAGAGGCCCGATTGCTTCAATTGTTTATCAAGGTCTACTTCGCTTAGATCAAGGTCCTGACACTGTTGAGCGTTCTATTGTTTCTTATGGTGGTGTACAATCTGGTTTGCTCGAAAGAAACCTTTCTTGGATTACATTGTTTATTGCTATTGCTCCATCACTCGGATTCTTGGGAACGGTAGTAGGTATGGTTATGGCTTTCGATGATATTCAAAGAGCAGGAGACATGAGTCCGACGATTGTTGCCGGTGGTATGAAGGTGGCTTTGATCACAACTGTAGGTGGTCTTATCGTAGCAATCATTCTCCAGATCATTTATAACTATATCCTCAGCAAGATGGAAGGTATCCTCAACAAAATGGAAGATGCTTCTATTACCTTCCTTGATCAAGTGATCAAATATAACGTTAAATACAAAAACTTGTAATAACCATGGCTATAACTAAAATACACAGAGCCTCCAAAATGACCCTCACGATAAGTATTATCATATCTATCGTGGTATTGGCGTTGTTTTACCTTGGAGGTCAAGCACCGGGAGAGGAGTTAATCTCTGCCGACCTGAGCCAACCTAAGTTCACCGATATAATGCTTTATTGGTGCTATGTCCTGCTGTTAGTAACGGTTATAGTATTAATTCTTTTCGCAGTGTTCTCTTTCTTCAAACAATTGAAAGAAAACCCCAAGAAAGCACTGGGAGGATTTATAGCACTTATCGGACTGGTTGCAATGCTAGTGATTTTCTATACGATAGGTAGCGGAAAACCGTTGAATATTCCAGGATATTCAGGATCTGATAATGTGCCACCAATGTTAAAGATGACCGATATGTGGCTATATTCTAGCTACTTAATGTTAGTTTTGACAGTTGCGTCGATCCTTGTCTCGCCCTTATTGAAAAGAAAGAAATAAACCATTATTCTTACGAGAATAATTAATAGAGGTAAATTATTAATATGGCAAAAACAAGTAGAAAAGTTCCGGAGCTAAATGCCAGTTCTATGGCTGACGTTTCTTTCCTGCTACTCTGTTTCTTCCTGATGGTCTCGAGCATGGATACCGATTCCGGCTTGGCTCGACGCCTACCGCCACCACCACAGACAGAGGAACAGACCTCGGTGGACGTGCAGCGTAGAAACCTGCTAGTGGTACTGGTTAATTCCAAGAATGAAACATTAGTACAAAATCAACAGGGAACTCATTTGTATCTGAATGAAATGGATTTGTTAGGGAATGGTGGTCAAACTTCTCTTAAAGACGTAGTAAAGGAGTTTGTACTAAACCCACAAAACAGTCCCGCACTTCCCGAGTTGACTGAAGAAGATTTTGGAGCACCTATTGGTACGGTTCCTGTAACTGCACAGCATGTGGTTTCTATCCAAAATGATGCTACTACCAGTTACAAGGCATATATTGCTGTACAGAATGAAGTGGTTAGAGCGTATAATGAATTACGTGAAGAAGGATCTCGTAAATATTTCAATACATCGTATGAAGATTTAACAGAGGATCAAAAGAAGCAAATCAACGAACTCTTCCCACAACGTATTTCTGAAGCTGAACCTAAAAATTATGGAGGAGGAAAATAAAAATGGGAAAATTTAATAAGAGTGGAAAAAAAGAGATGCCTGCATTGAATACATCTTCTATGCCTGACATCGTTTTTACCGTTTTGTTTTTCTTTATGATTACCACCACAATGCGTTCAGAAACTTTGATGGTAAGAATGAAACTGCCTACAGCAACAGAGGTACAGAAGTTGGAAAAAAAATCTCTGATAACCTATATCAATATCGGTCCTCCTATGGACATGAGATTAGGTACAGGTACACAAATGCAGTTGAATGACCGCTTTGCGCAGGTTTCGGAAATTCAGGATTATATTGCTCAGGAAAAAGCAAGTATGAACGAAGCCGACCAACCGCTGATGACTGTTTCAATCAAAGCAGATGAGGATACTAGAATGCAATACATCACCGATGTAAAGGAGGCACTCAGAAAAGCATATGCACTCAAGATCAGTTATTCAGCCCGTAAGGGAGAGAATTGATTCGAGATAATTATTTAAAAAAAACCGGTTCCTTTTGGGAATCGGTTTTTTTGTTGTGTTAATATTATCTATTTAGCTCTTTATCCCATTACATGACAAAAGCCAGTGAACGCTGAAAATGCAGCAAATGTAGACATATAGATTTTTTTTATGTTACAAATATAAACAAATCACATCGATTTATGGTTTAAGTTGCGTACATTAAAAAAATAAACAATAGTATTTATCATATGAAACAAAAAAACAATTTATTACAAGCAGGATGGTTAATTTTGAGAGTCGGTATTGGTATCTCTATCTTTTTACATGGTTATCCAAAAATAATGGGTGGTGTTGAAACTTGGACTATGATTGGAGGTACAATGTCGAATTTCGGAATCAATTTTGCTCCGGCATTCTGGGGATTCCTCGCTGCATTCGCTGAATCGATTGGTGGAATACTTTTTGCATTGGGTTTATTATTCCGTCCTGCTGCACTACTACTTACGGGTACAATGCTGGTTGCACTGGCTACACACTTGTTTTCAGGTGACAGCTTCGCCGTTTTCGGACATGCCATGGACCTGTTAATTGTATTTGTTGCATCGATTCTAATTGGTGCAGGGAAATATTCATTTGACGCAAAGTTATTTCCTAAATTAGCATGAAAATAGGAATTTTATAGCAATATAGGGTAATAATAATCGTATACCCAAGAATGACAAAACCCCTTCAATCTATGAGTTTGAAGGGGTTTGTTATAACAAAAAAAATGGGTAAGCTTACTATATCGCGCCGCTACAACCAAATACCCTTGCTTCGATCAAGACCTGGGGGATTCAATGGGAGCTGGCCGTATAGGACTTACCCGAGTGCAAAAGTACAACAAATATTCGTTCTGACAAAATGGTGAAATTGATTTTTACTATTCACACCATTTTTTTTATCTTTGTATAGGTAATGGATCCTAATTTAGGAATTAAAAAACAATATAATAAAGCAACATGGATATCGTAGACCGGTTTATAAAATATGCACGCATCGATACGCAATCTGATGAGAGCAGTACACAGACTCCCAGTACACAGAAGCAATTTAATCTAGCTAAGGAGGTGGAAAAAGAGTTACTTGAAATGGGCCTGACCGATGTGAGCCTCGATAATAATTGTTATTTAATGGCTACTTTGCCAGCGAACACTCGCAAGGATGTACCTGTCATAGGGTTTATAGCGCATTTCGACACCAGTCCTGATATGAGTGGAGAAAATGTGAATCCGCGCATTGTTAAAAATTATGATGGAAAAGATATCGTGTTGAACGAATCGAAAAATATTGTTATGTCTCCATCCGATTTTCCGGAGTTGCTGAATCATATTGGTGAAGATTTAATTGTTACTGATGGCAACACATTGCTTGGAGCTGACGATAAAGCGGGTGTTGCGGAAATTGTATCTGCCATGAAGTATTTGGTAGATCATCCAGAGATTGAGCACGGAAAGATCAGAATTGGTTTTACTCCCGATGAAGAAATTGGTCGTGGAGCCGACAAGTTTGATGTGGCTAAATTTGGAGCAGCATGGGCGTACACCATGGATGGAAGTGAATTGGGAGAGTTGGAATATGAGAATTTCAATGCCGCTTCTGCCAAAATTAAAATTGAGGGTCGCAATGTGCATCCTGGGTATGCAAAAGATAAGATGATAAATGCTTTGCATGTTGCTAATGAGTTGATAGCGCTGCTTCCAGTAAATGAACGCCCAGAGTCGACTGAAGGTTATGAAGGTTTTTATCACCTAATTTCACAAAATGGAACTGTGGAAGAGGCTAATCTTTCGTTCATTATACGTGACCATGATCGTGCAAAATTTGAAGAACGAAAAATGATTATGGAGAACTCAGTGGCAGCACTCAATCAGAAATATGGTAACCGTTTGTCACTGGAATTGAAAGATCAGTATTACAATATGCGTGAGAAAGTTGAACCGGTGATGCATGTTATCGACTATGCATCTCGAGCTATGGAAGAATTGGGTGTGAAGCCACATGTAAGACCCATTAGAGGAGGTACAGATGGCGCACGTCTCTCATTTATGGGATTGCCTTGTCCCAATATTTTTGCAGGTGGGTTGAATTTTCACGGAAGATATGAATTCCTACCCATACCATCGTTGCGGAAGGCATCACAAGTAATCGTGAAAATTGCAGAATTAGTAGCACGTGATTAAGACAGTGCTCTTAACGAATAAACTAAATAGATTCATCCAGTCACTGTCAAGCCTGCTCCTTCAGGAGCTGTTAGCTGATCGTAGACTACTAAAGGTAGATAAATTATGAAACAGACTCCATTTACTGATATACACATTGCTTTGGGAGCTAAAATGCATGAATTCGCCGGATACAACATGCCCATTGAGTATTCTGGTATCATTGATGAACATCTCACTGTGGTAAATTCTGTGGGAGTATTTGATGTATCGCATATGGGTGAATTTTGGGTGAAAGGGCCCAATGCGCTTGAATTCCTTCAAAGAGTATGCAGCAATGATGCATCAAAGTTGGAATTAGGTAAAGCTCAATACAGCTGTTTTGTGAATGAAAAGGGTGGTATTGTAGATGACCTCATAGTGTATCACTTTGAGCCTGAAAAATATCTGTTGGTTGTAAATGCAGCCAATATCGAAAAGGATTGGAACTGGTGTCAGACACACAACACCATGGGAGCTGAGTTGGAAAATGCATCAGAATGGATGGCTCAGTTGGCTATACAGGGACCTAAAGCAAAGGACTTATTGCAAGAGCTAACATCTGTTGATCTCTCTGCCATACCATATTATGCTTTCACTACAGGTTCATTTGCAGGTGTGGATAATGTGATCATTTCCAATACAGGATATACTGGTGCAGGAGGGTTTGAACTCTATTTTTATCCAGAACATGGACACAAAATATGGAATGCTCTTTTTGAAAAAGGAGCTGATTATGGTATAAAACCTATCGGCTTGGGGGCACGTGATACACTACGTCTTGAAATGGGTTTCTGCCTCTATGGTAATGACCTAGATGACCAAACTTCGCCATTGCAAGCAGGATTGGGATGGATAACCAAGTTCGCGGATAACAAACCTTTCATTGGACGGGAAGTACTCGAAAAGGAAAAATTGGAAGGTGTAACTCGCAGGTTGTGCTGCTTTGAACTGTTGGATAAAGGTATTCCTCGACATGGATACGAAATACTGAATGCTGAGGAGAAAGTAATCGGTCAAGTAACTTCTGGTACCATTTCGCCTGTTTTGAAGAGCGGCATTGGCATGGGATATGTAATGCCGGAATATGCTACAATAGGAACCTCAATCCAAATAAAGATACGCAACAAGAATCTGAAAGCAGTTGTTGTGAAACCTCCTTTCAGATAATAAATTGTCTTCTTTCTAAATTAAAATTTTACGGTTGCGATTTGGTGGCATGGTAAAGAAAGCAAAAATTGCACAGAATCTTTTTTTTATTCTCGGTCTGCTAGCATTGGGAATAATGATCTACAAGATAGGTCTCGACAACATCTGGAATGATATTAAACAAACCGGTTGGTGGTTTTTACCTATTATTGGACTTTGGTGCATTATCTATTTGTTGAATACCATAGCCTGCAACCTAATTATTCAAGATGGAAGTCCTGAAGCGAAAAATGTGAAATTTCTCCGACTCTTTAAGTTGGTGATAAGTGGTTTTGCTATCAATTATATCACTCCATTTGGACTGATGGGAGGGGAGCCATATAAAATTATTGAATTGCAACCGACTTTAGGAATACAGAAAGCCACATCTTCCGTCTTACTGGCTACTATGATGCACTTTGTATCGCATTTTATCTTCTGGATGGTCTCCATCCCATTGTTGTTATTTTTGGTGCCAGTACTATCCGATACAGTAGCGCTGGGTATGATACTATCCAGCGCCACCTCGTTTCTTCTGCTCATGTGGGCATATCGTATTTATACAAGAGGGGGTGTGGATAGGGCATTGTTACTGGGAAGTAGACTCCCCTTTATTGGAAAGCGCATCAAAGCATACAAACAGGAGCATCAGGATAAAATAGAACAGATGGATTATTTGATATCTGATCTATATAAAAACAGGAAAAAGGATTTTATCATTTCACTTTTATTGGAACTTTTATCCCGCTTTTTAATCTGTGTTGAAGTTGTATTGATGATGCGGGCAATTGGATGGCCCGTATCGTTTGGACAGAGTGTGCTTATTGAATCGATTCAATCTCTCGTTGGAAATTTGCTTTTCTTTATGCCGATGCAAATGGGATCGCGTGAGGGTGGAATGATCATGGTGTATGGTCTTTTATCAATTCCACTCTCATATGCGGTATTTGTGAGCCTCTGTAAACGCATACGGGAGATTTTCTGGACCGTGGTGGGTGTTCTATTGATTAAGATTAAGAAGTATTAATTCAACACGCTAAACGTAAATCATTTTCTTCGTCATACCCCCATCAATAATGAAGTTCTGACCTGTAATGAAACTGTTCTTTGCATCCAATAAAAACAACACCATACGAGCAATATCCCACGCATTTCCTACACGTCCGGCTGGGTGTTGCAAGTGATCCTCTTGTGAAAGAGGGATCTGTTTGGCTATTCTCTTTTTCTTTATAGCGGAAACATCAATCCAACCGGGACTGATGCTGTTCACTCTCACATAGGGTGCTAGGCTTATGGCCATAGAATGAGTGAGTGAGAAAATACCACCCTTGGAGGCCGAATAGGACTCTGTATTTGCCTCGGACTGAAAGGCTCTGGTAGAACACATATTCACGATAGACCCTTTTGTTTCTCGCAATGAAGGGGCAAGATGCTTGCTGCAGTAAAAAGTGCCGGACAGATTGGTAGAAATTGCTTTGTTCCATTCATCGGACGAAAGTTCCTCCATTGGCTTAAAAACCTCATATACGGCATTGTTTATTAATCCATATACCGGTCCTGATTGCATGATGGCTGATTTGATGGACGTGCAAATGCTCATCTCATTGGAGACATCTGTAACGAAGAAATTACAGTTTTGCCCGAGAAAATGTGGACGGAGCTCATCAATTGCTTCGTTGTCTATATCAAAAACTGATACGGTGTAATTGCTCTTTAACAGTTCTTCGGTAATGATTCTACCGATACCTTGTGCTCCACCGGTTATAATTACATGTTTGTCTGTTTCACTCATGTTTTTTTTAGGAATATATGGCCTTTTTTCCTGCCAACAGGGTGTTTCTAAGTAATGAAACGATGGTCATGGGACCTACACCTCCCGGTACAGGTGTAATGTGCGAGCATTTAGGCGATACTTCATTGAATGCCACATCGCCAGTCAGCTTGAAACCTGATTTGGTGTTGGTGTTGGGTACACGAGTGGTACCTACGTCAATTACGACTACCCCTTCTTTCACCATATCTCCTTTGAGGAATTCTGGTACACCTAATGCTGCAATGATTATATCGGCCTGTAGACATATTTCTTTGATGTTCTGTGTACGGCTGTGGCACACCGTGACGGTGCAGTCTCCTGGATATCCTTTCTGCATCATCAACATTGATACAGGTTTACCGACAATATTACTGCGCCCTAATATCACACAATGTTTTCCCCTAGTTTCAATCTCATATCGTTTTAATAGTTCCACAATACCTGCTGGGGTAGCAGAAAGGAAGCTGGGCATACCGAGTGACATACGACCCACGTTTACCGGATGAAAGCCATCCACATCCTTGCGATAATCGATGGATTCGATGACCTTTTCTTCGGAAATATGGGAGGGTAGGGGGAGCTGAACGATAAAACCATCGATGTCGGCATCTTTATTCAGACGATCCACACAGGCGAGCAGCTCTGCCTCAGTCACATCATCTTCATATCGAATAAGTGTCGATTTGAATCCTACCTCTTCACAGGAACGGACTTTATTGGCAACGTAGGTTTCACTTCCTCCGTCATGACCTACTAAAACAGCAGCCAGATGTGGCGTTTTACCTCCGGCTGCTTTTATTTGCATGACTTCTTGGGCTATTTCCTTTTTAATTTGATTGGCAATTGCCTTTCCATCAATTAGTTTCATCTTTTACTGATAGTGTTTGGTTTATTTACCTTCTTCTCATATTTCGCATAGCTTGTTTACCGCCACCCGAAGTCATCATCCGCATCATTTTGCGGGTTTCGTCGAACTGTTTGATCAGTTTATTCACCTCTTGAACATTGGTGCCACTTCCTTTGGCAATACGGGCACGGCGACTACCGTTCAGTATTTCAGGGTTACTGCGCTCTGCGGGAGTCATGGAGTGGATAATTGCTTCAATACCTTTGAAAGCATCGTCATCGATATCAAGGTCTTTTATCTGTTTTCCCACTCCAGGTATCATTGAAGCAAGATCTTTCAGGTTACCCATCTTTTTTATTTGCTGTATTTGGGCAATAAAATCGTTGAAGTCGAACTGATTCTTGGCGATCTTCTTCTGAAGTCGTCGAGCTTCTTCTTCGTTATATTGTTCTTGGGCTTTTTCTACCAATGATACGATGTCTCCCATCCCCAAGATACGGTCGGCCATACGTTCGGGGTGAAATACATCGATGGCATCGAGTTTTTCTCCAGTACCGACAAATTTGATGGGTTTGTCTACTACCGATCGAATGGAGAGTGCCGCACCACCGCGGGTATCACCGTCAAGTTTAGTGAGAACAACCCCATTGAAATCGAGCCGCTGGTTGAATTCTTTGGCTGTGTTGACGGCATCCTGTCCAGTCATAGCATCTACAACGAAAAGAATCTCATGCGGATTGACTGCCTTCTTGATTGCCTCGATTTCGTTCATCATTTGCTCGTCGACTGCCAAGCGACCAGCCGTGTCGATGATCACCAGATCCTTACCATATTGTCTGGCATGTTGAATAGCATTTTGTGCAATCTTTACAGGGTTCTTGTTTTCTTCTTCTGAATAAACAGGGACTCCGATTTGTTCTCCCAATATTTTAAGTTGCTCAATTGCAGCAGGGCGATAAACGTCACCCGCTACCAACAATGGGTTCTTGCCACGTTTGGTTTTGAGCATATGGGCTAATTTACCTGAGAAAGTAGTTTTACCTGATCCCTGAAGACCTGACATGAGGATGATGGCAGGTGAACCCTTGGTTTGGATATCGATGGCTGTGCCACCCATTAATGCGGCAAGCTCATCGTGTACAATCTTCACCATCATTTGTTCCGGTTTCACCGCATTTAGCACATCCTGTCCCAGTGCTTTCTGTTTTACGGTTTCGGTAAATTCCTTGGCGGTTTTGTAGTTTACGTCGGCATCGAGTAGGGCACGACGTACCTCTTTCAATGTTTCAGCTACGTTAATCTCGGTAATCTTACCCTGACCTTTCAGGATCTTAAATGACCTCTCCAGTCTCTCACTTAAATTTTCAAACATATATATTATAAGCTTGTTGGTTTAACTCCCTGAAGTCACCCTTTGTAATATTGTTCTTCTTATCGTCTTAACTACAAGGGACTAATTCAAAACACAAAAGTACATGAAAAACGAGCTATTTCCAAGCGCACACAGAAAAAAACAAGACTTAGCTGAGAGGTTTACTCGTCTCGAAGATATTGCGATATTCAATAGGTTGAATCCTGAATTAATTGACTATTTTTGTGAGTCATATAAACCCTTGCCGCAATGAAACTGACTTCTCTCGCTAAGTTTTTATATCTCTCTATTGCTGCTGCAATTGTGACAATCATATTAAAGTTCTATGCGTACCATCTAACTGGATCTATGGGACTTCTGTCGGATGCACTTGAGTCATTTGTCAACTTATTTGCGGTACTTTTTGCGCTACTTATGCTCAGAATCTCTCAAAAGCCTGCAGATGAAGACCACCTTTTTGGGCATAGTAAAGCGGAATATTTTTCCAGTGCAGCAGAAGGAGCGCTTATACTTATAGCTGCTTTTAGCATAATTCGTTCAGCGATACCCCGTATTATTGAACCTGCTCCACTTGAAAATATCAATGTAGGTTTATTATTTTCTTTACTTGCCTCAGTAGTGAATTTGGTGGTAGGAAGTGTGCTTATTGGAATTGGAAAGAATAGAAAATCACTTGTGCTGGAGGCTGATGGAAGGCATTTGATGACGGATGTGTGGACTTCTGGAGGTGTAATTGTCGGTATTTTACTGGTTAAATTCACAGGATGGATCATCATAGACCCTATTATTGCAATACTCGTAGCACTAAATATTATCTATGTCGGATATAAGCTAATTAGCCGATCGGCTAGTGGCCTTATGGATGCGACCATACCAGAAGCGGATTTGGAGAAGGTTACACTTTACCTCGACTCGTTGAAGGTGCATGAGATTGAATATCATTCCCTGATGACGCGTGTAGCAGGACAACGTAAATTTATTTCGATGCATCTTTTAGTACCTGGCGATTGGAGTGTGAAGCAGGGACATGATTGGGCTGATATAGTGGAAGAGACAATTATCGGCCTTTTTGATGAGCCGGTAACTGTCTCTACCCACATTGAACCGGTTGAAGATCCGGCATCAATGGAAGATATCGGAATTGATCGTACTATGCTACGGCAGAACCCATGAGGAAAGTTGCTGCAAGTGCTACGATGGCATAAAGTTCTGGGAATACCGCCAAAATAAGTGTATTGCTGAATGCATCGTGCCCTTGACCAATGGAGGCAACACCGTTTGCACATACTTGACCCTGACGTAGGGATGAAAATAAACCAACAAAACCAAGACCAATTCCGGCGGCTAATGTAGCCATTGCCTGAAACATCGTGATTTCGGGTGTCAGGATATTAAAAATATTCTGAAACATGAAATAACCGGCAAAACCATAAAGACCCTGTGTTCCTGGTAGTGCCGTTAAAACTAAGAAATTACCGAACTTTCCATCTACCTTCTTTGCAGCTCCAATGGCGGCATTTCCCACGATAGTTACTCCGTAGGCGCTACCTATTCCTGCGAGCGTGATCATAATCGCAATGCCTGTATAGGCAATTAATAAATTTGTTTCCATTTACTTTATTTTTAATTTATTGATTGTTGTAATTATCTTAAATTGATTCTTGAAAGGGTTTGTACTTCTTACCACCTCCGCTAAATTCTGCATTTTTATAGAATTCAACGAATGTGAGTCGCACCGGATGCACAATAGCTCCAAGTACATTCATAAAGATATTGATTGCATGACCTACTAAAAAGATTAGGATTGCGACAATGGGTCCGGCAATTGCATTATCTGGACTCATTCCTATGGCCAAACTGTTGAAGACACTGGCCAAGATACCACCTGAAAGACCAAGTGCGAAAAGACGAACATACGATAATACGTCACCCAATAACCCTGTAGCCATGTTGTATGTGTCCCATAGTCCGAGACCCAGGTTCACTGCAGGATTTTTACCCGGTGAGTTGAAGAAATAAATAAGTATGGCTGCTATTCCCAGAATAATTACGTGCAATGTTCCTCCCATTGGTATCAGCGCTGGAAAAAGATAGGCTACAATTATACTTGTTAGCAAAATGATCCAGCCAATAGTGGACAATGCATGCATTATTCCAAACTGTTTGATGCGGTTGGCTACTTTCAGGCACATCCCAAAAAGTATTTGTATAACTCCTAGTACGAGAGAAAGCACAAACATTTGGTTATTATTGAAATATGCTTTTTCTTTTAATGCTTGTGCAATAGGGTTGTCGAGGTCATAGATGGCAAAGCCAAAGAAACCACCGGTCAACAGACCTGCTACCATGGTGGATGCCCCTAACACTTGTACCAGAGAAAGAATAGCTTTTAAATTTGTGGTAAGTTTCTCTTTTTTTAAAAGCTTCACAATAGTTGCAACAATAAAAAGGAACAAACCATATCCTATGTCCCCCAATGAAAGACCAAAGAATAACATATAAAAAGGGGCAAAATAGGGTGTAAGGTCAATTTCGTTGTACTTTGGCAACATATATAATTCGGCTATGGGCTCAAATATTCTGAAAAAGCCTTTGTTGCGAAACTGGATAGGTACATCATCGTCTGGTGTAGGATCAGACACATCGAACCAGACATCTTTTGTCTCCAAATATGTTTCGATCTCTTCCGCATTTTCTGCAGGTGCCCATCCTTGAAGAAGCATCAGTCTCTTGTCGGCAATTGGTGTGGCACTCTGTGATACCTTATGAAAGATTATACCAGCTTCTAAATCTTTCAGTGCTGCCTCCACAGAAGGAAGATCATCGGATAGTTTCTGTAATGCCTTATCTTGTAAATGTAATTCTACTTGTAAGGAGTTAATCAACCGATCAAGGGTGGAGAGAGACACCTCGGGTAATTTAATCTCTTCAAGGTCGAGTAATTCAGCCATCTGTTCGGTATGGCTAATCGTCATAAAATATGTTTTTGACGATTCTTCTTTTAGGACTATCACATTGTACATGGTCTCCCAATTGGGGTTAAATTTGTTATTGGGAGAAATGAAGAAGTTTACAAAATAGCCAGCTTGTCTGAGTCGATTGATATTTTCCGGATCAAAATCACCCCACGGACGCAAAACTTCGCGCTCTTTTTTCGCAATCTGTATTTGTTGGTTCAGGGATGATTTCTTTTGTTCAATTTCTTCTATCAATCTGGGTATTTTATGTCCAAGCTCTATCTCAGGATAGTTTAATGTAGAAACAGTTTTTTTATCCCTATGCTTCTTCAGTATCTTTAATGACTCACCTAGTTTCTTTGCATCGGACATGAATTGATGTAGACAATCTTCATCTGTTTCACACCCTTCCTGTTCAACTATATGAATCAATCCTAAGTTGCGCAAGTCGTGTAGAAAACGGTCATACTCTTTATGAAAAGTCAGAAAGGTGAATTTTTTCATTTGTGCTACCATATGTTGCCTTCCTCCTTTCTCCGTTGCTCCTGATGGGTACGCATAATCTTTTGAGATGATTTGGAGAGGTTCTCTTCATCCTCTAGATACCGTTTAATTTTAAGAATAGCTTCTTTATATCCTGGTATCTGTACTTTCTCGAACAGGTTCACTTTTTGTGTTGTCTTCTTTCGAGCCTGTTCAATTCGAGTAAGTCGGATGAGATGAAAGTCTCGTAATATACTTGTTTCAGCAAGCTTTTTGAGTGTCTCTACGCCATCGAGGAACCATTTGGGCTGGTTAAATAGGCTGAACTGTTTTTGTTCAAATTCCACCCCTTCAAGAACAGGAATCACTACACCCGCAATCTTTTTTCTAGATAGACGTACATCTTTTACACGTATCAGTGTGGGGTCGAACTCAGTCCACATTCCCATCATCTTGTCGTAAGAGCGCACTTGTGACTCAAGCTCTTTTTCCAATGATTCAATATCTTCTTTGGCTTTCCTTACTTCCATACGTAATGCAGTTTCCTTGTTTTGTAACGTAGGAAGAGCCCGCTCACGTATGCCAAGTTGCTTTTCCAACAATTGGCGTGAAGTTTTATTATATTGAAATTTAATCGCCATGATTTATCTCCAATACTTATCCACCAATTCCTGTTTCATATTAACTTCTGCCGGTTTGAAATGTGCCGATAGTAATTCCCAAGTTTTATCGAGCATCTCCTCTGTGTTCAAGTTAACATCGATAGCCATCAGATAATTTGAATAGTCTTTGGCAAATGAAAGTGTGCGTTGATCATAATCTGTTAAGTCGAAACCATTTTCTTGCTTGGTCTTTGCATTTGCTGCATCGGCGTAAAGGCGTACAGCGGCATTCATAAGTTGGGGATGGTCTTCGCGAGTTTTTCTGCCCTGTACCAGCTGTTTCAGTCTCGACAACGAACGGAAAGGGTCAACAATTACTTTTCCTACTTCACTGTCGAAGCGTAAAAATAGCTGTCCCTCAGTGATATATCCGGTGTTATCGGGAACTGCATGTGTGATGTCTCCACCAGATAGTGTTGTTACTGCAAGGATAGTAATGGATCCACCGGCAGGGAATTGGGCTGCTTTTTCATAGATCTTTGCTAAATCGGAATAGAGCGATCCTGGCATGGAGTCCTTTGAAGGAATCTGATCCATACGGTTTGACACGATGGAGAGTGCATCAGCATAGGATGACATATCGGTTAGAAGGACCAGAACCTTTTCGTTTTTATCTACTGCAAAATACTCTGCTGCTGTCAATGCCATGTCTGGAACCAGCAGTCGCTCTACTGCAGGATTCTCAGTGGTGTTCATGAAAGAGATGATTCGATCTAATGCGCCTGCATTACTGAATACATTTTTGAAGTAGAGATAGTCGTCGTTGGTCATCCCCATGCCCCCTAAAATAATCTTGTCTGCTTTTGCACGTAGAGCCACAGTAGCCATTACTTGGTTAAAAGGTTGGTCGGGGTCGGCAAAGAATGGAATCTTTTGACCCGAAACCAATGTATTGTTCAAGTCGATACCAGCAATACCTGTAGCAATTAGTTCTGATGGTTGTTTACGCCGCACGGGATTTACAGATGGGCCACCGATGGCTCTTTCTTCACCTTCTGGAGAGGGTCCACCATCAATTGGGTCACCATAAGCATTGAAAAAACGTCCAGCAAGTTGATCACTTACACGGAGTGACGGCGAACTGCCCATAAATATTACTTCGGCATTAGTAGGTACTCCTTCGGTACCCTCAAAAATTTGTAGTGTCACATCATCACCCATGATTTTCACCACCTGAGCCAGTCTACCATCCACTGTAGCCAGTTCATCATATCCTACATTGGTCGCTTTAACCGAACAGGT
Organism: Proteiniphilum sp. UBA1403; assembly: GCA_002305715.1. GTDB lineage: Bacteria > Bacteroidota > Bacteroidia > Bacteroidales > Dysgonomonadaceae > Proteiniphilum. Next base: position 164,842 of record DBQD01000036.1, on the reverse strand, counting down.
AGCCTTCGTGATCTGTGTAATTTGTGTATATATTTTTTGAAAAGCTTTTGCCATTATACCTTAATTTAATTATAGTTCACATTAATAATGTAAGACATGTCACCAATGAATAGTTATTTAAAAACTACTGCATTTTGTTTTACTAGTTCTCTTAACTGTTCTTGATATTGGTTGAATTTGTCTGATTTATACTTGGCATAGTTCATTTGTCTGCCAATATTGATCAATTCCTTAAAAAAGATGGCAACTTGATTGAAATTGTCGAATTCAAAATCGGTGCGACAAACTTCAACAACTAAATCCAATATATTTTTTTGGCGTTCTATTGGTGTTACTGCATCCACATCGTCGAATGCATCTTGCTGTAGAACAATAAAATCGATTAGCTCTGACTTCCAGAATGTAACATGATAATCTACCGGTACACCATCGTCGCCCAAGATATTGATTTGTTCTGCTATCTCCTTTCCTCGTAATAAACGTGTTTTTATTTCACTCACTTTTTCCGTCCAGTCTGAGGCAATATGATCTGATATATATTTCTCAAATTCTGGATATTCGATGTACTTGGAGTATGATTCTATTGGATTAATAGCAGGATAACGTTTTTTATCTGCTCGTTCCTGTTCCAATGCATAGAAACAACGCGCTACCTTTTTGGTGTTTTCTGTCACAGGTTCTTTGAGGTTCCCCCCAGCAGGTGAAACTGTACCAATAAATGTTATAGATCCTTCTGCTCCATTGTTCAATTTTACATGCCCTGCACGACCGTAAAAGTTTGAGATTGTTGCTGAAAGGTCCATAGGGAATGCATCTGGTCCAGGTAGTTCCTCCAGTCGATTACTCATTTCACGTAACGCCTGTGCCCAGCGTGAGGTAGAGTCTGCCATCAGCAATACTTTAAGTCCCATTGAGCGGTAATACTCACCAATGGTCATTGCAGTATATACCGATGCTTCACGTGCTGCAACCGGCATGTTTGAAGTGTTGGCAACAATAATGGTACGTTCCATCAGTTTGCGTCCAGTATGTGGATCTACTAGTTCTGGGAACTCGGTAAAGATCTCAACCACCTCATTGGCTCGTTCGCCACAAGCTGCAATAATTACAATATCGGCTTCTGCTTGTTTTGATATAGCATGTTGAAGCACCGTTTTTCCTGTTCCGAAGGCTCCAGGAATAAATCCTGTACCTCCTTCCACAATTGGATTTAACGTATCAATCGAACGTACACCTGTCTCTAATAACTTGAAAGGTCTGTGTTTCTCCTTGTATACAGTGATGGGTACTTTAACCGGCCATCGTTGTATCATGTTGATAGCGGTCTCTTTACCTTCCTGATCGGTAACAACTGCTACCGTAGTAAATATATTGAAATCACCTTCATCAATGATACTTTTAATGGTGTATTCGCTTTTCATTACAAAGGGAACCATTATCTTGTGTGGTTGATAATTCTCATCCACTTCACCTAACCAAGAACCTGCTGTAACACGATCTCCAACTTTTGCAATTGGCTTAAAGTGCCATAACTTTTCCTCATCTAGAGGGAATGTATAATCTCCTCTTTTCAAGAAGACACCTTCCATCTTGTCGAGATCATTTTCCAGACCATCGAGATTACGCTGTAGAAGACCTGGACCAAGAATCACTTCAAGCATGTGACCCTGGAATTCTACTTCTGCACCAACAGTCAATCCCCGTGTACTTTCAAATACCTGAATGTTGACATTTTTACCCACTACTTTAATAACCTCTGCCATCAGTTTAGTTCCATCCAGATTGATGTATGCAATCTCATTTTGTGAAACAGGGCCATCCACTTCCACAATCACAAGGTTAGATATGATTCCTTTTACTGTTCCTTTTGTTAACATATATACTGCTTTATACTGTCGCTATTAATGGTTTATTCTGGCACAACTGCCACTGTGTAGAAACTGTGCTAAAAAAAATGTGTATAGTTTTATACTACGTATTAAAGATCCTCTGGAATTTTTGTTTCATTTTTCAAATTGCTGATCATTTCTCTGAAAACACGCTCACCCTCCTCAGCGTTAAGATTTACCCAGCGCTCAAGTATCTGTAGTTTACAAAGGTATGCAAAGAGATAATCGATGTTGAAGTAGTCGAAAACGGTGTGTTCATCGAGCCAGTCCCATCGTAATTTATCAAGTTTTCGTTCACGATCATAGATGTCGGAATCTTCTGCTATACGTAACAAAGTATCATAATATTCTAATTCATGACTAAGTCCAAAGTCGCGTAACGTAGTATGTTCTTTGATAAGTTTGGCGATATTGTTGTTACCTACAATAAATTGTGATACCTCAATGCCATATTTTCGGGCGTAGATAGCCGTTAATACATTTCCAATATTTAGGTTGAGTTCAAACCATCCTGATATAAGACTGTTTTTTACCTCTAAACCGTAATCCATATAGAGAGAAGAAAGCATATCTTCCCAAATACGGCCTCCTTCATTAGGATTCTCCTCACTCAACCATTTTTTAATATACGTTTCGAAGTAAGGCGGTACTTTTATATCCTTAACTGGTAGATCCTCTTTCACCTTTGTAACTACCTCAAGTATCTCCGCACGAGAAAGTTCTCCAATTGGATTGATAGACTCATTTTTGTCTTTCAGTAGTTTTAGCAGGTTTTCATTATCATATTTCAGAAAGTATTTGTGAAATAGATTACGATCGCTTCGTTTCAATACCTCATCCATCATGCCTCTAAACTCCGCAACAGTAAATGGGAGTCTTGTGCTGTCGAAAGAAAAGTCGGGCAGTCCGGCAACAAAATAGTAGTATTGGTTTTGGAATAACATATGTTAATTCTTAAAAAAGAAGTTTTTGTATGGTTGGTCGCAAGAATTCTTTGAAATATGCTATGAATTCGGCCTCTCCAAATTTCACTTTATAAGATCCGTCTGCTGGTGAAAGGATGAATCCGGTATCAATACCATTCACTGATTCAATTTTTAAACCTTCGTCCAGCAGTTGTTTGGCATTTGAAGCAATGTAAGATTCTAATGCAACTGCATCGGCAACTCCCACAGTTAATTTCCCTTTTTCAGCCCAGTTGTTTACGATTTCTACAATGAGTTGTTGCATGAATGTTGTGTCGGCTGTAGCCGCTTTCACGTTCATGGTAGCCAGTTTGTTGGTTACCAGGTTGGTAATCTCTGATTTTAGTGCTGCCGATGATTGAGAAGCGTAAAGTTTTAATTCTGCCTCAGTATGTTCTTTCAATTCTGCGGCTTCTTTTTTTGCCATTGTAATAATTTCGTTGGCATTCTCTTTAGCTTCTTTTAAAATTTGCTCCCTTTGGGAATATGCAGCTGCTACAATTTTATCGGCTTCCTCCCTGCCTTTTTCAACACCTTCAGAATAGAGTTTGGAAGTGAGTTCCTGAATTTTGTCCATAATATGTTGTACGTTTTTTTTATTTTCCGGGATTACATTTTAAGCTCTTTAAGTTGATGTGCTAGCACAATACCTCTCTGATTTGGAGGGATTTTTAAATGGAAGACAAAGTTACAAAAAAGAATGTATAACTTTTCCAATTAATTGTTTCAAATAATAAAATGTTTTCTTACTATATCTCGTTTTCAGGAAAACTATGCTTGAGCTATATTCTCCTTTTTTTGCCTTACTTTTGTATCGATGAAAATGGACAAAAAAATATTCAATCTTGCACTTCCCAATATAATAACGAACATTACTGTTCCCTTATTGGGTATGATTGATATAGCATTGGCTGGTCGTTTAGGTTCTGCCGTTTATATTGGTGCAATTGCTCTTGGTGCAAATATATTTAATTTGATCTATTGGAATTTTGGATTTCTACGGATGAGTTCCAGTGGATTTGCTTCCCAAGCTTATGGTGCACGAAATATGGAGGAGGTGATGAATGTTTTTATCCGATCACTTACCATTGGTCTAGGAATAGGAGTATTGATTGTGATTTTGCAATTTCCCATCGGCAAATTTGCTTTTTCACTGATTCATTCTGGTCCCGAGTCTGTACTTCATGTTAAGACATATTTTCGCATCGTAATATGGGGTGCACCGGCTGTTCTGGGATTGTATGCTTTAAAGGGATGGTTTATCGGTATGCAAAATGCAAAGTACCCAATGATTGTGGCAATTCTGAACAATGTATTGAACATTTTGTTGAGTGCACTTTTTGTCTTTGTCTTCGGAATGAAGATAATAGGTATTGCACTTGGTACTGTGTTATCACAGTTCATCTCCTTTCTTGTTGCCATCTTGTTGTGGTGGCGCTATTATCGACGCTTACGAAAATATATACACCGAAAAACGATATGGAATAGGCAATCGATTCAGTTATATTTTAAAGTCAATGCAGATGTTTTTGTCCGAGCTTTTCTGTTGACACTTGTTACAACCTTTTTTACCTTTGCATCCTCGGGAATGGGAGAGACAATTCTCGCGGTGAATGCTCTGTTAATGCAGTTCTTTATGCTTTTCTCCTACTTCATGGATGGGTTTGCCTATGCTGCAGAAGCTCTTACTGGCAGATATGTGGGAGCAAAAAGTCCATTTCATATGATGGTAATGATCAAGCGTGTTTTTTTCTGGGGTATAAGTGTGAGCATTACAGCCATGCTCCTTTACCTGATCTTTCCGGAACAGATTTTGCAGATACTGACAAATGACAGTCAAATAATTGAAAGCACCAAAACGTACTTGTTTTGGACGTTGCTCATCCCTTTAGCCGGCTTTGCTGCATTCTTATGGGACGGTATCTTTATTGGAGCAACAGCATCGAAAGAAATGCGCAATACAATGATTATTTCTGCTTTGGTCTTCTTTACGAGTTATTACATTTTGACTCCCTTATGGGGAAACAACGGTCTTTGGTTCTCTTTTATTCTATATTTATTGGTGCGAGGAGTAATTCAGACTTTCTTGTCAAAGAGAGCGTTGAATTTATGAGGTACAAAAATATCAATTTACTGTTCGTAAGTAAAAAAGGTTTTGATATAAATAAAGGTAGATTCCTATTTTTTACTCTAAATACTTCCCTATTTTCCCACTAATCTGTAACAGTGAAATTTCGTACATCTTGGTATTGTATTGTGCAGTGAGCAGACGTTGTTCAGCTTCTAACAAACTATTTTGAGCTTCACGCAATTCAAGTCCAGACAAGTCGCCAATCTTATAACGCTCCATCGCGATCTCGTAATTGAGCTCTGCATTTTCGAGACTTTCTGTTTCGAGGATAGTCAGCTCCATGTTGTTCTGGTAAGCAATCCACATATTGGCAAAGTCGCTTTGCAAAGCTAATTTCCGCTGCTCAATTTGAAGTTCCCTGTTTTGAATGGTTATTTTCGCATTCTGTTGCTCCCTTTTGCGGTTGAAACCGTCGAAGAGTGTATATCCTAATGTTACACCGAAAGTTGGACCCCAAGTCCGTTGCCTGTCGAAAGTGCCACTGCTATAATCATAATGAGTAAAACCATATCCTCCATTTAGACGAAGATAAGGATATTTGCGACTCTGAAGATTTTTTAGTTCTAGTTCACTCAGCAGTTTGTTTTTTTCAGTGAGAAGCAATCCGGTGTTGTAGTTTAATGTGGCATCGAGTAATTGTTCTTTTGAAAGTGATGCATCGAATAGAATGGTGCTATCCTGTGCCGTAAAGATGTAATCCACATCTCCACCCATCATTTCATTTAGCATGATACGTGAGCGGTGTAGTATTTCATATTGTTGAATCAACTGAGAACTGTCGGCATTGAAGTATACCCGAGCCTGTTGCAAGTCGAGTCGCGAAAGAGACCCCACTTGATAACGTGCCTCCACAATGCGTAGTCGTTCTTTTGAGAGCGCCACTGCATATTTTAGGTTGTTTAGTCTCAACAGCTGTTGTACGTAATTATAATATTCAGCAGTGAGGTTTGCAATAAAGTTTTCTATTGCCAAACGGCTATTTAGTTCTCCGATAGACTGAAGCTCTTGCAGACGTTTATAGTTAGTTTGTACACGGAATCCTTCAAAAAGTGTCCAGTTGAGGTTTATTCCCGCATCGGTTGTTCCTGTTGAAGCATTGCGAGTCTGTACCGTTTCACCACCATCTCTTGTAAACTGATCGCTGTTGCTGATGCGCTGGTTGTACCCGCTGCTTAATGACACACTCGGTAAATATCCCGCATTGCCAAGTGTAACATTATTATCGGAGATCAAAGCTTCGTTACGAGTGATTTGTAAATCATAATTGTTCTCCAACCCTTTACGAAGACAATCCTGGAGCGTCATCACCTCTTGCGATAACAAAAGGGTAGGCAAAAGCAAAAAGGTAAATAACCCTATGATAATGATTCGTTTAAACATTATGCAATTTATCTTCTAATTTTTTTTTCACTTTCATTTCCCGGTCTGTAGAAAGATACGTATACATCACTGGTACCACAAAAAGGGTAAGCAGTGTAGAAATCAGCAGTCCACCAACCACAGCCGTACCCATGGCAATACGGCCATTGGCTCCTTCGCCAGTTGCAAATGCAAGCGGCAACAATCCCAAGATGGTTGAAATACTTGTCATAAGAATGGGTCGCAAACGTTGAACAGCTGCTTCAACAATTGCATTATGCTTGTTGAGTCCTGCTTGTTGACGTTGGTTGGCAAACTCTACAATCAGAATTCCATTCTTGGTGACAAGGCCGATGAGCATGATAATCCCGATCTGACTGTAGATGTTCATTGTTATCCCAAAAATCCACATGAACAGTAGTGCTCCAAAGAGAGCCATAGGCACAGAGAACATTATCACAAAGGGGTCTTTAAAGCTTTCAAACTGTGCTGCCATGATAAGGAAAATCAAGACAATTGCCAGACCAAAAGCAAATAAAAGGCTAGAGGAGCTCTCTTTGAAGTTTCTCGATTCCCCCTCCAGAGCAGTTCTAAAGCTATCATCGAGCACCTCGGCCGCTATACGGTCCATTTCTTCTAGTCCTTCACCCAGTGAATAACCAGGAGCTAAGCCAGCAGTTAATGTCGCTGAACTAAAACGATTGTACCTACTTAGTGTTGGTGGAGCTACAGACTCTTCCAATTTCACTAAGTTATCCATTTGAATCATTTGCCCGATGTTGTTTTTAATGTAAATAGTCTTTAGATCGACAGGAGTATTTCGTTGCTGTCTATTAATTTCCCCAAGAATCTGATACTGTTTTCCGTTCATATAGAAGTAACCCATACGTTGACCACTGAGTGCATACTGAAGTGTTTGTCCGATATCACGTGTGCTCACACCCAGCACTGCTGCTTTGTCACGATCGATAATGATTCTAGTTTCCGGTTTCGTGAACTTAAGATCTACATCGGCCATTTGGAAGTAGGGACTTTGGTTGACCTTCTCCATGAGTGGAGGAAGAAATTCCCGTAGTTTCTCAATGTTGGGTGCTTGTAAAACATATTGAATGGGCATACCGCCACGGCGTCCACCGAAAGTCGATTGTTGTTGCACGAATGCACGCGCTGCAGTTTCATTGCGAACGCCACGAGTAATTTCTGCGGCAATCTCCATTTGCGACCGTTCACGTTCGGTCATATCTGGAAGAACAAGACGTATCATGCTAAAGCCGCTGCGAGTAAATACGATGTTCGATTCTCTTTCGGGTGCTATTGAGTCGACAATCTCCGAAATACGATCTGTATAATCTCTAACAAACTCAAATGTAGCTCCTTCAGGGGCTGTACTTCTTATCGTTACTTGGGAGCGGTCTTCCAACGGTGCCATTTCAGCAGGGATGATTCTCCATAAAATGATAATTAATACAGTCGAAATGAGTAGGATAGGAATAACATACCACTTATGTTGTAGAAATGATCGAAGATATTTTTCGTAAAAATGGTTCATCCCGATAAAAAACACCTCTGTTTTATTGTAAAACCAACTTTTCTTCTTATTGCTTTTCAGTAATTTGGAGGAAAGCATCGGTACGAAAGAAAGAGCGACAAAGGCTGAAATGATCACTGCTCCCGAAATCACAATACTGAATTCACGGAACAAACGACCGGTCATACCTTCCAGAAACACGATAGGAAAAAAGATAGCAACCAACGTAATTGTGGTAGATACCACTGCGAAGAAAATTTCTTTGGATCCTATGATTGATGCTTCTTCAGGGTCCATTCCCGACTCAATTTTCTGGAAGATGTTTTCAGTCACTACAATCGAATCGTCCACCACAAGTCCAACGGAAAGTACCACAGCAAGCATTGACAGTACGTTAATAGAGAAACCAGCAAGGTACATTACAAAGAAGATGCCAATAAGAGATATGGGTATTACCAATGTTGGGATTAATGTCACACGCCAGTTTCGAAGAAAAACGAAGATAATAAATACAACAAGAAGAAATGCTTCAATCACGGTACTTTTTACTTCATTAATAGAGGCCCTTATAAACTTGGTATTATCAAAGGCCACATCAAGTATAACATCCTCAGGCAGATCTTTTTTCATTTGTTCCATTCTCAACCTTACCTCATCAGCTATGTTGATGTGGTTGGCTCCAGGTTGTGGAACAATTACACAGCTCACCATAGGTATCCCATTCCTGCGGAGAATATTTTGTCTGTCTGCTGCATCCAACTCAGCATAGCCAACATCTTTGAATCGTACGATTCTAAAATTGTCTTCAATAAGAATCAGGTTGTTGAAATCCTCGGGCGTCTGCATCAATCCCATGGTGCGGATTGATTGCGATATATGATCACCCTCGATACTACCAGCAGGAAGTTCCACATTTTCTCGATCAAGAGCATTCTTGATGTCCATGGGAGTAATGTTGAAAGCTGCCATGCGTAATGGATCGAGCCACAATCTCATGGCATAGCGATATTCACCCCAAATTTCGACAGCACTAACATTCGAAATGGTCTGCAAACGCTCTTTTACGGTGAGGTCTGCAATTTCCGAGAGCTCCAGCATCGAGCGGTTCGGACTTTGCACCGTAATCTGCATGATTGGATCGGAGTCTGCATCAGCTTTCGATACCGTAGGTGGGTCTGTATCACGAGGCAAATAGCGTTGTGCTATAGAGACCTTATCTCTTACGTCGTTAGCAGCCGTCTCCATGTCAACACTCAGCTCAAATTCCACCGTGATACGGGAACTTCCTTGGCTACTACGACTCGTAAGCGAACGGATACCGGGTATACCGTTAATATTTTGCTCTAGAGGTTCAGTTATTTGATTCTCAATTACTTCGGCATTGGCGCCAGGGTAGGAAACCTGCACCGTAATGATGGGGTTATCCACGCTAGGGTACTCACGCACCGGCAGATTTGTATAGCCTATCAAACCAAAGATAATGATGATCAACACCATCACTGTGGCCAATACCGGTCGTTTAATACTCAGTTCTGAAAAGTTCATTTTATAATCAATCTGCGCTGTTAGGAACCATTCTATCAATTCTTACCGGCATACCGGTCCGTAATTGCATTACACCTGTCGTAAGCAGCGTGTCTCCCACAGAAAGGCCATTTACGACTTCGACAGAGGATGCAGTACGCATTCCAGTAATAATTTGCACTTCTTTCGCTTTCCCATTTTCATAAACATAGGTAATGTCTCGTCCCATCTCCTTCACCGTGGCAATGCTCGGTATTACGATTGCATTGTTAATTTCATCGAGTTTTATTCGAACAGAAGCGGATTGACCCGGCTTAATTTTGTTGTTTTCATTTGCATAAAGTGCCCTTGCAAAGAGGCTGAGCGTCTTCACATCAAGTCTCGATTCCACAGCGTACACCGAAGCAGTATATTCGTCCAAGTCATTCTCCACCTTGAAAATGATCTCGGTACCCGGTTTTATTTTGTTCACGAAGTTTTGCGTAAGCGAGAACTCAATTTTAAGAGGGGATATTTTTGTTAAATTGGTAATCACCACATTGGGAGATGCATAAGCCCCTTCACTTACTTGCCTCAACCCGATCATGCCGTCAAAAGGAGCTCGCAATTCTGTTTGGCGGATACGTGATTTTACCAGTTCAATATCAGCTTTCAATGTCTCCAGTTGAGTGAACACCGATTGGTAGGTTTCTTGGCTGATGGCATCTTTCTCGAGAAGAGTCTGCTGCCGGAACAGACGATCCTCAGCTAATGGAAGTTGTGCTTCCAGCTTTTTCAGTTCAGCCTGCAAGGGAGCATCGTTTACTTTTGCTAACAGATCACCCTTTTTCACAAAAGTTCCTTCCTGAAAATAAATATTGGTGATTTTTCCAGATGACTCAAACGTTAAGTCTACCTCTTCATCTGGTAGTAAAACACCCGTGATTCCAAACTGGTTATTAAGTGTTTGAGGTTGTAAAATTGTAGCATTTACTACCAGTTCCGATCTGTTACTTCCAAAGCTCGGAACACGCTGAACAGAAGCACCATCAGAACCACCAGAGGTCAACAACTGCTTGATCTTTGGGAAGAAAGCCATTCCCAGTATCAGAAGGGCGATGGAGCCAATTACAATGATTTTGCTCTTTTTCGTCATGTCGATAAAACAAATTTGCCCAAAATTACCTATTTTAAATCGACCTTGCTTGGTGGGATCATCCTATTTTAGTTTTTTTAGGTCTATTTATCGACCAATCGACCGAAAAGACCGACGAACAGGTCTTCGAGGATGATTTTATTACTATTTTTAGTACTAAATTTGATAACTCTGATTTATATATGTACACAACGAAATAATGAACACGATGAATACAAAAAAACTATTTCTTTTGATCGTAGCAGTTATGTTTTTTCTACCTTTTGTTGATGCTCAGGACTGGGCAAATCTGAATCGTTTCAGAGAAGACAATCAAAAACTTCCCCCTGTTCAAGCAGAAGAGAACAGAGTCGTTTTCATGGGCAATTCCATCACACAAGGGTGGATTGAACTTGTTCCGGATTTTTTTTCCAATCGACCTTATATTAACAGGGGTATAAGTGGTCAGACCACCCCTCAGATGCTGCTCCGTTTCAGGCAGGATGTTATACAGCTTCAACCAAAGGTGGTTGTTATCTTGGCCGGAACAAATGACATTGCAGGTAACACAGGCCCTTCTACCTTAGAGATGATTGAAGACAATATTCATTCTATGACAGAATTGGCACAGTGCCACGGTATTCAAGTGGTACTTTGTTCTGTACTACCCGCATACGATTTTCCTTGGCGAAGGGGTTTAGATCCTGCTCCGAAGATTGTTGAATTGAACAAACGCATTAAGCAGTATGCAATATCACATGGAGTTGTTTATTGTGATTACTTTACTGCTATGGTAGATGAACGCAATGGTCTTCCCAAGGAACTTTCTGAAGATGGCGTGCATCCAAATAAGGCGGGTTATGCCATCATGGCTCCAATCGTAGAGACAGCTATTTCGGAGGCACTTTCAAAGAGAAAATCTAACTAATTCCAAAGCAGTAAAAAAAATCAATTTGTAGTCAATTTACTGTATCTATCATCTGTTTCCCAGATAGAAGAGTATGGATGAGAATATTCCTTAACAACATTTTATTTCTAAAAGGAGATTAAACAATCATTTAATCTCCCTTTTTTAATTCTTTTGGTTTACAGGCATATTTTTCCTTTTTCACCATTACATTGCACTTCTTACAAATGAATTTTGCTTCTTCGATTGCTATCAAGTTTATATTTTTGCAGGCTGTTTTGCTCATTCTTTTATATGTATTATCAGCAAACAGTCGTATATACCATTTTGTTTACATTTTTAATCAATAAACTTATAAGCATCAACATTTCTTACTCCTGCAACTGAATAATAGGTGGCAAAATCACCTCTGATGTATACATATTTTGTTAGATTTGTCGGGTTATCTACAATATTTAAAGCTTTTTTCATTGCCGAAGTTGTGAAATTCACAGGTATCATTTTGCTAATCACGGTTTCATTCACATCATCTGCAAGTGCTATATTTGTTCTCACACTCCCAGTGCTATCGGTGACAAATTTATTGATTGAACTGTTAAAAGCTCCCACAATATATCCTTTAACCCAGACATCATTTTTTCCTTGTGAATCAATAGCTTGCGCTACCGTGTAGGGGTCGCTTATTGTTCCTTTTATCGAAGGAGGATCAGTCAAAGTTTGTTCTACATTAATCGTCTCAGAAGGTGGTGTAATCCAGGGAATAATACTTCCCGAACTGATCTCTGCTCTTTTTTCATCGCCAATGTGGAGTGTGGCGTTCATTTTGTGTAAAGTGGATGAAGCCAATGGTTTCGATGTAATATTTGAAGGTAATGTCGACTTAAAAACCTGTTCTTTCTCACCGATTACGAACCAAAGTGTACTTTGCGAAAGATCACTTCCCGGTAATAGAATTGCTTCAGCAACACTCCCCTCCTTGTTAACGGCTAAAGCTATGTCTTCTGTTTCAGGTGAACTGGTGAGTACTCCATTTTCGAGATTAATAGAAGCTTTAGTGGGCACGTTTGTAAGAATAACCGATATATCACTCAAGTCAATGTTTCTATAATGAGTAATTTCCAAAACGATTTTTGAAAGTTGATGCGAGAAAATCATGTCCACATTGTTATTGGACATGTTTTTTGCTCTCACGTTGTCTGCATACATGAAGTCGAGTTCAGCTTGATTCGATTGTACCGTCAAGTCAATTGAGTAGTTGAAGTCGGTCAAACCTTCACGATAGGGATAGTAGCCAATAAAATCTACATCTGAACCGTTGAGTGGTAAATAAATAGTTTGTGACTTATTTTTGGGTGTAAAAATGCCTGATTCATCATATTCGTAATGAGCATTCTTTACCAATGCTGATTTATTGAGGGGAACACCCGACTTTACCATATAGATGCCAATACCATCCCCTTTATCCCATGTTGAACCTGTAAGACGTGTTTTCACACCTTCAATATTTGCAGTCACTTTTATGCTATTACCTACTCGATTAGGGTCAATTGGTTCTCCTTCGCATGCTATTATGAGGAGGCTAAGTAACGATAGAATAATAAAATGTGGATTCTTCATGTTGAAAAAAGTTGATTAATAAATTATACTCATTGGTTTATGTATTTCGACAACTTGGAAATTTTCTCTATTTAGACATGGAATCAATCGGCTTTTTGCAAATATTGGTATTTTAATGTTATGAAACAAGTGTATTTAGTTAAACGCCTAAAAGATAGATTGATAATGATGTAAATTAAATTCATTATAAATAATCACAAGGAGGCAATTCTTTTGCAAATAAAAAATAGCATCCTTTAGCAGTAGAAAAAACTACTAAAGGATGCTATACATGGGTTTAACCCCAATTTTTAGTTGAATTCAGTAACTACCCTTGAGGAAGTAAGTCCCTGAACCCAATTCTATTTCAATATGGGTGTCAGTAAGTATTATACTCCTAGCGCCTTCACTTTCTGGTGTAGCTATATTCATAGACAGGGGTAGTCTAACTGTAGCCGATGTGTTGGCAGGAATGGTTATTTCCCAACTAAAGGAGTTGTCCGTTTTTCTCCATTCACTTCTTATTTCACCATATACAGAGTTATACGAAGCTTTAACATGTGTCAATCCTTCTGGAAAATGAGGTTCCATAATCAGATTCTTATATGCGACAGTGCCCGGATAGTTTTTTATGCCTGCCAAATCTTCGTAATACCAAATCAGCAGATCACCCAAAAGCATCACATGGTTCGCTGAGTTCATGGCTGGGTCTGCCGTGTCTCCGTTCCATAATTCCCAAATGGTAGTTGCGCCTTTTTCAATCATATATCCCCAACTGGGATACGAAGTGTTGGTGGCAATTTTGTACGCCAAATCCACGTTTCCATGCTGGGTGAGTCCTCGCATCAGATGTTGGATACCCAGCACACCTGTACTGACATGGCTCCCAAAATCGTTTGTTGTTTTCTTCACAATGTTATCAAAAATTGCTTCTTTTGATTCTCTTGGTGCCAGTCCAAGTTGCAGTGAGAGCATGTTAGCTGTGACTGTATTGTTGTCATATCTAGCAGAATCAGCATTAAAATATGTACGGTTATAGGCTTGTTTGATTTTATCTGCCAATGCAAGAAATCCAGGTATGTCTTCACGATTGTTGGTAGCTTCCGCAAATTCACACATCATATTTAGCAGACTATAATACATAGTGGTACTCAACACGGCTCCTGCAGTTTTACGTGAAGGATCGGCCGAGTGGATTAACTCCGGACTTTCGGGAGGCATACACCAGTCGCCATAGGAGTCTTTTGTGATGATGTAATCTTGCATCGACACCTGTTGAATGTGTTCCAGGTAGCGTTTCATCGATGTGTAGTGCCGGAATATTGGAGCAGTATCACCATACTGGTGCCACAACATTTTTGCACCGTAAAAAAAGGCTGCAGGCCAGGTCACATCGTCGTTGTAGAAACTCCAATAACGAGGAGATACAACAGAAATACTTCCCTCAGAACTTTGAGAATCCTCAATATCCTGCAACCATTTGCTATATAACAATGCATTGTCAAATAGAAATGCTTCACCAAAGCAACCTGTGACACGATCTCCTAGCCAGCCTTGACGTTCGTCACGCTGAGGACAGTCCGTCGGCATACCCCTATAGTTCCCACGAATTCCCCAATAAGCATTTTTAAATATTTGGTTTATAATTTCATTGTTTGTCTCAAAACTACCGGTTGTTTCCATTTTGTCATAGATGACTCTTCCGGTAAAGTTTTGCAAAATAGGCTTTACCTCCAACCCTGTAATTTCCACAAAGCGAAATCCATGGTAAACGAACGACGGCTCCCAGCTAAACATCCCATCCCTTGAGGGAATATACAAATCGGTCACTTTTGCACTACGTAGGTTGTCCACATAAAGTGTACTGTCGAGGTTTAATAGTTCAGCAAAACGAAAAGTGATTGGCTGATCTTTTTTTCCCCATAGGTTATTCATACGCAACCAACCCACCATGTTTTGTCCCATGTCAAGTATATATCGGCCGTCGGCGAGCTCTGTTAACCCAATTGGAGTGATCTCTTCCATTACTTTTATATTGGGATTGGGTTGAGCAGTAAGTTCACCACCTGGTTCAGACATCAGGTCTACCTGTTGCCACAGGCTGTCATCGAATCCAATCTTGTTCCATCCATCAATTTCCAAACGTGCGTCATATTCTTCCCCATCGAATTCGTTGTTTGCAATAATTGGACCTTTAGAGGTTACTCTCCATGACGCGTCACTCAAAATGATATCCGATGTTCCGTCGACATATTCGAGTTCTAGTTGAGCCAATAACCTAGGGAGTCCAAAAAACTCCCTACGAGAATCTCTCATACCAAAATAGCGTCCGTTCCCTAGCTTTACAGCGAGTAGATTTCTCCCTTTCTTGGCCAGAGCAGTAACATCATATACGTTGTAGTATATCCTTCCAGGATACCAGGAGACCGTGGGTGCAAAAACGTCATCTGAGACCTTATCTCCGTTCAGATAGACTTCATAGCTGCCTAGTCCTGAAATGTAGAGCATCGCCCTTTTAACCCGCTTTCCTGCAATAAATGGTTTACGAAGATACCGTGCTGCCAGTCGTGTGTTACCTTTATCCGTTTCACCTTCATTGGAGAGAGCGTTCTCTCCAATCCAAAGCGCCTGCCATTCTGATTGATAGAGTAGAGCCATGCTCCAGTGTCCAATTTTGCTCCACATTGTATCGCCTTTATTGGTAGTAACCTTCACGCGCCAGAAGTAGGATTTCCTAGAACGTAGTTCTTCCCCGGCATACGGTATCAAAACAGACAAGTCGCTGTCAATGACACCAGAGTCCCACAGTAGGTTCTGCTCCTTTATAAGATCACTCTTCGTGCAGGCAACCTGAATTTGATAACTAATCTGCATCACATCTTGCAGTTCCGATTTTATTTGCCATGAAAAACGAGGATGAGAGGTTGGCACCCCATTTGGATTTTCCTGCATTTCCACCTTCATGGATGTAATTTCTGTTTGAGCTTTCTCACATCCGGTCAGAAGCAAAACTAACAGAAACAGGACAAACAGAAACCCGTTTAAATAATAAATGTTCTTCATACGATTCCGCTATTATGGTTGGGTTGAAATATTTTACATATTTAAACTTATCGATAGATCAATTGGGTCAAGAAAATATAATAAAGTCAATAGATGAATGATTATCAATTTGAAAACAGATATGTTCCTGCAGTAATCTCAAATAAAAAATATCCATCTTTCTTTACCTTCTGTATCGAAAGACCGGAATTCTCCACCACCTTCTTACCTCCTTCATCGGGAAACCACACAGTAGCGTTACAGTTTGGAGGAACGGTTACCTCCACTTGTAAACTTCCATTTGTCCGTTTCCAAGAGGATCTGATCAGGCCTGATGGAGAGTCGAATTCTGTGTGTGACCAAGAGACCTGAGATTCAGAAAGATGCGGTATTCTGATATGAAAACTCCTGTAACCCGGTACATTGCTATCCAATCGTATACCTGCTACTCCATCAATATACCATGCCCCGGGATATAGAAATGAACTGTGTAGGAGGGAATGACCCGTAAGCTCTTTCTCCCACATCTCCCAGATAGTAGTGGCATCATTTTTCTGCATAAATCCCCAACTCGGATAGGTTGTTTGAGATGTCATGGAATAGATCAGATCATCGCGTCCCTCTTCACGCAATACTTTGAAAAGCATTGCACCACCGGTTATACCTACATCAATATGTCCCTTTTTGTTTACAAGAATCTCATGCTCTAGTCTTTTCATGACATTAACACGTTCTTCTGCAGGCATAATATTTCCATAAAGTGCCGCAGTCAGACTTCGCATTGTACCATCGGAATAATTGTGATCATTGGGGATGAAATATTTCTCATGAATTGTCTTACTGGCAGCTTCAGCCTGTAGTTGCCATTTTCTGGCCTCTTCAGTTTTTCCGATGAGTATTGCGATCTGTGCAGCTGTTTTTAGGTTATAGATCCAATAGCAGTTATTAAAAAAGAGATTTTCATCGGAGTCGTTATTCATGCCCGCATCAGTAGCTCCTGGCCATAGCCAGTCTCCCAAGAAATCCCACCTTCCGCCATATCGTTTCAGCATATTGTTTTCAGCGTGAGAATCCAGAAAAGCAAGCCACCCTTTTATCATTTCAAAATTCTCATTGAGTACATCCATGTCGCCATGGTACTGATAAATGAACCAGGGGAGAGTAACTACAATACCCCCCCAGGCGGGTCCACCTCCCCCGTGATAGGTGGGAGCCGTTTGAGGTAGTACACCACCACCAAAATGACGACCACTACCTTCCTGCTTGCGAGCCCACTCCAGATCGTTCATGTTGCCGACCATTGGCTCCGTTCCTTGCACATCGCGCCAGTCTTCCAGCCATTTACTGTAGAAGGCTCCCAGTTTATAGTTGAGCAATCCCGTCTCTGAAGTAGCATGAGCATCACCACCGTAACCAAAACGTTCACGTTGTGGACAGTCTACAATATAACCGCCCAGTGATAAGTTTTCGAAGGTCCATTTTACGGTACTATAGATCCAATTCTGCAATGAATCGGAACAGATAAAGGTCGTTGCATCCTCATAATCGGTGCGAACCATCCACCCTTTGATATCATCCAAACGGGGAGGAGAAGAAGCTCCTTTGACGGTGATCCATCTTCCAGACATATAGTTAAATCTGTTCCGAAAGAGACCTTCCCCAGAGCTACCCATTACATAGGCGCTCTGTAGGTTGAATGTCATTTCCGATTGCGCTCTTTCGGAATATAAGAAACGGATCGTATCCCCAGGATTGCCTTTTACTCGTACAGAAGTAATGCCAGCGAAATTAACACCCATATCTATCCGATAGGATCCATCTGGAAGTGTTTCAATAGCGATTGGTTTTATTTCATCTATCGCTCGGTTGGATTCAACTCGTTGAGCAGAAAGCGTGAGGTTGGGTGAAAAAACATGTACATTCTTCCACGACCGATCATCGAAATCAATACAATTCCAATCGTTTACCTCTTTGCGAGCATCCCAGATTTCACCTCCGTAGCCTCCTACACCAAAACCCCAGTTGCCGGTCAGTAAATTGGGACTCGGATGGGTTTTCCAACTTTCATCCGTTGCAATACGATTTACCTTTCTTCCATTTTTATTAAAAAGATCAACCTGCGCAATTACAATGGGAGAACGAGGTTTATCATCTGTTGCATAAGGCGCATAAATAGACCAGGATGTTCCCAACCACAATGTAATAACATTGTCGCCTCGTTGTAATGCTGGTGCTATCTCATAGGCGATGTAGCGTGCACGTTTGGTATGATCGGTTACAGCTGGAGCAAAAAGGTTTTCACCTATTCTCTGTCCGTTTACATACACCTCGTGATATCCCACCGAAGCCACGAAGAAGGTAGCTTTTGTCGGCTTTTCTTGTAAAGTAAATGTCTTTCTGAACAAGGGGTCATGCATTTTATTCCCCCCCTCTTCCGGCTTATAAACTTCACCAGTGCCAATCCATTTCGCTGTCCATTCTTGTTGTGTAAATAGGCCGGTACTCCACTCAGCTACCTCCCCAAATCCGGATTCGATGTTTTTTTCATCTTTAACCGATACTTTCCAGAAGTATTTGCAATCCGACTGCAATGGTTTGCCATTGTATCTTATCAACTGCATGGCATCCGATGACACCCAGCCTGAGTCCCACATGTCCCCTTTGAGGTTGTTTAGAAGTTGCGATGTGCTAGCTACCAAAATCCGATAAGCAGTTTGTCGCTGACCATGTGCATTCTCATTCGTTGCCTGTAGTTTCCAGCTAAAGCGAGGTTGAGGCACATCCAGTCCTGATGGATTTGTTAGATATTCACAGGATAGTTGTATTGGTGCAATGCTACAACTGCGTTCATTCTCTTGTGCATATGCATTCAGTGTTACTGTGATAATCAGTATACAAAATTT